>NZ_CAJUBK010000018.1 GCF_910584465.1 uncultured Oscillibacter sp.
TGGTGGCGTAGCTCACCAGGGCCGCCAGCAGCACCGCCCAGCAGATCAGGTGGATAAAGCCCCGCCAGTTGTTGTTCCTGCCGCTGTCCGGCTTCTTATTGTTGTTGTTTTGGTCCATATATGGGATCGCTCCTTTCAAGGGGGACCGCGTATCTCGAGCCAAAGGTGATGAGCGGCGAAATTATATCGCAGTATATCACAGAAGCCGGAAAGTCTCAAGGAGGTTTCATGAAGTTTCTGTAAATTCCCCCCCTCTGGGCATCCGGGGCCGTCCTCCCCCACTTTCCCTCTTGCAATCCTCCTTGGAGAGGTCTATAATTCAATGCTATGAAGCGCTAAACAAAGGAGGACTCCCCCTCATGAACTTCGTTTTCATCTCACCCAACTTCCCCGAGGCTTACCGCTGGTTCTGCATCCGCCTGCGGGAGAACGGCGTCAACATCCTGGGCGTGGGCGACGCGTCCTATGACGAGCTCCACCCCGACCTGAAAAAGGTCCTCCGCGAGTATTACCGGGTGGACAGCCTGGAGGACTACGATCAGGTGCTCCGGGCCCTGGGCTACTTCACCGGGCAGTACGGCAAGATCGACTGGGTGGAGAGCAACAACGAATACTGGCTGGAGCTGGACGCCCAGCTCCGCACGGATTTCAACATCACCACCGGCCTGAAGGCCGACCAGATCGAGCGGTTCAAGAGCAAGACGGCCATGAAGGAGTTCTATAAAAAGGCCGGGCTCCCCTGCGCCCGGTACGCTCCCGTCACGGACCTGGAGGCCGGGCTGGCCTTCGCCCACGAGGTGGGCTATCCCATCATCGTCAAGCCCGACAACGGCGTAGGGGCCATCGCCACCTGGCGGCTCAAGAGCGACGAGGACATGCGGGAGTTCTTCCGGGACCCGCCGCCGGTGCCCTATCTGATGGAGGAATACGTCTCCGGCTCCGTCACCACCTACGACGGCATCTGCGATTCGAGGGGGGACGTCCTGTTCGCCGCCAGCCACATCACCCGGAACTCCATCATGGACATGGTGAACGAGGGCGTGCCTACCTATTATTATGTGGACAAGGAGGTCCCCGCCGACGTGGAGGCCGCGGGCCGGGCCACGCTGAAAGCCTTCGGCGCGTTCAGCCGCTTCTTCCACCTGGAGTTCTTCCGCCTGACGGCGGACAAGCCGGGCCTGGGCCGCGTGGGGGACATCGTGGCCCTGGAGGTCAACATGCGTCCCGCCGGCGGCTACACGCCGGACATGCTGAACTTCGGCCAGAGCGCCGACGTGTACCAGATCTGGGCGGACATGGTGGCCTTCGACGAGCTGCGCCACACCTATGACGGCCCCCACAGCTACTGTGTCTACGCCGGGCGGCGGGACGAGAACCGTTACGTCCTCACCCTGCCCCAGCTGGAGGCCCGCTGCGGCGGTCATGCCCGGCTCTTCACCCGGATGCCCGACGCCCTGGCGGGCACCATGGGCAACCAGGTCGCCATCGCCTGCTTCGACACGGTGGAGGAGGTGGACGCCTTCGTCCGGGCGGCCTTCCAGCTGGAGGACGAGGCTTGATGCAGGATATCCAAAGGGGCGGCGGTCTGCCGCCTCTTTTTTCGTGCAGATCTTTTCCCGAAACGGGAACCTTTCCCCCGGGCCCTGCGTCAAACTATCGGAAGCAGCCAAACAAAGACTTCGATCAGGAGGACGACTATGAAAACGAAACTTTTTGCGCTGATGCTGGCGCTGGCCCTTGCCCTCTCCCTGTCCGCCTGCGGCGGATATACCGCCCAAGGCGGCGCGCCCGCAGACGGCGCCCCGGGGACGGACGCCCCCGGGACCAGCGCCCCCGGGGACGGCTCCCCGGGAGCGGACGCCCCCGAAGCCCCCGAGGGCCCCGCCCCCCAGGAGGACGTGGACCTCGCCGGATTCTATGATGCCCTGCTGGCAGAGACCGAGTGGCCCAGCCTGATGCCCCTGGAGGGAGAAGTGCTGGACAGCTTCTACCCCGGACTGTCGGACCTCAGCCTGAAGCAGTGCCTGGTGAACACCGCTGCCATCTCCGCCGCCGTGGGCGAGATCGCCCTGGTGGAGGTCGAGGACGCCGAGGACGCCAAGACCGTCGAGGAGATCTTCCAGGCCCGCATCGACTACCAGGTCGGCGACGAGGAAAATCCCGGCGGGGCCTGGTATCCCGAGACCATCGAGGGCTGGCGGAAAAACTCCCGCATCGTCACCCAGGGCACCTGCGTCATGATGGCCGCGGGCGACGCCGCCGACGACGCCGTGGAGCGCTTCAACGCGCTGTTCGCCTGAGCGAAGCGGAGGGACGAAGGTCCCTCCGCTTCAGGCTGTCGAAAAGTCTTTTCGACAGCCTGAGCAAGTTTTCAGAACTTTTTTGAAAGTTCTGAAAACTTATTTATCGGAAACGAAAGGGACCCTTCCTGGGTCCCTCTCGTAGCTCTCTTCCTTCCCGTCGATGTAGTTTCTCCTACTTTTTCGACAGGCTGGGGCGGAGGGACGAAGGTCCCTCCGCTTTTTCTATAGTTGCAAATCCCACTTGCCTTCCTTCGGGCTATCCATTATAATGGCCCTATCATCTGAAAAATAAGGAAAGGGATGCCACGTGGGAATACTCGATCTGTTCAGGAGCCGCCGGGAAGGAGCGCCCCCGCCGCCGGCCGTCCAGCCCCAGCTCTCTACCGACCCCGCCGACTACGCCCACATGCGGGTGGAGGTCACGGCTTTCGACGGACAGCTGCTGTTCGTCGCCAAGCTGATGTACCCCCGGGGGACCACGGCGGAGCTGCACCAGTACTTCGACTCCGCTCTCCCGGAGGATACGGAGCCCGTCCGGGTCCGCATCCGGGGCTATCATGACCACACCAAAAAGGCGGTCTACATGGAGGGCGTCATCACCCCCATGCCCAAGCACATCTGGAAGGTGGAGGAGCTGGTGGTGAACCGGGTGGGGAACGACCGGGCCTTCTTCCGCCTGGACACGGACCTCGACGCCCATATCACCAAGTTCAGCGGCCGGAACGCCGGGGAGGCGCCCTGCAAGCTGCTGAACATCAGCGTGGGCGGGGCCCGCATCGCCGCCGAGCAGCAATACTGGGAGGGCGACAAGCTCCTGCTGAACGTGCAGCTCTCCGAGGACCGGGACAACTCCGTCATGTTCTGCCAGGTGCTCCGGGTCATCGAGAAGGAGGACGGCCCTTATGAGTACGGCTGCCAGTTCCTGGAGCTGACGGAGGCCGACGAGGGGAAGATCACCCAGAACATCTTCGACATCCAGCGGAAGATGCGGGGAGGATCCCAGTAGGGACGGTGTGCCCAAGCCCCGGCGTGGGCGCACCCGCCCGCAGGAGGAGCGGGGATGCCCGCGGCGGGGCGCAGGCGCGCCGCGAGAGGGGGCCGGGAGGGTCCCCTCTCGCTTTCGATCCGAGGACTTCCCTATCCGGGGGACCTCAGAGCCGGAACAGCTGCAAGATCACGCCGTACAGCACGCTGGCCACCGTGCCGAAGACGATGACCGGCCCCGCCACGGTGAACATCTTCGCCGCCATGCCGGTGACGAAGCCCTCGCTCTTGAAGTCGATGGCCGGGGACACCACGGCGTTGGCAAAGCCGGTGATCGGCACCAGCGTCCCCGCCCCGCCGAAGCGGGCGATCTTGTTGTAAAGGTTCAGCCCCGTCAGCAGGGCGGAGAGGAACACCAGCGTGCAGGAGGCGGCGGTGCCCGCCTCTTCCTTGTTCAGCCCGGCGGAGGACCAGCCGTTGGTGATGGCCTGGCCCAGCACGCAGATGGCCCCGCCGATGACGAAGGCCAGGGCCACGTCCTTGACGATGGGGGATTTCTTAGACTTCTGCTTGACGTACGCCTGATACTCCTTGGGAGACATGTCCATGGGAAAGCGCCTCTTTTCCTTCTTGGTTTCCCATAGCTTTCCCCCCGCCGCCGGGAATATTCCCCGCGGGAGCGGCCGCGTCCCGCCCCGAGGACCGCGTCCGGGCGGCGTTCGTGGTATCGTCAGCGAAGCCGGAAGGGAGCGTCTGCTCCTTCCCGCCCGGCGGACCAAAGCTCCGCCAGGGCGCGCCGCGCCGCAAGGGAGCGGATCCAAAGGATCCTCCCCCGCTGTGCCGGCTATGACATGAGGAGCCGTGAGGCCAAGGAACGGAGGACGAGATCATGGAATTGAAAAACACTTTACCGGCCGTGACGGACATGGAGCGCAGCCTTGCGTTCTATGAGGAGGTCCTGGGGCTCCGGGTCATCGCGGACTTCGGCGCGAACGAGACCCTGACCGGCGGCCTGTGCCTGCAGACCCCGGAGCAGACGGCGGAGCGCATGGACGTCCCTGTGGACTGCGTCCGGGAGAACGCCCGATGAGCCGGCCCCTGGGCATCTACATCCATGTCCCCTTCTGCAGGCAGAAGTGCGTCTACTGCGACTTCTACTCCCTCCCCCGCCGGGAGGGGGACATGGACGCTTACGTCTCCGCCCTCCGCGCCCAGCTGCTGGGGACGGACTTCTCCGGCTATGAAGCCGATACCGTCTACTTCGGCGGCGGAACCCCCAGCTATCTGGGCCCCCGCCGCCTGACCGCCCTGCTGGAGGCGGTCCATGCCGCCTGCGGCGTGGACCCGGGGGCCGAGATCTCCTTCGAGGCCAACCCCGACTCCGCCGCGGACGCGGAGGCGCTGGCCTCCCTCCGGCGGGCGGGGTTCAGCCGGGTCTCCCTTGGGATGCAGTCCGCCGACGACGGCGAACTGGAGTCCCTGGGCCGCGTCCACACCATGGCCCAGGTCCGCTCGTCCGTGGAGGCGGTCCGGGAAGCGGGCTTCGACGATCTTTCCCTCGACCTCATCTACGGCCTGCCGGGACAAAGCCTCTCCCGCTGGCGGGCGAACCTGGCCGCCGCCGTGGAGCTGGCCCCGGAGCACCTCTCCTGCTACGGTCTCAAGGCCGAGGAGGGCACCCCCCTCTATGCCCGCCGGGACGCCCTCCCGGACGACGGCACCCAGGCGGACATGTACCTTGAGACGGTCGCCTTCCTGGAGGCCCGGGGCTACCGGCAGTATGAGATCTCCAACTTCGCCCGGCCGGGCCGGGAGTCCCGGCACAACCTGAAATACTGGACCCTGGGGGAATACGCCGGGTTCGGCCCCGGGGCCCACTCCGACTTCCGGGGCGTGCGGTACGCCTGGGCGCGGGACCTGGGGGCGTTCCTCCGGGGGGACCAGATCCTCTCCGAGGTCCAGCGCGTGTCCCCCCGCGAACGGGAGGCGGAATGGCTGATGCTGTCCCTCCGCCTCGTCCGGGGCCTGGATCCGGCGGAGCACGCGGAGCGCTCCCGCCGTCCCTTCGCCCGGTACCTGCCCTTCCTGCGCCGCTGCGAGGCGGCGGGCTACGCCGTCCAAGAGGCGGGCCGCTGGCGCTTGACCCCCCAAGGCTTCCTGGTGTCCAACCAGATCATCGGGGAGCTCTTGGACCTCTGAACGATCGGGAGGAGCTTATGTACGTCTACACCACCGGACAATGGGTCCTGTTGTTCTTCTTCTACTGCCTGTGCGGCTGGATCTGGGAATCCTGCTATGTCTCCCTCCGCCAGGGGCACTGGGTCGACCGGGGCTTCCTCCACGGTCCCGTGCTGCCCATCTACGGCTCCGGGGCCATCATCATCCTGCTGGCCACCATCCCCGTGGCGGAGGATCTGCGGCTGGTCTGGCTCTTCGGCATGGCCGCCGCCACGGCGCTGGAGTACGTCACCGGCGCGGTCATGGAGCGGATCTTCAAGGTCCGCTATTGGGACTATTCCAGCCAGCGGTTCAACCTCAACGGCCACATCTGTCTTTCCAGCTCCATCGCCTGGGGCTTCTTCTCCATCCTGATGGTGCGCTTCCTCCACCCTCCCGTGGCCCGGCTGCTGGCCCGGATCCCCGCCCTGTGCGTGGACCCGCTGGCCCACGTCCTCACCGCCGCCTTCACTGTGGACGCGGTCCGGTCCGTCCAGGCCGCTTTGGATCTGCGGGACATGCTGGCCAGATTGGCGGAGGAGAACGAGGACCTGCGCCGCCTGGCGAAGCGGGCGGAGGTCTATGCTGCCTTCGCCAAGGACGACCTGCGCCGCTTCCGGGAGCGGACGGAGCTGGAGCGGCTGGAGCTCCAGGAGCGTCTGGAGGAGGGGCTGGCGGAGCGCCGGCAGGCCCGGGCGGAACGGGTGGAGGCGTCCCTCCGCCGCCGCCTGGACGCCAAGCTGGAGATCCTGTCCGCGATCTCCGGCGCGCTGGAGACCTGCCGGGACCACCTGGACGATCTCCCCGAGCTGACCGGCGAGGAACTGGAAGCGCGCAGGGCGGAGCTGGAGGAGCTCGTCCGGCGGGTCCGGGAACGGGAGGCCGCGATCCGGAGCCGTCCCGCCGCGCCCTATCACCGGGCCCTGCGCATCCTGCGCGCCCACCCCTCCGCCACCGCCGCGAGATCCGGCGAAGTCCTGGAGGCGCTGAAAAAACTGGGGAAGAGCTGATCTTCAGCTCTCCCCCAGTCTCCGCAGGCGCTCCTTCAGCCACCTGACCTCCGCCAGCAGGTCGTAGACCGCGTCCTCTGAGAGGACGCCCCGCCTGAGGTCCTGCGGGAGCCGCCCGGCGGCGTCCTCCTCGTAGTCCTCCCTCCACCGGCCGTCCTCGTAATAGGCCGTCAGCTCCTCCAGCCCCGCCTGCGCGGCGGCGCAGCGGTCCAGGGCCTGGGCCAAAGCCTCCGCCGCGGCGGAGGCTTCGTTCAAGCACCGCTCCATGCGGGCGATCCGTTCGATCCGTCCACTTAGTTCCATCGTATCCTCCCTTGACATGAGGAAGACCGCCGAACAGCCGTCCGGCGGTCTTATCTTCAGCTCATCTGCTTGCGCCGGCTCAGGTTCATCGTGCCGTCCTGCATACTGTTCAGGGTCTCCAGGCTCTTGCCGGTGCCCAGGGCCACGCAGGAGATCGCGTCCTCGGCGATCATGGTGTGGATGCCCGTCCGGGCCGTGACCAGCTTGTCGAAGCCGGACACCAGGCTGCCGCCGCCGGTCATCACGATGCCGTTGGTGGAGATGTCCGCCACCAGCTCCGGCGGCGTCCGCTCCAGCACGGAGTGGATGGCCTCCATGATGCGCTCCACCGGCTCCTCGAAGGCGTCCATCATCTCCGTGGAGCTGACCGCCACCACCTTGGGCAGTCCCGTCAGCAGGCACCGGCCCTTCACGTCCAGGGTCTCCTCCTCCTCCTTGGGGAAGACGCAGCCGATCTGCTTCTTCATCTCCTCGGCGGTGCGCTCGCCCACCAGCAGGTTGTGCTTGCGGCGCATATACTTCACCACGGCCTCGTTGAGCTGGTCCCCGGCGATCTTGATGGAGGCGGACTCCACCACGCCGCCCAGGGAGATGACGGCGATGTCCGCCGTGCCGCCGCCGATGTCCACCACCATGTGGCCGTCGGGCTTGGCGATGTCGATGCCCGCGCCGATGGCGGCGGCCACAGGCTCCTCGATGAGGTAGACCTTCCGCGCGCCGGCGGAGATGCCCGCGTCGATGACGGCGCGCTCCTCGACCTCCGTGATGCCGGAGGGCACGCAGATGATGACCCGGGGCTTGAAGACGGAGACCCCGGCCACCTTGTGGATGAACTCCCGGAGCATCCGCTCCGTCATGTCGTAGTCGGAGATGACGCCCTCCCGCAGGGGGCGGATGGCGATGATGTTGCCGGGGGTCCGGCCCAGCATCTCCTGGGCCTCCATGCCCACCTTCAGCAGCTTCCCGGTGCTTTTATCCATGGCGACGACAGAGGGCTCGTTCAGCACGATGCCTTTGCCTCTTATAAATACCAGAACTGAAGCGGTACCAAGATCGATACCGATATCCTTTGACATGGGCAATTCCTCCATTTATCTTAAGTCCAACTGCTGACAGGCGGCAGACCGCCTGCGATCCTATAAAATTACAAGCTACATTATACTGGCAGGACCGCCAGAATGCAAGCCTATTCTTTCGCTTTTTCTCCCCCGTTTTCCGCATCCGGCCCGGCGAAAGCCGCGGCGGCGCAGACGACCGCCTCCGCTCCCGCCTCCCGGAGGGCCCCGGCGGCGGAGACGAGGGTGGAGCCGGTGGTGCAGACGTCGTCGATCAGGAGGATGCGCTTCCCGGAGAGGTCCCCGACAGCCTCGTAAACGCCCCGGGTGTTCTGCCAGCGGGCCCCGGCGCCGTCCAGGCCGGACTGGGCAGGGTTGTCCCGGACCTTGCGCAGGAGGCGCTCCGGCTCCACGTCCCAGAGCCTGCACGCCTCCTCCGCCAGGAGCCGGGCCTGGTCGTATCCCCTCCGGCGCAGGCGCTTTGCGCTGACGGGGACCCAGGTCACGGTGTCGAACCCGCCGGAGAAGCGCTCCGCGGCGGCCTGGGCGATGAGCCCGCCCAGGGGCGCGGCGGCAGAGAGGCCGCCATGGAACTTGAAGCGCCGGATGCCCTTCCGGACGGAGCCCTCGTACCACAGCGGAGCAGCGCAGAGGAGCCCGCCCCGCAGTTCCCGGAGGGAGCGGGCCTCATCGGTCCAGGGCAGATCCTCCCTGCAATCCGGGCAGATGCCGGGGGCATCCTGGACCCTGCCGCAGAAGGGGCATTTGGGCGGGAAGAGGAGGTCCAGCATGACATCGATGAGCTTCATGATCCCAGCAGTTCGTCGTAGGTCGTCTCCAGGGCATCCCGGATCGCCCTCAGCTGGGACGCCTGGATGTGCTGTGCTCCCCGCTCGATCTTCACCAGGGCCTCCCTTGTCATGGAAACGCCCTGCAGCTGCATGAGGCTCACCAATTCCGTCTGCTTCAGACAACGCCGCTGGCGGATCTCCCGGATGTTCGCGCCGATGCAGATATCCTGTTTGATTTTTTGTTCCGTCATAGCAACCTCGCAAAAGGACCCATTTGGGTTCATCTGCTTTATTCTATGTAGGAACGATTTTTCAATGGGACTCATTTGGGTCCACATAAACACTTGACAGGATCGGTCTGTCCATCTATAATAAGCATGAGAGGGCACCGTGACTGGCGGTTAGCTCATTCAAGTCCTGGTAACAAAAGCAACTTTGAAACCGTCACTTGGCAGAGTGACGGTTTCTGCTTTTCACGATGATCGTGACCGTAAAGGGCCCGATGTGTAACGTGATCCGCATGCAGCCTCACCTCCTTTCGGAGGGTACAGCCAACCGCCCGCCTTTTGCACAGTGCCTTCTCGAGTGATACGATACCATAATTTTCGACAAAAGGCAAGGGCCGCCGTAAAACAGCGGCCCTTGTCTCAGGCTGTCGAAAAGGTCTTTTCGACAGCCTGAGCAAGTTTTCAGAACTTTTAAAAAAGTCCTGAAAACTTATTTATCCAAAACGAAAGGAACCCTTCCTGGGTTCCTCTCGTAACTCTCTTCCTTCCCGTCGATGTAGTTCCCTCTACTTTTTCGACAGGCTGAGGCAAGGGCCGCCGTAAAACAGCGGCCTTTGCCTTTCATCCGCCGGTCCCCTTCGCCAGCCGCCACCGCAGGCCGGAATACCGCCGCTGCCGCCGGTCGTTCGCCGCCATGGCCCGGACCGCCGCGTCGTCCCCTACCACGACCAGCAGCTCCCTGGCCCGGGTCAGCGCCGTGTACAGCACCCCCCGCACCATCAGCGACTGCGCTGCCGGCATCGCCGCCAGCACCACGCAGCGGTACTCGCTGCCCTGGGCCTTGTGCACCGTCATGGCGAAGGCCAGGTCCACCTCGTTGAGCTGCTCCGCGCCGTAGACCGCCCGCCGCCCGTCGAAGTCCAGCTCCAGCCAGTCCCCGGAGTCGTCGATCTTCACGATCTTCCCCACGTCCCCGTTGAACATCCCCGCGCCCATGGTCCCGTCTTCCTTTTCCCAGACCACGTCGTAATCGTTCCGGGTCTGCATCACCCGGTCGCCCTCCCGGAACAGCCGCTCGCCCCACGAGATCTCCCGCTTCCCCGGCGCCTTCGGGTTCAGCGCCTCTTGGAGCCGCCGGTTCAGCTCGACGGTCCCCATGGGGCCCTTCCGGGTGGGGGTCAGCACCTGGATCTCCGCCGCCGGGACCCCCATCTTCTCCGGCAGGCGGGTCCTGCACAGCTCCACCAGGGTCGTCACCGCCCGCTCCGGATCCCGGCGGCAGAGGAAGAAGAAGTCCCCCTGGTTGTTCGTCAGGTCCGGCGCCTTCCCCAGGTTCACGGCGTGGGCGTTGCGGATGATGGCGGACTGCTCCGCCTGGCGGAAGACCTCCCGGAGGAAGACCGTCTCGATCCTCCCGCTCCGGATCAGGTCCGAGAACACGTTCCCCGCCCCCACCGAGGGCAGCTGGTCCGCGTCCCCCACCAGCACCAGCCGGGTGCCCGGCCGCAGGGCCCGGAGCAGCGCCGAGAACAGCGGCAGATCCACCATGGACATCTCGTCCACGATGACGGCATGGGCCTCCAGGGGCTCCTTCTCCGTCTTGGTGAAGCTCACCTGCCGGGTGCTCTCGTTCCAGCTCATCCCCAGGAGGCGGTGGACCGTCTGGGCCTCCATGCCGGTGAGCTCGCTCATGCGCTTCGCCGCCCGGCCCGTGGGAGCCGCCAGGACGACATCCAGCCCCATCTTCCGGAACAGCGCCACGATGCCCCGGACCGTCGTCGTCTTGCCGGTGCCGGGGCCCCCGGTGAGGATCAGCACGTCCTCCCGCGCCGCCAGCTCCACGGCCTTCTTCTGCTGGGGGGCGTAGGTGATGCCCTGGGCCCGCTCCAGCTCGTCCACCGTCCGGGCGGCGGAACGGATGCGGTCCGGCTGGGCGGACAGCAGCAGCTCCAGCCGCTCCCGGACGGAGGTCTCCGCCTCCCACAGCCGCCGGAGGTAGCACGCGTCCACGTTCGCCACCCGCTCCTGGACCACCAGCCCCCGCTCGATCAGCTCGTCCAGGGCCAGCTCCGGCTGGTCCGCGCCGCACTCCAGGAGCTGGGCCGTGGCGGCGACGAGCTTCTCCCTGGGGAGGAAGACGTGGCCGTTGTTCTCGTTGTGGCTGAGCTCGAAGGTCACCGCCGCCTGGAGCCGCCGGCTGCTGTCCGGCTGGATGCCCATGCCCATGGCGATCTCGTCCGCCACGGAGAAGGCCACGCCGCACGCGTCGGCGGAGAGGAGGTAGGGATCCTCCCGCAGCTTCTCCAGCGCCGCGTCGCCGTACTGCTGGCGCAGCCGCATGGCCAGCACCGGCGGCAGCTCGTACCGGGCCAGGAAGGCCATCAGCCGCCGCAGGCCCATGTGATGGCGGAAGCTCCCGGCGATCTCCTGGGCCCTCCGGGCGGTGACGCCCTTGAGGGTGGTCAGCCGCTCCGGAGCGGTCTCCAGGATGTCGAAGGTCTCCAGGCCGAAGCGGTCCACGATGTTCCGCGCCGTGGCGGGGCCCACGCCCTTCAGGACGCCGGAGGCCAGGTAGGAGACGATCTCCTCCTCGTCCTCCGGCAGGCTCCGCTCGATCTCCTCCGCCCGGAGCTGCTCCCCATGCTGGGGATGCTGCTCCCAGGAGCCGTTGACGGTCAGGTGTTCCCCGGGGGCCGCGCAGGGGATGCACCCCACCACGGTGACGACCTCCCCCTCCTCGGTGAGGAGGCGGAGGACCGTGTAACCGTTCTCGGCGTTTTGAAAGATGACGCTATGTACCGTGCCCTCCCGGCAGATCTGTCCTTCCATTTTGGATATCCTCTCTTTTTCGTCTCCCTGGCGGAGTCAAATCTCCGCGGCCAGCTCCCCGGCGCTGACCAGGGAGGCGTCCTTCTCCCGCTGGGCCAGGTAGAGGGCCAGGGTCCGGGCCTCCGGGGTCAGGCCGCAGTCCGCCAGGACGATCTTCGCCCCTGGGAGCCCTCCCTGGACCCGGCGGAGCTCCCGGACGTCGGCCTCCATGGCCAGGGCCTCGCCCCTCAGCGGGAGGACCAGCAGCAGCCCCGGGATCGCCGGGCGGCCCCCCAGGTGGAGCAGGGTCCCGGCCACGACCCAGACGATGGTCGTCAGGCCCACGGCCGACAGGAAGGCCAGGACGCCGTCTTGCAGTAACAGCATTGATATCACCTCGGTCCAGCTTATGCCGGAGGAGGGGATTCGGTTATACCGGCCCGTCCCCCTTGACAAAGCGGCCCGTTTCGATATAATGGATATGGAAGGGCGCTGCCACACAGCGGTCAGCCCTTACAAGTCAATACAGGAAACCTATGCTGACTGCTCGTGCCACCGGGCAGTCAGCACGCTTTTGTGGTCAGCGTCCAGGTCCAAAAGGCCAGGCACGCCAGGAACCGGAGCACCAAGTACGACCGTTTCCTCCACATCCGCATCACCCCCCTCCTCAGGGAGTGGCCGACCGCCTGTTATGTAACAGCGTCCTTCTGGAGCTCATCCTACCAGAAGCGGCACTTTTTGTCAAACGGCGCGAGGCCCCAGGAGCCGCCGGGCACGGCGGCTCGTCTCCTCCCGCCTCATCGCTCCTCGGACCGTCCTACCAGATAGTCGATGCTCACCCCGAAGTGGTCCGCCAGCTTCCACGCGTTTTCCAAATTGGGCAAATTGGCCCCATACTCCAGCTTTTGATAATGCTGCTCCGTGATGCCGATCGCTTCGGCAACTTGGACCTGTGTTTCACATTCCTCTTTCCGCAGCTCTTTCAATCTCTCTTTTATCAAAATTTCCATGGTTGACCCCCTTGACACATTACGCTTTATGTGTTATCCTAATTATAGGACCTCAAAGTTAATGTCTATATGAGTGGAGGAAATTATGTCCGACTTCATGAAATGGCTCTATGCCAACTACATCAAGCCTTATCTGGACACGGTCCCCCAGGGGGACTACAAACCGGACTTCTACTTCCTGGAGGATGAGATCTCCTCCGCCACCGCGGACAGCTTCTCCAAGGCCCAGGAGTTCACCGCCGTCCACGCGTTCCTCCTGGGCCTCCGCACCGGGAAGGGCTTGTCCGATCCTCTCCGCCCCTGACGCTCAGCGCCCGATCCCCAGCTCCGCCAGGATGACCTCCTCCCGCTCCCGCATCTGCGCCTTCATCGGCCCCTCGTCCAGGTGGTCGTATCCCAGCAGGTGCAGGACCGAGTGGACCGTCAGGTACGCCAGCTCCCGGCGGGCCGAATGGCCGTACTCCTTCGCCTGGGCCGCCACATGCTCCATCGAGATCATCATGTCCCCCAGGGGCACCAGCCCTGTGCCCGGATCGGCGTCCTCCGGCCCGGGCAGCTCCCCCGGCCGGAGGTCGAAGGCCGGGAAGCTCAGCACGTCGGTGGGCTTGTCCACCTGCCGGGCTTCCCGGTTCAGTGCGCGGATCTCCGCGTCGCTGGTGACAAGTACGTCCACTTCACAGGGGAAGTCCACCCCCTGCGCCGCCAGGGCCGTGCGGATGACCTTGCGGAGGAAGGCCCGCCGGCTCTCGCTCACCCCGGGGACGCCGGCGGTGACAGGGATATAATGCCGCTTCATCTCCGCCGCCCCTTCCCCTGGTCCTTCCGCCCGTCCCGCTTCTCGTAGTCCTCATAGGCCTGCACGATGCGCTGGACCATGACGTGGCGGACCACGTCGGCATTGGTCAGCTCGCAGATGCCGATGCCCTCCACGTTCTTCAGGACCCGCATGGCCTCCCTGAGGCCGGAGGTCTTCCCGTCCGGCAGGTCGATCTGGGTCGCGTCGCCGGTGATGACGATCTTGGACCCGAAGCCCAGCCGGGTCAGGAACATCTTCATCTGCTCCCGGCTGGTGTTCTGGGCCTCGTCCAGGATGATGAAGCTGTCGTCCAGGGTCCTCCCCCGCATATAGGCCAGGGGGGCCACCTCGATGCTCCCCCGCTCCAGGTACTTCTGGTAGGTCTCCGCCCCCAGCATGTCGAAGAGCGCGTCATACAGCGGCCGGAGGTAGGGGTCCACCTTGGACTGGAGGTCGCCGGGCAGGAAGCCCAGGCGCTCCCCGGCCTCCACGGCGGGGCGGGTGAGGATGATGCGGTTCACCTGCTTATCCCGGAACGCCTGGACGGCGGCGGCCACGGCGAGATAGGTCTTGCCGGTGCCCGCCGGGCCCACGCCGATGGTGACGGTGTTCTTCAGCACGGAGGCGATGTAGTCCTTCTGGCCGATGGTCTTGGGCTTGATGGGCCGTCCCTTGGCGGAGATGCAGAGCACGTCGCCGGCAAGCTCGGCGATCTTCTCCTCCTTCCCCGCCCGGACCATGCTGATGACATAGCGGACGTTCTGCTCCCCGATGGCCTCCCCCCGGCTGGAGAGGGTCAGCAGGGCCTGGACGGCCTTGCAGGCCATCATGACGTCCTCCGCCTCGCCCTCCACCCGGAGCTCGCTGTCCCGGTTGACGACGGTGACGGAGAACTCCTGTTCCAGCAGGCGGATGTTCTCGTCGAACGATCCAAAGATGTTGATGGCCTGTTCCAGCCGCTCGATGCTGATCTTTTGTTCCAAATCTTTCCACTCCTCCGTCCTCCCCCGGAAGGGGAGGACTCCAAGAACTCTCGCCCGCTCCCCGGCGCCTGCCGGTCCCAAGCGCCCCCATGGCGTCCGGGAGCCGCGCGGCCGGCAGGCCGTTCACGCTCCTGCCGCGCCCTCGGTGTAGATGGGCACCGACTCCCCGATCTCCTCCAGGCACTCCGCCGACAGCGTGACGATCAGCGCGTCTCCCCTCTGGCGGGAGGAGCACAGCGTGGACTTCACCTCGCCGTAGGGCTCCACCAGTTCCCGGAGCTGCGCCGTCAGGATGGCCTCGGCGGCCTCCTCCGCCCGGGCGGCGTCTTGGGGCGCGGGGACGGGCTCGTAAAACCGCCACCCCTCCACCACCAGCGTCACCGGCAGGGGCACGCCGAAGAGGACCCAGGGGTATCTCTTGGTCATTTTATCATAGTTTGCCCCTTCGATGCTACTGTTTGAAAAGAATTTTATGCGCCGGGTCCCAAAGACCAGGGACACGCCGGTCTTCTCCTCGCCGGTCCAGCGTTTCTCCATGGCCGTCAGGGGCATGGAGACCGTCAGGTCGTACCACGTCCGGGCCTCCACCTTCCCCATGCCCGCCAGGACCCGGGCGCCCACGGTGTCCGTGTCCTCCACGCCGGAGATCAGGATCTGCCCCTCCGTCACGGCGCTGCCCGGGACCACGCAGGCCACGCCCCCGATGGTCTGGATCTTCTTCACCAGCCCCGCCCGCCGGGCCACCAGGTTGCACGGCTCCCGCCGGTCGATCCTCACCGGCTCCGGCTCCCGCTCCCGGACCTGGACGTTCGCCCGGCAGCCCGAGACGTTGACGGCGATCCAGCTCAGCTTCGGCACGTCCAGGAGCACGTGGTTCCGGATGTCCTCCCCGTCCAGGGACAGCCCGAAGGTCCCCAGCCCCACGCCGTTCTTCTCCAGGGCCCGCAAGATCTCCTCCGTGGGGACGGTCTCGTTGCCCTCCACCCGGAGGTCCCAGATGAAGAAGGACCCCAGGAACAGCGCCAAGGCGCAGCCCACCATCCCCACCACCAGCGCCTGGCGGTGGCGGAAACGCAGGAGGAAGTACGGCGCGCCCTCCAGGCCCACCAGGTCGAAGGTGCAGTCCAGGTTCTTCCCCACCTCCCGGAGCTTCTTCCAATCCCTCCGGGACAGGCGGCAGGTGAAGGCCGTGGGGGACTCCCATTCCAGGTCCCAGAAGGCCAGGTCCTGGGCCCCGCAGAGGTTCAGCACCCGCTCGGGGAACGCGCACTCCGCCCGGACCCGGACCTGGCCCCGGAGGCGGTTGACCATCCCGTTCAGCATGGCGCCACCCATTCCACGGACCAGATCTCCCCGCCGATCCGCAGCTCGCCCGCCGTCATGGCCAGCAGGGTCAGCCTCCGCCCCTTCACCCGGAGGACCCCGGCGGAGGTATTGGCGTCGATCTGCTCTTCCGTATAGGCCAAAAGGCCGGTGTGGTGCTCCAGGTACAGCTGGCGGCCCCCCACCATCTCCAGCCGGGGCAGGCCCGCCACGATGTCCGCCGGCAGGTCGAACAGCTCCGCCACCGTGCCCAGGACGCCGCCGTCCCGGTCCCGTCGATTCCGTTCCATAATGTCTCACCTCGCTCTAAGCCTATGCAGCGGCGTCCAAAATCCTGCTTGTCCCGCCTGCGGTCCCCAAACAAGCCCTGGCATGTTCCCTCCTCCCGCCGCATAGGGATGACCGGGGTGAGGCTTATGAAACGGCGCTGGCGGACGGACCTGTGCCTGGTCCTCTGCGGACTTTTGATCTGGTTCCTGGCGGACGCGGCCCGGGTCCGGGAGGCGGCGGCGGCGGGGCTGGCCCTCTGCGGCCGGTCGGCGGTCCCCGCCCTGTTCCCCTTCATGGCGGTGTCCACTATGCTGGTCTCCATGGGCTTCGGGGGATGGGCCGCGCCCCGCCTGGCGGGGCTGATGAGCCTATACCGCCTGCCCGGCCCCGCCGGATCCGCCCTGCTGCTGGGCCTGGTGGGGGGCTATCCCATCGGGGCCCGGACGGCGGCAGAGCTCTACGAGAAGGGCCTCCTCACCGCGGAGGAGGCGGAGCGCCTCCTGGGCTTTTGCAACAACTCCAACCCGGTGTTCCTGATCGGCGTCCTGGGGGAAGGGGTCTTCGGCAGTCCCCGGACGGGGGTGTATCTATGGCTCATCCACGTGCTGTCGGCCCTGCTGACGGGGTTTTTCTTCCGGGGGGACGCCGGGGCCCCTGTGCGGAGGCGGGTGCCAAGGGCAGTCCCTTGTCAGGATACCACCTTCGCCTCCGCCTTCGTGGAGGGCGTCCGGAGCGCCTGCGGGAACATGATCTCCGTCTGCGGCTTCGTCATCTTCTTCTACGTGCTGGCAAGCCCCCTCGCGGGGCTCGGCGGACCGCTGGGGGCGGGGCTGGTGGGCCTCCTGGAGCTCTTCTCCCTGACGCCTCTGCTGACGGCGGACCGGCTGGGCTTCGTCCTGGCCTCCGCCTGCGCGGGCTGGGGCGGGGCCTCCATCCTGTGCCAAACGGCGGCGGTGCTGGACGGCAGCGGCCTGCGGCTGCGGAACTGCGTCAAAGGGAAGATCCTCCAGGGCCTCCTGGCCGGAGGGCTGGCGGCGGCAGTCAGCTGTTATCTGTTTTGATGCTCCGATGAGAAGGTCCCCTGCCCGCGGGCAGGGGACCTCAGGCCGTCGAAAAGTCTTTTCGACGGCCTCAGCAAGTTTTCAGAACTTTTAAAAAAGTTCTGAAAACTTATTTATCGAAAACGAAAGGGACCCTTCCTGGGTCCCTCTCGTAACTCTCTTCCTTCCCGTCGATGTCGTTCCCTCTCCTTTTTCGACAGGCTGAGGTCCCCCGCCCGCAGGCAGGGGACCTTCCCTATGACGGTGGATGCGGGAGCCGTATCCGGCGGGAAGAGGGCGTGCGGGACCTCCTCCCCGGCCGCCCGCGCCATTGGGATCGTCGGTCTCCGGGGCTTTCAAAAGTCCCGGGAACTCCCTCAGCCTGCCGAACGGGGCCTTTCGGCAGGAAAGGCCCCCTGCCCGCGGGCAGGGGACCTTTTCCTGTGCTCATCGTATAGATCCGACAAAATACTACGTTCCGTACTCACCGCTGCCCCTTGTCGTAGGGGATGCCCTCCGCCTTGGGGGCCCTGGACTTCTTGGACGTGAAGGCCAGCACCACCAGGGAGATGATGTAGGGGAGCATGTTGTACACCGAGGCGGGGAGCTCCAGCGCCTGGAGGAAGCTGAAGCCGGAATACACATTGCCCAGCGCCCGGCAGAACCCGAACAGCAGCGCCGCCAGGGCGATGCGGCTGGGCTTCCACTGGCCGAAGATCATGACGGCCAGGGCCAGGAAGCCGAAGCCCGCCACGCCGTTCTCGAACTTCCACTCGCTGACGCCGGCGGTGACGTACACGATGCCGCCCAGGCCGCCCAGCATGCCGGAGATCAGCACGCCGGCGTAGCGCATCTTATAGACGTTGATGCCCACGCTGTCCGCCGCCTGGGGATGCTCGCCGCAGGCCATGAGCCGCAGGCCGAAGCGGGTCTTGTACAAGGACACATAGGACCCGACCAGCGCCAGCAGGGCCAGCAGCATGAACCAGTTGAACTCGAAGCTCCCGATGTTCACCAGGAACGCCTTCTTCGCGCTGATGTACTGGATGGTAGAGGACACATTGTCCACGCTCTCGGCGGTGTTCATGGCCTTGACGAAGACCGTGGCCGCCGCGGTGCCCAGCAGGTTCATGGCGGTGCCCACCAGGGTCTGGTCCGCCTTGAAGTTAATCGCCGCCACCGCCAGCAGCAGCGAGTAGATCACGCCCAGCCCGACGGCCGCCAGCACCACCAGCAAGATCATGCCGGCGGCGGGGGTGGTCTCGGGGAGGAACTTCATCATCAGCGCGCCGCCCAGGGCGCCCATGACCATGATGCCCTCCAGGCCGATGTTGATGACGCCGGAATGCTCGGAGAAGCAGCCGCCCAGGGCCACCAGCAGCAGCACCGACGCGAAGATCAGCGTGTATTGCAGCAGAAGGATCATTTCCCGTCGCCTCCTTTCTCAGCGGCCTTCTTCTCGTCCCGGCGGTCCAGCCAGCGGTTCATCGCCGTCCGGAAGAAGAGGACGAAGGCGCAGAGATAGATGATCATGGCGGAGATGAGGTCGGAGATCTGGGAGGAGTACATGGTCTTATCCACGTACGCGCCGCCGTTGGTGATGTGCTGGATGAAGTAGGAGGAGAAGATCGCGCCGATGGGATCCAGTCCGCCCAGGAAAGCGGCGGCGATGCCGTTGAAGCCCATGGCGGGGACGGCGGACTGGGTGCACTGCCACTGCTCGAACCCGGTGAGGAACAGCATGGCCGCGCCCATACCGGCCAGCCCTCCGGCGATGGCCATGGTGAGGATCAGGTTCTTCTGCTCCCGCATGCCGCAGTACTTGGCGGCGAACTTGTTGCAGCCCGTGGCCCGCAGCTCATAGCCCAGCTTGGTCTTCTCCAGCAGGACCCACACCAGCACGGCCACGATGACCGCCAGGGGGATCGCCAGGCCCACGTACTGGTTCTTGCTGAACAGGGCCCCCAGCCCCAGGGAGGGGAGGATGGCCCCCTCGTTGGTGCTGGCCAGGGTGAAGGTATAGGGGCTGGTCTCCTCCTTCACCTGGGTCAGCAGCATGTTCACGCTGTAGAGGCTGATCCAGTTCAGCATGATGCAGGAGATGACCTCGTTGACGTTGCAGTAGGCTTTCAGCACGCCGGAGACGGCGCCCAGGGCGGCCCCGGCGAGGATGGCGGCGATCAGGCACAAAAACCAGGGGAGCTTCAGCCCCAGGGCGCAGTAGAGGCACGCGCCGGTGCCGACCACATACTGGCCCGCCGCGCCGATGTTGAACAGGCCCACCTTATAGGCGAAGAGCACCGACAAACTGCACATCAGCAGGGGGGCGGTCTTCACCAGGGTGCTGCCGAAATAGCGCAGCTGGGCGGTGGACTTGGAGTAGGTCATGAAGTTCTCCACGATGGCCAGGATGGCCCCGTTGGCCCCGGCGGGGTTGATGATCAGCAAGATCACGTACCCCAGCAGCAGGCCGATGAGGATGCACAGCAAAGACGCCAGCAGGGTCTGCACCGCGCTGTTGCGCAGCAGGGAGTCCTTTTCCTTCTTCATCCCTCACGCCCCCTTCCTTTTCGCGCCGGCCATGTAGAGGCCCAGCTCTTCCACCGTGACGGCCTTGGGATCGAACTCGCCCACGATCTCCCCCTCGTACATGACGAGGATGCGGTCGGATACGTTCATGACCTCGTCCAGCTCCAGGCTGACCAGCAGCACGCCCTTCCCGGCGTCCCGCTGGGCCACGATCTGCTTGTGTATGTACTCGATGGCGCCCACGTCCAGGCCGCGGGTGGGCTGGACGGCGATCAGCAGCTCCGGATCTTTGTCGATCTCCCGGGCGATAATGGCCTTCTGCTGGTTGCCGCCGGACATGCTCCGGGCCGCCGTCACGGGGCCCTGGCCGGAGCGGACGTCATACTGGTCGATGAGGCCCACGGCGTACTCCCGGATGGCCTTGCGCTTCAGGAAGCCCGCGGGGGAGACGAAATGGCTCTCGAAATACCGCTGGAGCACCATGTTGTCCTCCAGGCTGTAGTCCAGGACCAGGCCGTGCTTGTGCCGGTCCTCGGGGATGTGGCTCATGCCGGAGGTGCTCCGCTTGCGGATGGGGGCCTTGGTGATGTCATGGCCGTTCAGGACCAGCGAGCCGCCCTTCAGCGGCTCCAGGCCGGAGATGCCGTAGACCAGCTCCGTCTGGCCGTTGCCGTCGATGCCGGCGATGCAGACGATCTCGCCCCGGCGGACCTGGAAGGAGACGTCCTTCACCGCGTTGTTGTTGTGGCGCTTCGAGGCGACGGTGATGCCCTTCACGTCCAGGACGACCTCGCCGGGCTTGGCGGGGGCCTTCTCCACGGCAAAGCTGACGTCCCGGCCCACCATCATGCGGCTCAGCTCGGCCGGGTCGGTGTCCGCGATGTCGACGGTGCCGATGTACTTGCCCTTGCGCAGCACGGAGCAGCGGTCCGCCACTTCCATGATCTCGTTGAGCTTATGGGAGATGAAGAGGATGCTCTTGCCCTCCTTGGAGAGGTTCTTCATGATCTGCATGAGCTCCTCGATCTCCTGGGGGGTCAGCACGGCGGTGGGCTCGTCGAAGATCAAGATCTCGTTCTCCCGGTAGAGCATCTTCAAGATCTCCGTGCGCTGCTGCATGCCCACGGTGATGTCCTCCACCAGGGCGTCGGGATCCACGTGGAGCCCATACTTCTCCGAGAGGGCGACGACCTTCTCCCGGGCCTCCGCTTTTTGGAGGAAGCCGTGCTTACAGGGCTCCACGCCCATGATGATGTTGTCCAGGACGGTGAAGCACTCGACCAGCTTGAAGTGCTGGTGGACCATGCCGATGCCAAGGTCGTTGGCGTCATTGGGGTCCTTGATGGACACCACCCGGCCCTCTTTCTTGATGACGCCCTCCTCCGGCTGATACAGGCCGAACAGCACGCTCATCAGCGTGGACTTCCCGGCGCCGTTCTCGCCCAGCAGGGCGTGGATCTCGCCTTTTTTCAGCTGCAGGGTGATATTGTCGTTGGCTATGATGCCCGGGAAGCGTTTGGTGATGTTCAGCATCTCGATGGCATAGCTCTGTTCCAATTTCACGACCTCCTCCTTCTTCTCTGTTTCCTCGGATCTCACGCAGGGGACGATCCGTGTACATTGTACCATATCCGTGCGTGGAATTCAAAGCATTTTTTGCAAATATCCACAAGGTCGACCTCAGGGCCCCCTCCGGCCGAAAAAACGAGGACGGGAACAGGTCCCGTCCTCGCTGCTGCTTGGAAGTCCGTTACTTGATGTTGCCCAGGTCGTTCACCTTGATGTTGGAGACGGAGGGCATGGCGGAGATGTCGTCGGACACGGTGATCTTGCCGTCGAACATATCCTTCACCAGGGCCTTATAGTCGTCCTGAGAGAAGCCGTCGCCCCACTGGGTGGTCTCCATGGGGAGCAGGACATAGTTGGCGTCGGGATCGTCGCCGGAGACCAGGCCCAGGGCCTCGGCCTTGCCGGCATAGTCGGCGAAGTTGCCCGCGGACACCTCGTCCAGCATGTGGTTGACCGTGGCGGCCAGGCCCTTCATGGCGGAGGTCAGGGTCACGCCCTCGCCGTAGGCGGCGTCCAGGTTGAAGCTCTGGTCCACGTCCACGCCGATGACCTTGGTGCCGGGGACCTTGGCGGCCGCCTCACCGGCGGAGGTGCAGATGCCGCCGCCGCAGGCGAAGACCACTTCCACGCCCAGGTTCTGGTACCAGTTGTCGGTGTAAGCGGTGATGTCGGGATCGCCGAAGAACTGGTTGCCGTAGACATACTCCACGACCACGTCGCTCAGGCCCAGCTCACCGGCGGCAGCGTCGATGCCCTGGACATAGCCGTAGCCGAAGCGCTGCACGGCGGGGACGGCCATGCCGCCCAGGTAGCCCAGGTGCTTGTAGCCCAGCTTCACGGCGGCGTAACCGGCCATGTAGCCGCAGAGCTCTTCCTTGTAAACGGCGCAGTAGACGTTCTCGGGGACGGTGCCGCCCACGTCGCCCTCGCTGACGTCCAGGGCGATGAAGCTGATCTCGGGATAGGTGTCGGCCACCTGGGTGATGGTCTCGCCGAAGGCGAAGCCGGGCATGACGATGACGTTATAGTCCTCGTCGGCGGCCTTCTCCACCATGGCCACGCGCTCGGCCGTGGAGTCGCCGGCGGGCTTGTAGTAGGTGAAGTCCACGCCGTTGGCCCCGCACCAGGCCTTGCTGGCCTCGTAGGTGGTCTGGTTGAAGGACTGGTCGGTGATGTCGCCGTAGTCGGTGATCATGGCGACCCGGATGCTGCTGCCGCCGCCCTCGCTGCCGCCGTCGTCGGCGGGCTGGGAGGCGCCCTGCTGGCTGTCGGAGCCGCTGCCGCTGTCGGAGGGAGCGCCGGAGTCGTTCCCGCCGCAGGCGGCCAGAGACAGGACCATCGCAAGAGTCAGCAGGATCGCGAATAACTTCTTCATATGTGATCAACCTTTCTTCCGTTTTTCCTCTTCAAAAAAGAGGCCGGCCTCACAGGGCCACATTTATTATAGCAAGTCCGCTGGGAGATTTCAACCAATTTTACAAAATGTTTTCCTTTTGGGGAAAACGCCGGGGGAGCCCCCAGGGGCCTCCGCGGTCCTCACGCGCCCTGCCGCTCCGCCATGCGGACGGCGGTCTCCAGGGCGATCTCCATCATCTGGACCAGGGACGTCTGGCGGTCCGCCGGGGGCAGTTCCTCCCCGGTGACCAAGTTGTCCGTGACGGTGCAGATCGTCAGGGCCCGCTTGCCGGCCTCGGCGGCGGTGGTGTAGAGGCCCGCCGTCTCCATGTCGATGGCCAGGACCCCCATGGGGGACCACTCCAGGCCGCCGCCGTGCTTGAAATAGAACACGTCGGAGCTGAGGATGTTCCCCACGGGAGGCTCCACGCCCATCCCCCGGGCCACGGACACGGCGGTCTCCAGCAGGCCGAAGTCCGCGATGGGGGCGAAGACGCCGGGGAGCCCCAGATGGTGGGCGAAGTTGGAATCCGTACAGGCCCCCTGGGCCAGGACCACGTCCCGGAGCTTCAGCCTCCTGCTGAGGGCCCCGGTGGTGCCCACCCGGATGATGTTGTCCACGTCATAGACGTGGAAGAGCTCGTGGGAGTAGATGCCGATGCTGGGGATGCCCATGCCGGAGGCCATGGCGGACACAGGGACGCCCTTGTAGGTCCCCGTCCAGCCCTGGATCCCCCGGACGTCGTTCACCAGCCTGGCGTCCTCCAGGAAGGTCTGGGCGATGAACTTGGCCCGGAGGGGGTCGCCGGGCATGAGGACCGTCTTGGCGAAGGCGCCCTTGGCGGCTTCGTTGTGGGGGGTGCCCATGTCAGCCCTCCTGCGCCTTCACGGCCTTGACCACCCGGCTGGTGCCCAGGCGGGACGCGCCCAGGCGGATGAAGTCCTCCGCGTCCTTCAGATCGGCGATGCCGCCGGCGGCTTTGATCTTCACGTTGGGGCCCACGTGCTTGGCGAAGAGGGCCACGTCTTCCCGGGTGGCCCCGCCGCCGCCGAAGCCGGTGGAGGTCTTGATATAGTCCGCGCCGGAGGCGGTGACGATCTCACACATCTTGATCTTCTCCTCGTCGGTGAGGAGGCAGCACTCGATGATGACCTTCAGGAGCCTGCCCTTGCAGGAGGCCTTGACGGCCCGGATCTCCGCCAGGAGCTCGTCCCACTTCCGGTCCTTCACCCAGCCGATGTCGATCACCATGTCCACTTCCCCCGCGCCGTTGTCCACGGCGTCCGAGGCCATGAAGCACTTGGCCGCGGTGGTATCATAGCCGTTGGGGAAGCCGATGACGGTGCAGATGGTGAGCTTGTCCCCCACATAGTCCGCGGCCTGCTTGACGTAGCTGGCGGGGATGCAGACGCTGGCGCAGCCGTACTCGATCCCATCGTCGCAGAGGGCGCGGATCTCCTCCCAGGTGGCTCCCTGGGCCAGGAGGGTATGGTCGCACTTTCCAAGGATCTCCTTCAGTTCCATTTCAGCTTGCTCCTTTACAAAATAGAGATAGCGGGCATATCCATATGCCGCGGGAGGGATCTGCCGCTTCGATCATACCAGATTTTCCCCGGTTTGTCCAGCCCGCCGCCCCTTGCAAAGAAGGTCCCGGCATGCTACAATGATGCGGACATCCTATATGGAGGCTTCTCAATGAAAAAACGGCTTTTCTCCCTGCTCTGCGCCTTGACCCTGCTCCTGGGCGCGGTCCCCTCCGCTGCCGCCCTGGAGGGCGAATCCCAGCGGGCCGCGGAGGTCCTGGCGGCCCTGGGGCTCATCGGCGGCGTCCCCTCCGCGAAGGCGCTGTCCGCTCCCGCCAGCCGGGACCAGGCGGCGGAGGTCCTGGTCCGGCTCCAGGGGCTCACCGAGGAGGATCTGCCCTCCGGCGCTTACGACCATGCCGCGGACCAGGGCTGGATCGCCCGCGCCGGGCGGAGGGCCCCCATCCCCGCGTCCGAGTTCTGCGCCGGCCTCCTGCGGCAGCTGGGCTATGAGGGCTTCACCGAGGAGGACGCCGCCGTCTTCGCCCGCCGGATCGCCCTGACCGCCCGGGACTACGGCGAGACGCTGACCCTGGGCGGCCTGTGCCAGCTCGTCCGGGACGCGCTGGTCTTCCCCGACGCGGAGGGCCGGCCCCTGGCCCGGCGTCTGGCGGATGAGGGCCTCTGCGCCCCGGAGCAGATCCAGGACCTCTTCCCGGAGGAGCTGAACGCCCGGCAGATCGCCGACCGCCACATGGCCGCCGTCTTCCGGCTGGACATCTATTACACGGAGAGAGCCTACCGCCTGGGCCAGGCCAGCAACGGCGGGAGCGCCTTCTTCATCTCCGCCGACGGGCTGGCCGTCACCAACTGCCACGCCATCGACGGCGCCGTCCTGGCCACCGCCACCCTGATCACCGGGGAGACCTTCCCGGTGGAGCGGGTCCTCTTCTACGACTACGGCGCCGACCTGGCCCTGCTGAAGATCTCCCAGACCTCCGCGGACGGGGAGACCACCGCCCCCCTCTTCTCCTATCTGGAGCTGGCCGGGGAGCCGGACCTCCGCCGGGGCGACTGCGTCTACACCCTGGGCGTGCCCCTGGGCATCACCCCCGCCGTCAGCCAGGGCATCATCAGCGCCACGGACCACCATGCCGACCGCTTCTCCGTCCCCTGCATCATCAACACCGCCGACATCTCCCACGGGAGCAGCGGCGGCGCGCTGCTGAACGTCTACGGACGGGTGGTGGGCGTCACCTCCGGCGCGTATCAGGCGGGCAACAGCCTGTACATCTCCGTCCCCCTGGACCTCGTCCTGGAGGCGGACTGGGAGGCCGAGGGCCTCACGCTGAAGGAGGCCGCGGCGCAGAGAAAGGCCCAGGGCTGATCCGGCGGGCCCGTCCAAAAAATAAATCTCCCAGATCGAAGAAAATGCTTGCAATCCCAAAACAGCCGTGCTATACTGACAGATGCTGTTATAGCGCAATCCGTTTTAGAAAGGGGTGAACAGAGCAATGAAGGAAGGAATCCATCCCAATTATCAGCAGACTACGATTACATGCGCCTGCGGTAATGTGATTGAGACAGGTTCTACCAAGAAGGATATCAAGGTGGAAGTCTGCTCTAAGTGTCACCCCTTCTTCACCGGCAAGCAGAAGCTGGTGGATACCGGCGGCCGGGTCGCGAAGTTCAACAAGAGGTTCGGCCTGGACAAATGAGTCCGACACAGTCACATCGAGGAGAGCGCGCCGTAGTCCGGTGCGCTCTTTTTCTGCGTGTATCCCAAGATCCCCATTGCGTTTTTTCGGGAAACGCATATACTGGGGATAGTTGAAACGATCGAAAGGAGCCCTCCGCTATGAGCTTACATCCTGCCGACCCCAAGACCACCGCCCCCAAACTCCTCCCGGCCTTCGGCGCGGAAAACGCCCTCCTCACCGCCGGGACCGCGGACCGCTGCAACACCATGACCATCGGCTGGTGCCAGCTGGGCCGCCTCTGGGGCCTCCAGACCTGCACGGTCTACGTGCGGCCCGAGCGCTATACCTATCGGTTCATGGAGGACAACGACTATTTCACCGTCTCCGTCCTCCCCGCGGACATGAAAACGGCCATGTCCGTCTGCGGCACCAAGAGCGGACGGGACATGGATAAGATCGCGGCCTGCGGCCTGACGGTCCGCACCGGCGCGGGCGGCGCCCCCTTCTTCGAGGAGGCGGAGCTGGTCCTGGTGTGCAAGAAGCTCTATGCCCAGGATATGGACCCCGCCGCCGTCCTGCCCGCCGGGGAGGAGGCCATCCTGCCCTCCTACGGCGCCAAGGGCGGCTGGCACCGGATCTACACCGGCCAGATCGTGGAGGCGTACTCTAAGGACCCGCGTCCATGACCGGGGGCGCCGGATGGGCGGGGAGGAGACCGCCCGGACGGTGCTCAGCGGCCGGGGACGCCGGCCCCAAATGACACGATAAGGAGAACTATGCGAGAAACAGACAAGATCCGAGACAAGGTGGTCCTCGTGGGCCTGAACTCCCCCGTGCTGAAACGGGATCAGAACGCCGACGAGGACACGCTGGAAGAACTTTCCGCCCTGGTGGAGACCGCCGGGGGCGAGACCGTGGGCATCGTCCTGCAGAACCGGAACAGCCCCGACCCCCGGACCTTCATCGGCGAGGGCAAGTGCGCCGAGGTGAAGCTCTACTGCGAGAACACCGAGGCCACCATGGTCATCTTCGACAACGACCTCTCCCCCTCCCAGCTCCGGGTGCTGACCGAGGTCCTGGGCGTCCAGGTCCTGGACCGTTGCGCCCTGATCCTGGACATCTTCGCCCAGCGGGCCAGGACGCGGGAGGGGCGGCTCCAGGTGGAGCTGGCCCAGTACCAATACCTCCTGCCCCGCCTGACCGGCATGTGGACCCACCTGGAGCGCCAGGCGGGCACCAGCGGCAGCGGGCCCATCGGCTCCAAGGGCCCCGGCGAGACCCAGCTGGAGACCGACCGGCGGCACATCCACCGGAAGATCGACAAGCTCCGGGAGGACCTGGAGGACGTGCGCCGGGTGCGGAGCACCCAGCGCCGCCAGCGGCAGAAGAACGAGATCCCCGTGGTGGCCCTGGTGGGCTATACGAACGCCGGGAAGTCCACCCTGCTCAACCGGCTCACCGGGGCGGGCATCCCGGCCAACGACCGGCTCTTCGACACCCTGGACACCACCAGCCGCCTGCTGGCGGTGGACGACACCCTGGACGTGGTCCTCAGCGACACGGTGGGCTTCATCCGCAAGCTCCCCCACCAGCTGGTGGAGGCGTTCAAGGCCACGCTGGAGGAGCTGGAGCACGCCGATCTGCTGCTCCACGTGGTGGACGTGTCCAGCCCGGACTGGCAGGAGCAGGCCCGGGTGGTGGAGGACCTGATCTTAGAGCTGGGCGCGGGGGAGCTGCCCCGCATCGACGTGTTCAACAAGTCCGACCTGCTCCCCCCGGGGGAGATCATGCCCCACGGGGAGGACATCTGCGCCGTCTCCGCCAGGACCGGCGAGGGCGTGGACAAGCTGCTGGAGACGATCGCCCGGCGGCTGGACAAGGGCGCCCGCCGGGTGACGGTCCGCCTGCCCTACGACCAGGGGGGCTTGCTGGACATGCTCTATCAGGAGGCCAAGGTGGAGAAGGTGGACTACGGCGCGACGATCGACGTGACGGCGGTCTGCGGTCCCCGGGCCCTGGGGCGGGTCGCGGCGTTCATCGACGGCTGAGGGCCAGCCCCTCCCCGGTGCGCAGGCCCAGGAGGAACGCCTGGATGGCCGTGAACTCCAGGGCCTTGTCCAGGTCCCGCCGCCCGTCGTCGCAGAGCACGTTGCGCAGAGCGTCCATAGGGTAAGCGTAAGCCCCCAGGGGCGCGGCCCCTAACTGGGGCTTGATGTAGTTGGCATAGAGCCAGAGCATGAAATCAGACATAAGGACCGCCTTTCTGAAATACCACAAAGTTGTCGTGTTTATCTGATTATAATGCTTAATAGATGTCGTGTCAAGGGGGTATTATGAAATTCCGAGAGAGGATCAAGGCTCTGCGAAAGGAGCAGGGGGAAACGCAGATCCAAACAGCGGCGGCGATTGGGCTTGCGGACCGTCACTATCAGCGCTTTGAAGCGGGCACGAATCTGCCCAGCTTCCAAAATATCATCGCCCTGGCGGACCATTTCCAGGTCAACACAGACTATCTGCTCGGCCGGACGGACGTCCGGGAGATGCTGCCGCCCCCTTCCGAAGAGGAGGCCGGGCATGAGTGAGGGCTACCGCGTCCCCTTCCAGGATGCCGAGACCGAGTTCACGGAAAAACGCTCCCGCTTCATCACGGACCTCTGGCGGGTGGAGTCCGAGGCCGAGGCCCGCGCCCGCCTGGAGGAGGTCCGCAGGCGGCACTACGACGCCCGGCACCACTGCTGGTGCTGCATCATCCGGGAGGGCGGCGTGGTCCGCTATTCCGACGACGGTGAGCCCCAGGGCACCGCCGGACAGCCCATGCTGAACGTCTTCCAGCGCCAGGAGGTCACCAACGTCTGCTGCGTGGTGACCCGCTATTTCGGCGGCGTGCTGCTGGGGGCGGGGGGCCTGAGCCGCGCCTACGGCCGGGGGGCCAGGGACGCCCTGGACGCGGCGGGCACCGCCTGGGTGAGCCGCTGGACGCTGTGGGACGTGCCCTGTCCCTACCCGCTGTTCGAGCGGCTGAAGCTGGAGACCGCGGCCCAGGGCGGCGTCCTCCGGGACGCGGAGTACGGGGCGGACGTGACGCTCCACACGGCCTTCCCGCCCGCAGGGGCGGAGGCGTTCGCCCGGCGGCTGACGGAGCTGTCCGCCGGGCAGCTCGCCATGATCCCGGCGGGGGAGGAGTACCTCCCCGGCCCCCGGGAGTGACGCACCGCCGGAGCGCGCGGCGGATACGGATACGAAGAGGACTGTCGAAAGCCGGCAGTCCTCTTCGTATTCAGTCATCCCTTGGCGGGGGCCTTGGCAGGGGCCTTCGCCGCCGCCTTCTTTTTCCGCTTCCGGACCCGGAGGACCGCCAGCAAGACCAGCAGGACGGCGGCGGCCAGCGCCAGCCACAGCGCTCCGTCCCCCTGGGCGGGGACGATGTGGAAGGTCCCGGCGGTCCCCTGGATGGTGACGATCAGGTAACTGCCGTTCACCTCCGCGTCCAGGCGGGTCTCGCCCCGGCCGTCCCGGAATTCCCGGACCTCAGCCTTTCCGCCGGTGGTGTTCAGGAGGCGGAAGGTCACCGCGTCCTCCGGGCCCAGGTCCGTGCCTCTCAGGCTGACCTCCCACCAGACGCCCACGGTCTCCACGTCAGGGTTCAGCGCGGGGGACTGGACGCGGAGCACGGCCTCCTCCGTAAACCGCCCCTCCGCCAGAGCCAGGGCCAGGGGGCCCTCTCGTTCCTCACTGGCGACCAGCGTCACCCAGGGAGCGTAAACCGCCTCCAGGATGATGTCCGAGTTCCGCCCGGAGACGTCGAACTCCGGCCATACGCCATAAAAGCCCTCCAGCTCCGGCACCGGCGGAAGCTGGATCTTACTCAGGTCCTGGCCATAGGTAAAGGGGATCTCCTTTACGGTCTCCCCGTCCGCCTTCAGCGTCAGGGTAAAGGCGGCGAACTCCGCCGGGACGTCCGGCAGGGCCCGCAGGACCTCGAAGGTCATGGGCTCGGCGATCCCGGCGTAGCTCACGCCGTCGATCCCGGCCACGCCGGTGTCGATGAAGGCGTTGTCCCGGATGTCCTCCAGGTCGCCGCTCCCGGCGATGGCCCCCACCCGCTCCGTGCCCTCCAGCACGGTGACGATGGCCCGGCACTCCCACACGCGGCCCACCCATCCGGCGATGCCGCCGATGTCGTCCACGCCGGAGAGGGCGCACTTGGCGAAGCTCTCCCGGATCACGCCGTCGCAAAAGCCCGCCACGCCGCCTACATAGCTCCCGCTGGCGCTGGAGACGGGACCGTAGTCCTCACAGCCCAGGGCGGTGCCCAGGTCCATCCGCCCCGCCAGGCCCCCCGCGCAGTCCTTCTTGGCGGTGACGGCGCCGTGGTTGACGCAGCTTTGCAAAACGGCCTTGGTCTCGTAGGTCCCGCCCAGGGACAGCTCCAGGTCGCCCTCGGGGTCCAGGCCGTACTCGATGGACATGGCCCCCACGATGCCGCCCACGTTCCGGTCGCCGTCCACCGCCGCCTCGTTCCGGCAGTTCTCCACCTTGCCGAAGCGGGTGGCGGCGATGTCCTCGTTGGACGTGTCCTCCAGGATCTCCCGGGGGGCGCTGTCCGCGCCGTCCCGGACGTCCGCCAGGGCGTCCAGCAGGACCTGGGAGACGGTGTTGAACTGGCGGCTGATGGCCCGCAGGTCGGAGGCGGAACGGTCCCCCGCCCGGTCCACCGCGCTGTGGAGGTCCTCCAGCTCCAGGCTGAGATCGGCGAGGGAGTCGAAGAGGCCCCGGCCCGCGTCCCGGGCGGCCTCGCCCAGGGGCGTGAGCTGGGTGGGTCCGTCCTCGGCCAGCCCCTGGACGGCGTCCCTCAGGATGTCGAAGGCCCGCTCCAGCCCACGGCCCACGGGGGCGGCGAGGGAGGCGGCGTCCGCCAGCTCCCGGACCGCGCCGCCAAGCTCCCCCGAGAGCCCGCCCAGGCCGTCCAGAGCGGTCTGGACGGCCCCGATGGCCTCGTTCAGGCGCCGGGAGGCGTCCCCGAGGCCCCGGAAGCCCGTGCCCGCCTCATCCAGGGAGGCTCGGACCTGCTCCCAGTCCAGCCCGGTATCCGCGCCGATGGTCCTCAGGGCCGCGCCCGCCTGCCGGAGGGCCGCCCCCATGCCCTTGAGGGCCGGGATCATCTGTCCGCGCAGGACCTCCCGGACGTCCTCCAGGGCGGGGAAGGCCCCCAGGGCCTCCCGGAGCGCATCCGCCGCCGCCCCGGCCTGTTCCAGGGCGGAGCCGAACCCCTCCAGGGCCTTGGCCAGGTCCGCCGCTGCGGCCTCCACGGCCTCCGAATCCCGGACCACGACGGCGCCGCGCAGGGCGTCCGCCGCCGCCCGGAGGTCCCCGACCGCCGCCGACAGGGCCTCCCCCGCCCGGCGGAAGATCCCGGCGGCGCGGCCGGCGTCGGCGGAAACGTCCGCGCCCCCGTCCGCCGCATCGCCCAGGGCGTCCAGCGCATCCTCCAGCCGGCGGGCCAGGCCCTCCATCCGCCCGGAAACATCGGAGAGCTCCTCCAGGGCGGGGACCGTGTCGTCCAGGGCCTTGGTGACCGCGGCGCTGAGGCTGTTGACGGACCCGACATTGCCGTCCACGAAGTCGGAAACGTGGTCCAGCAGGTCCTCCGTGTGGTCCCGGGCCTCGCCGGCGGTGCGGCCGATGCCGCTGAGGCGGGCGGAGATGCCGTCCCCGTCCTCCCCGGCCCGGTCCAGGGTCCGGCCGATCAGGTCTTCCAGGACGTCCAGCTCCCGGCGCAGGCGGTCCAGGGCCCCGCTGTCCGGGGAGAGGGCCACGTCCGGCTCCGCCTGGCCCACGATGCCGCCCACGTCCTTCCGGCCATAGACCTCGCCCCGGTTGGTGCAGCCGGAGAGGTGGCCGTCCTGCCGCCCGGCGATGCCGCCCACGTTGTAGCCCACATGGGGATAGCCCACGGCCCCGGTGTTCCGGCAGCTGTAGACGATGCCGCTGGACCAGCCCACGACGCCGCCGGTGTCGCTGTGGTTTTTCAGGAAGCCGCCCTCGCCGTCCCCGCCGGGGGCCTCCTCCAGGGAGAGGGCCAGGTCCTCCACGTCCATGCCGGTGTCCTCGTCGGGCGCGGCGGTGTTGACCTTGGCCCCGTTCTCGCACTGGAGCAGCGCGCCCAGGTTCCGGCCCGCCGTGCCGCCGGTGGACTCCTCCCCGGTGACGGAGCCGGAGACGAGGGCCCGGGCGATCTCTCCGGTCTCCCGGTTCCATCCCGCGATGCCGCCCACGTCGCTCCTGCCCTCCACGGAGCCGCGGAACGCGCAGTTCCGGACGGCCCCGGCGTTGTCGCCCACGATGCCGCCCACGCGGGCCGCGCTGCCCCCGGGGCGCACCACGCCGGCGACGCTCAGGTCCCGGACCACCGCCCCCTCCTGGAGGTAGCGGAAAAAGCCCATGTCCGACCCGGCGGCGGTGATGCGGAGCCCGGAGATCTGGTGCCCCTCCCCCAGGAACGTGCCGCCGAAGGTGGGGATGGGGGTGAACTCCCGTCCCCCCAGGTCCAGGTCCGCCGCCAGGCGGACGGTCTTGCCCCGGGACCAGGTGTCCAGGGAGCAGGATCTCGCGAACGCCTCCAGCTGGCCGACGGAGGAGATGGAGATCTCGGTCTCCGCCCCCCGGGCGGCAGACAGCGCCGGGCCCGCCAGCAGGCAGAGGGCCAGCAGGAGGGAGGCGCATCGTTCAAACAGTCGTTCCATCATGCTTCCTCCTTCCCGCCGTCCGGCAGCGCGGGGGCGTCGGGCGGCGCCTCGGAGGCGTCCTGGACGGCCCCGGACTCGATGGCGGCGTTGATGGTGCCGCGGAGCAGCCCGGTGAAGTCCGCGTCCACCATGCCCGAGACGTAGCCCCGGACGTGGCCGTCCAGCCGCAGGATGCCGCTGCGGCTCTGGATGGGCAGGCGGGCCTTGAGGGTGAAGGCGGTCTTCTCGATGATGATGTCCCCCAAAAGCAGGATCTGGGGCAGGATGCCCAGGACCAGGAAGATGGAGATCAGCGTGCCCCGGCCCAGGCATACGCCGATGGAGGAGATGGAGGGCGTGGTGGACAGGACGCCGATCAGCGCCCCCGCCGCCGCCAGGATGGTGCCGGAGGTGACGATGGTGGGGAACGCCTCGTTCAGCGACTCGATGACGGCGTCCTTCAGGGGCATCGCCTGCTTCAGCTCCGTGTAGCGGTTGGCGATGACGATGGCGTAGTCGATGTTCGCGCCCATCTGGATGGAGCTGACCACCAGATAGCTGAGGAAGAAGAGGTCCTCCTTCATCAGGTACGGGAAGGAGAAGTTGATCCAGACGCTCCCCTGGATGACCAGGATCAAGAGCACGGGCAGGCCGGAGGATTTGAACGTGAACATCAGCACCAGGATGACGAAGACGATGGTCAGCACCCCGATGACGATGTTGTCCTTCTCGAAGGAGCTGGAGAGGTCGAAGTCGCTGGTGGAGTTGCCCACGATGAGGAAGTCGTCGTAATACTGCCCGGCGGCCTCATGGAGGGTGTCCAGGAAGGCGAAGGTCTCCGGGCTCTCCTCCGGCAGATCCAGCTGGAGCACCAGGCGGCTGTGCTCCCCGCCCTTCAGCTGGAGCTGGGCGTCGGTGAGCTGGGCGTGCAGGTCCTCGATGGTCGAGGTCATGTCGTCGTCCAGGGTGACATAGCCCTCCTCCATCTGGTCGTAGACGAAGAGGAACATGTCCAGCAGGGGCACACCGTAGCTGTCCAGCCCGGCCACGACCCGGCCATAGCTCTCCTGGTTCACGGCGTAGGCCGTGTAGAGGAGCCGGGCCACCTCCACGTCCAGGTCCGTCAGCTCGGCGAACTGCCGGGGCGTCAGCTTGTCGGTGAGGACATAGCCGTCCATGGCCTCGATGTTGGCAAGGCCCAGCACGCTCTCGATCTCGGGCATCTCCTCCAGGTCCCGGAGGAGGCGTCCCTCCCGCTCATAGTCCCCGGCGGGGACCATGACCGCGATGGTGTTCACGGCCCCGAAGGTCCCGTCCACCTTCTGCTGGGCGATCTGAGACTCGTTCTGCCGCATGGTGGTCAGGGTGGTCTGCCCGTAGACGTAGGGGCAGCGGCCGGAGAAGACGAAGCCGCCGATCAGCAGGACCAGGAAGATGGGCGGCATGATGTACCGGGTCTTGACGGCCAGGCGGCCCCAGGCCGTGATCTTGGGGACGAAGCTGCGGTGGTGGGTCCGGTCGATGAGGCTGGAGAAGCTCATGAGGAGCCCCGGCATCAGGGTGAAGACGGCCAGCAGGCTCAGCACGATGGCCTTCATCAGGATGACGCCCAGGTCCTTGCCGATGCCGAAGCGCATGAAGCACATGGCCCCCAGGCCCGACAGCGTGGTCAGGGAGCTGCCCGCGATCTCGGGGATCGCCTTGCTCAGGGCGGTGACCACGGCCTCCCGCGCCTGCTGGTGCTCCCGTTCCTCGGTGTAGCGGTGGCAGAGGATGATGGCGTAGTCGATCGCCAGCGCCAGCTGCAGCACCACGGCCACGGAGTTGGACACGAAGGAGATCTCCCCGAAGAGGAAGTTGGTCCCCTTGTTCAAAAGCGCCGCCATGCCGAAGGTGGCCAGCAGGACGGGGATCTCCATGTAGGTATGGGAGGTGAACAGCAGGACCAGCAGGATGATGGCCACCGCGATGACCATGACCACCTGCATCTCCGCGTCCAGGCTGGCGGAGGCGGAATTGCCCGTGTCCCCGGTGATGTAAAGGTCATAGCCCGTCAGGGCCTCCTTCACCCGCTCCAGGGCGTCCAGGCTGATCTGGTCCCCGGCGGCGCCGCCGTAGGTGATGGAGAACAGCGCCGCGCCGTCGACATAGTGCTCTTCGGAGCCGTCGAACTCCACGCCCGAAACGCCCTCCAGGCCCTCCAGCTCCTCCGCCAGCGCCTCCGCCCGGGCGTAGTCGATGTTGTCCACCAGGACGCGGTTGGTGCCGAAGGTGACGAACTCCTCCTCCATGACGGTGAGGCCCCGGCGGGTCTCCGTCTCGGCGGGGAGGTAGCTGGTGAGGTCGTCGTTGACCTCCACCCAGCCGCTGGCGAAGACGCAAAAAATGGCGAGTCCGATGTACAGCAGGTAGAATGCCTTCCGTTTGTCCACGATGAAGGCCGCCAGCCGCTCGATCGGGCTCTGCTTCTGGTCGGTGCTCTGCTGGTCCAAGGATGCCGCTCCCTTTCTTGCCCCCGGATACGGGGGATGCTGCGATCTCTTTTTTTATCATATACCAGAGGCCATGGAAAATCAAGTTAAGAAGGGCTACCCAAACGGGGAAAAACGTGGTATGATATTAGAATTAGAGTCCCACCGGACCCCGGTACTACAGGAGGCGGAGCCATGCGCAAACAGATACGGGCCCTGGCGGCGGCGCTGATGCTGTCGGCGGCCCTCAGCGGCTGCGGCGGCATCCAGCTCGAGTTCAACCCGGAAGAGCTTTACGCCCTGCCGGAGCTGCCCGCCAAATATACGGAGCTGAACGCCCAGCTCAACGAGATCTTGGAAGACGGCGCGGAATACGCCGCGCCCGCCTCCGGCACCAACATCCAGCCCGTCCAGCTGACGGACCTGGACGGCGACGGGCTCCAGGAGGCGGTGGCCTTCTTCCGAAAGCCCGAGGACGAGAGGCCCCTGAAGATCCACATCTTCTCCGTCCGCGGCGACAGCTACCGGCAGACCGCCGTCATCGAGGGCAGCGGCGCTTCCGTCTACAGCGTGGTCTACAGCGACCTGGACGGCGACGGGAAGACGGAGCTGATCGTGGGCTGGCGGGTCAACGCCGAGCTCCAGGCCCTGTCGGTCTACGCCCTGGGCCCCGGCGGGCCGGCGGAGCTGCTCCGCAGCGTCAGCTACGTCCGCTATGCCTGTGTGGACCTGGACAGCGACGGCCTGCAGGAGCTGGTGGTCCTCCACGCCGACGAGGAGGGCGAGGGCGTGGCCGACCATTACGACTGGCTGGACGGGACCCTGGTGCCCCTGTCCCCGGCCCGCATCTCCGTCACCATGGCGGAGCTGAGCCAGCAGGGCCGCCTGAGCGTCGGGAAGCTCCGGGGCGGCGAGCCCGCCCTGTTCGTCACCGGCGTGACGGAGCAGTCCGGCGCGGTGACGGACATCCTGGCCCTGCGGAACGGGGAACTGACCAACATCGTCCTTTCCGAGGCCACGGGGGTCTCCGGGGAGATCGCCCCCTTTTACAGCCTCTATCCCTCGGACATCAACGGCGACGGCCTGACGGAGGTCCCCATCCCCATCTCTCCCGACGGGTCGCCCCCCTTCCACCGGGTGGACTGGCGGGCCTACCGTCTGGACGGCACCGGGGAGCGGGTCACCAGCACCTACCACTGCGTGGAGGACGGCTGGTACCTCCAGGTCCCCGACGCCTGGGTGGACCACGTGGAGGCGGAGCGCAGCGGCGTCTCCGGCGAGTCCAGCGTCACCTTCTACACGCTGGACGAGGACGGCAGCCGGGGCGGGGCCATCCTGCGGATCAGCGCCCTCACCGGCTCGGGCCGGGAGGTCCGGGCCACCCGGGGCAACCGCTTCCCCCTCAGCCGCCAGCCCGCCGCCATCTTCACCGCCGAGCTGCCGGAGACCCCGCCCTGGGACCATGCCCTGACGGCGGAGGAGGTCCGCGGGGCGTTCAGCCTCATCGCCCGGGAGTGGATCCCGGGAGACAATTGACGCGGGCGCATGCGCGCCCCGGCGGAGGATCCCCTGTCCAAAAACGCGGCCCATCCCGCGCGCCGGCGGGCTCCGCCCGTTTCGAAGGCCGTCCCCCGGCCTTCCGACATCTCCACGATACCAGCGGATACCAGTGTAAGAGCGAAAGGAATGGACACGATGAAAAAAGTGTTGGTTTTAGAAGACGAGGCCAGCATCCGCGGCTTCATCGTCATCAACCTGCGCCGGGCGGGCTATGACGTCATCGAGGCCGAGAGCGGCGAACAGGCCATGGAGCTCCTGAAGGAGAACCCGGACGCGCGGGTCGCCCTGCTGGACATCATGCTCCCGGGCATCGACGGCTTCGAGGTCTGCCGCCGCATCCGGGCCACCAACAGCCGGATCGGCATCATCATGCTCACCGCCCGGTCCCAGGAGATGGACAAGGTGACGGGCCTGATGACCGGGGCCGACGACTATGTGACCAAGCCCTTCTCCCCGGCGGAGCTCACCGCCCGGGTGGACGCCCTGGTCCGCCGCTCCGGCGGCGAAGATCCCCTCCCCCAGGCCACCGGGGAGCTGAGCCAGCCCCCCTTCCTGCTGAACACCCGGAACCGGACCCTGGAGAAGAACGGCCAGCGGATCAAGCTGACCCAGGTGGAATACTCCATCATGCGGGTCTTCATGGAGAACCCCGGCAAGGCCCTGTCGCGGGAGGAGATCTTGGACATGGTCTGGGGCCGGGACTACTTCGGGGAGCTGAAGATCGTGGACGTGAACATCCGCCGCCTGCGTCTGAAGATCGAGGACAACGTGCAGAACCCCGCCTATATCACCACGGTCTGGGGCTACGGCTATAAATGGGGGCTGTGATGGAAGGCCCGATCATGGAAAAGGAACAGCGGTGGAGCTCCCTCCGCCTGCGGGGCCTGCGGCAGCGGTGGATCTTCAACTCCATCCTCCCCATCGCGGCCTTGCTGGTGCTGGTGGTGACGCTGTTCTCCGCGGGCGTGTCCAACTATTACTACGGCACCATGCAAAAGGGCCTGGAGACCCGCGCCCAGGCCCTGGCCAACTCCTTCAACGAGTATTTCATGGACAACGGCTTCAGCAGCTACTACCAAAAGGCCGTCCAGTCCGCCGAGAGCTTCGAGGACAAGAACCGCATCGAGCTCCAGTTCATCGGCTCCAGCGGGCGCATCCAGGTCTCCACCTCCGGCCTGACGGCGGGCACCTCCCCGGGGACGGACGACATCCTCCGGGCCCTCCAGGGGACCGAGTCCGCGCCGTCGCCCTATCAGGGCCGGGACCTGGAGACCGGGGAGGAGATCCTGGCGGTGTCCTGCCCCCTGACCGTCAACGGCCGGGTGGTGGGCGTCATGCGGCTGGTGACCTCCCTGCGGGCGGTGGACCGGCAGGTGATGACGGCGGTGCTGGCGATCTTCCTCATCGCCCTTTTGTGCATGCTGCTGGTGGTGTTCTCCAACCTGCTGTTCATCAACAACGTGGTGGAGCCCGTGGCGGTGGTGACGGAGGCGGCCAAGCGCATCTCCGCCGGGAGCTACGGCGCCCGCATCGAGAACAAATACTCCGACGAGCTGGGGGAGCTGGTGGACAACATCAACGACATGTCCCTGAAGATCAGCCAGAACGAGAAGATGAAGAGCGAGTTCATCTCCTCCGTCTCCCATGAGCTGCGCACCCCCCTGACGGCCATCAACGGCTGGGGGGAGACCATCCTGGAGGACGACCTCACCGACGATCCCGAGCAGCTCCGCCGGGGCATCCGGGTCATCGTCAACGAGTCCCGGCGCCTGTCCAACATGGTGGAGGAGCTGCTGGAGTTCTCCAAGATGGAGGACGGCCGCTTCACCCTCCAGATTGAGGACGTGGATCTCCAGGCGGAGCTGGAGGACGCCATCTTCACCTATCAGGAGCTGTTCCGCCAGGACGGCATCGCCCTGGAATACCACCCCGGCGACGGGGACCTGCCCCTGATCCGGGGGGACTCGGAGCGGCTGAAGCAGGTCTTCTGCAACGTGCTGGACAACGCCGCCAAGCACGGCGGCGCGGGCCGGCGCATCACCGCCTCCATCGACCAGGAGGGGAGCGTCCAGGTGGTCCGGGTCCGGGACTACGGCCCTGGCATCCCGGAGCAGGAGCTGCCCTTCGTGAAGCAGAAATTCTATAAGGGGACCTCCAGGGCCCGGGGCAGCGGCATCGGCCTGGCGGTCTGCGACGAGATCGTGGGCCTCCACGGCGGCACCTTCACCATCGGCAACGCCGACGGCGGCGGCGCGGTGGTCACGATCAAGCTCCCGGTGCGGGCCTAACTTAAAGAGGGGACTGCGTCCCCCCTTCAGATCCCCCCTGTCCTGTTGGGGACCTGGGGGCGGACGGGGTGCGGTGTGTCTAACGGAGTGCGTCCTGACACCAGTGACTCGGTCACTGGTGTGCGCGCCCCCGGGGCGCGCGGGTCGAGGTATTTTCCTGACGCGCATGTCGTCAGGAAAATGATTTTGATCCTTTTCCCGCCTCCGGCGGAAAAACCGGGGACCGCAGGTCCCCTGGCCCCTCCTTCCGAACGATCCATCGTGTGACACACAATGGATCGTTCGGCGAATGGTAAGCCGGTGTCTGTGAGAATCAAACGGGCGTTTGCTTTTTGTGACGCCCTGTGCTATACTATATCGACGCGATCGACGCATAGAAAGGAAACTCCATGGCAGAAGAAAAAAGATCCTGCGCCTTCCGCACCAGCATCGGCGGGCAGGCACTCATCGAGGGCATTTTGATGCGGGGCCCGGAGAAACAGGCCGTCGTGGTCCGGGACCAGGAGGGGGACCTGGTGGAGAAAGTGGAGGACCTCCGCTTCATCAAGGACCGCTATCCCATCCTGGGCTTCCCCCTCATCCGGGGGACCGTGAACTTCCTGGACTCCATGGTCAACGGGGTCAAGGCCCTGATGTACTCCGCCGACTTCTACCCCGACGACGAGGCCGCTCAGCCCTCCAAATTTGAGCTGTGGCTGGAAAAGCACCTCTCCAGCAAGAAGCTGGAGAGCGCCGTGGTGGCCCTGGCGGTCGTGCTGGGCGTGGGCATGTCCGTGTTCCTCTTCATGGTGCTGCCCACCCTCCTGACGGGGGCCATCCTGCACTTTTTCCCCGGCTTCCCCCTGTGGGGGCGGAACTTCGTGGAGGGCCTTTTGAAGGTGGTCATCTTCCTGATCTACCTCATCGCCTGCTCGAAGCAGAAGGACATCTACCGGGTCTTCCAATACCACGGGGCGGAACACAAGACCATCTTCTGCTACGAGGCGGGGCTGCCGCTGACGGTGGAGAACGTCCGGATCCAGCCCCGGCACCATCCCCGGTGCGGGACGAGCTTCCTGTTCGTGGTCATCTGCGTGTCCATCCTCTTCTCCAGCATCTTCTTCGGCATCTGGCCCATCACCAACGCCTGGCTGCGCACGGCGGTGCACCTGCTGCTGCTGCCGCTGGTGGTGGGCGTGACCTATGAGTTCAACCGCTGGGTGGGGCGGCACGTCCAGGAGAGCGCCCTGGCCAAGGTCCTGACGGCCCCCGGCCTATGGATGCAGAACTTCACCACCAACGAGCCGGACGACGGCATGATCGAGTGCGCCATCCGGTCGCTGGAGCTGGTGCTGCCCTCCGAAAAAGGAAAAGACGAATGGTGAGGTGATTCCCCTTGGCGATCACGTACAACGACCTGTATCTGGACGTCCGCCAGACCCTCCGGGGCAGCGGCGTGGAGGCCGCGACCCTGGAGGCCCGGGAGCTGGTCTGCTTCGGCACCGGCAAGAGCCGGGAGGAGCTCCAGCGCGACAGCCGCCTCTACGCCTCCCCCGAGCGGGAGGCCCAGGTCCGGCGGCTGGTGGAGCGGCGGCTGGCGGGGGAGCCGGTGGCCTACCTCATCGGCGAATGGGAGTTCTACGGCCTCCCCCTGGACATCTCCCAGGACGTGCTGATCCCCCGCCCCGACACCGAGGTGCTGGCCGAACAGGCCATCGCCTACATACAGACGCTGGGCGAGTGCCGGGTGCTGGACCTGTGCGCGGGGAGCGGGTGCGTCGGCCTCGCCATCGCCTCCCAGGCCCCCCAGGCCCGGGTGTCCCTGGGCGAGATCGACGACAGCGCCCTGAAGATCTGCCGCCAGAACATCCGGCGCTGCGGCCTCTCCGCCCGGGTGTCCCCCATCCAGGCGGACGCGCTGGAGAAGCCCCTCCGGTCCCTGGGGGAGTTCCACTGCATCGTCTGCAACCCGCCCTACATCCCCACCGCTGACATCGCCGGCCTGGAGCCCTCCGTCCGGGACTACGAGCCCCATCTGGCCCTGGACGGCGGGGCGGACGGCCTGGACTTCTACCGCTCCATCACCCAAAGCTGGCGGGAGGCCCTGGTCCCCGGCGGGAGGCTGTATCTCGAGGTCGGCATCGGGCAGGCCGACCGGGTCCTGCGCCTCATGCGGGGCCAGGGCTTCGGCGACCTGCAGGTCGTCAAGGACCACCACAAGATCCCAAGAGTGGTGCTGGGCACCCTCTGCCAAGAGATTTGAACAGGAGGACTATCATGGAAAAACGGCTCTATAAGATCGACCAAGGCAAGATGGTGGACGGCGTGTGCGGCGGCATCGCCCAGTACTTCGGCCTGGACCCCACTCTGGTGCGGCTGGCCTGGGTCCTCTTCTGCGCCATGGGCGGCAGCGGCGTCCTTGCCTATATCGTCGCCGCCGTCATCATCCCCAGGGACCCGGGCATTTATTGAGACTATTTTATAGACTACCTATATAAGTATCGGGAGGAACATACACATGGCAAAAGACAAAGCGCCCCTGCCCTCCGCGGCCCCGGCGGCGGACAAGAAGAAAGCCATCGACAGCGCCATGAGCCAGATCGAGAAGATGTACGGCAAGGGCTCCATCATGCGCCTGGGCGACCGGACCGCCATGAACGTGGAGGTCATCCCCACCGGATCCCTGGCCCTGGACGTGGCCCTGGGCATCGGGGGCCTGCCCAAGGGGCGGATCGTCGAGATCTATGGGCCGGAGTCCTCCGGCAAGACCACCCTGGCCCTCCACGTCGTCGCCGAGGCCCAGAAGCGGGGCGGCGAAGTGGCCTTCGTGGACGCGGAGCACGCCCTGGATCCCACCTATGCCCACGCCCTGGGCGTGAAGGTGGAGGACATGCTGATCTCCCAGCCGGACACCGGCGA
>NZ_CAJUBK010000019.1 GCF_910584465.1 uncultured Oscillibacter sp.
ACGAGAGGGACCCAGGAAGGGTCCCTTTCGTTTTCGATAAAAAAGTTTTCAGGACTTTTTCAAAGCCCTGAAAACTTGCTCCGGCTGTCGAAAAGACGTTTTCGACAGCCGGAGGCCCTCCGCCAGCGGCGGAGGGCCTCCTTTCACTTTTTACTTTTTCAGCAGAGCGTCGACACACGCCCGCATCTCCTGCTTCGTGCGGGCGCTCCGGGCCTGTTCCACCACGGCCCTCCGCTCCTCCTCCGACAGGCTGGAGAAGCGCTCCATGGCGGCGGGATGCTGGGCCATGGCCAGGCCCAGGCCCAGGGGCATCTCGATATCCAGGGACATCCGTTTCATCGTCCTCACCTCGAAGACAGGATGCCCGCAGATCCGACAGATCATTCACTCCGCATGGAAGTACAGATCCAGCCAATAGCACAGGTCCTCCGCCGGGAGGTAGGTCACGCCGTTTTCCAGGATGCAGGGCCCGGAGATGCCGGCCTCCCCGCCGTCCCCGTCCCGGAAGATGACCTCCTCGCCGGGGACGGCGTAGAAGACCAGATCGATGTCCCCATCGTACACCACCGCGCCCCGATTCTTGTCCCAGCTCACGCTGTACCCGGCGGCTTCCGCCATGGCCCGGAGGGGCAGGTAGATCCGCTTTTCCCCGGTCTCCCCGTCCTTCAGGACCTTCCCGGGGACGGAGACCGCCTCGCCGTTCACCACGCCGCCGCCGGCGGTGTTCCAGGCGGCGTAGCCCCGGTAGGCGTAGGGGAAGACCAGGACCTTGCTCACCGCGCCCCCGGCGTCCCGCCAGACCAGGATCTCAGAGCCGGGCCGGATGTCGTCCAGCCGGACGATCTGCCGGGTCAGCCAGGGGGAGACCTGCGCGTCCAGGGGGACGGCCAGGTCCTGGGAGGCCCCTTCCGCGTCCCGGTAGGAGAAGACGATCTCGCCGCTGCCCGCCGGGTCCTTCCAGCCGCCGCTTGTGAGCGCATAGTACTCCGGCACGGCGGTCCCCTCCGGGACGTTGCCCACGATGACGATGGGGACGGCGTGGGGCGGCAGGCTCATGGTGACGGCGGGGCCGATCCAGGCATAGAGGGTGTCCCCCTCCTTGACGGACGCCAGGTCCAGCGGCAGGCCCGTGGCGGCGTCCACGGCGCAGGTGCGCTCGCCGGTCTGTAAGACCACCTCGTCCATGGGGCTGTCTTTGCCGTCGTTTTTCAGCAAGATCGCGTCGCCGTCCCAGGGGGAGACCTTGCCCCAGACCTTGGCAGGGACGGGGGCGTCCGCCTTCGCGGCGGCGGTGAGGCACAGGGCGGTGGAACAGACCGCCAGGGCCAGCAGGATGCGCAGCAGTTTTTTCATGGGGGTCCCTCCTTGTTGTATCGTATGTATGGGATAGTGTATCATAGTTTCGCCGCCTGGGCAAGGGGCTCAGCCCACGGGCACCCGGGCGGGGTAGTCCGGCTTGGGTTCGCCCAGGGCGGCGATGTTCTCCTCCGTCATGGGCCGGAAGCTCAGCTCCAGGGGCTCCGTGCCGCCGGTATAGGAGCTCAGCCATGCCTCCATCTCCGCCCCGTCCACCGGGTCGACGCCCCAGAGCCGCCCGTCCAGCTGGCCGTCGGGGGCTACCCGGTCGTTCTGGTACCACTCGCCGGTGAGGATGTAGTAGACCAGCCCGTCTCCGTCGGCGTCCGCGTCCCTGGGGAAGGCGGCGGACAAGGCTTCGTCCCCCTCGGTGGCCGAGAGGTCCCAGGCATCCACGGCGCCCACCTCCAGGTACTCCCCCGTCTCCGGGGCGTATTGATAGAGGTCGAAGGGCCAGAAGCGCCCGGCCCAGCCCTGGCTGTGGGACCAGCCCGCCGTAGCGGTGCCGTTCTCATAGAAGGTCAGGTCCGGGAATGCGGAGAGCTCGAGATGCCGGGACCAGTCGTTGTATCCGTAGACCAGCCCCTGCATCCCGGCCGTGCAGGCGTTCGTCCAATAGACGATGAGCTCCTCCTCCCCGTCGCCGTCCACGTCGGCCAGGGCGAACTCGTTTTTCGCGGCCTCCTCCGTGCTGGTCCAGTCCAGCAGACCGCCGTAAGGGAGGACGCCCTGGAGGTACATGTCCCACAGCGCCTTGCCGTAGCCCAGCCGGGCGGCCTCCTCCTTGGTCTCGGGCACGGGGGCGGCCTCCTCCTCCGGGATAGCCTCCCGCTCCGCCGTGTCCGCGGAGGCGGCGGTCTCCGGCCCGCCGGTCGTGATGACCGTCACGCCAAATCGGTCCGCTCCGCAGGCGCTGAGGCTCCCGAGCAAAAGCCCCGAGAAGAAGACCCCGCAGAGCATCCAGATGAACAGTTTCATGTCGTCGCTTCTCCCTTTCGGTGATGGGCGGCATCCGCCGCTTTCTATTATAGACGTTTTTGGGACGGCTTTTGTCACAAACTTTCCAGAAAATTTTACAAGATCTTCTTCCTGTATGACGGTCCGCCCCTCCACATATACTATACGGAGCCAGATCCAAGAAAGGAGACACCTATGGAAACACACTATCCCTTCACCCTGCCGCCCCTGCCCTACGGCTATGACGCGCTGCTGCCGGAGATCGGCGAGCGGACCCTGCACTTCCACCACGATAAGCACTTCCAGACCTATATCGACAACCTGAACAAGCTCCTGGAGAAGCACCCGGACCTCCAGAGCTGGCCGCTGGCCCTGCTGGTCCGGGACTGGCCCAGCCTGCCGGAGGACGTGCGCCAGGGCGTGCGGAACAACGCCGGGGGCGTCTACAACCACGACATCTATTTCAAGACCATGGCCCCCGGCCCGGTCTCCTCCCCCTCCGGGGCGCTGGAGAGCGCCATCAAGCGGGACTTCGGGGACCTGGACCGCTTGAAGTCCGTCATGAAGGACGCGTCCCTGGGGCAGTTCGGCTCCGGCTGGGCATGGCTGGTGACGGACAACGACGGGCGGCTCTCCGTGGTCAAGACCGCCAATCAGGACACGCCCCTCCCGCTGATCCCCCTGCTGCTGTGCGACGTGTGGGAGCACGCCTATTACCTGGATTACCAGAACCGCCGGGGGGACTACTTCGAGGGCTGGTGGCGCAAGATCGACTGGCCCGGCATCTCGGACGGCTATGGCCGGCTGATGGAGACCCACCCCAAGCGGCCGGGATGAAGATCCCCTATTGACAAACGGCCCCCGTCTGCGTATGATAGGACTTACAGGTGTCTTGACACCTGTAAGTCCTATGAAACGAAAGAGGCGGGTGCTCCCATGGAAAAGCTCCAAACGTTCCTGAAACGTAAAAACATCGTGATCTCTGCCCGGCGGTACGGCATCGACGCCCTGGGGGCGATGGCCCAGGGCCTGTTCTGCTCCCTGCTGATCGGCACGATCCTCAACACCCTCGGGACCCAGTTCCACATCGGGCCCCTCACCGCCAAGATCGTCACGATCAATGATGTGGGCTATACCGTCGGCGGCATGGCCTCCTTCATGAGCGGCTCGGCCATGGCCGTGGCGATCGGCTACGCCCTGCAGGCCCCGCCCATGGTCCTCTTCTCCCTGGCCACGGTGGGCTACGCCTGCAACGCCCTGGGCGGCGCGGGCGGGCCCCTGGCGGTGCTGTTCGTGGCCATCATCGCCGCGGAATTCGGCAAGGCCGTCAGCAAAGAGACCAAGGTGGACATCCTGGTGACCCCCATCGTCACCATCCTCATCGGCATCGGCGCGGCGTGGATCGTCGCGCCCCCCATCGCCGCCGCCGCCAGCGCTTTCGGCCAGCTCATCGTGCGGGCCACGGAGCTCCAGCCCTTCCTGATGGGCATCGTGGTCTCCGTGCTGGTGGGCGTGGCGCTGACCCTGCCCATCTCCTCCGCGGCGATCTGCTCCGTGCTGGGGCTGACGGGCCTGGCGGGAGGGGCCGCCGTGGCGGGCTGCTGCGCCCAGATGGTGGGCTTCGCCGTCATGAGCTTCCGGGAGAACGGCTGGGGCGGCCTGGTGAGCCAGGGCCTGGGCACCTCCATGCTGCAGATGCCCAACATCGTGAAGAACCCCCGGATCTGGATCGCGCCCACCCTGGCCTCCGCCATCACCGGGCCCATCGCCACGTGCCTGTTCCGGCTGGAGATGAACGGCGCGGCCATCAACTCCGGCATGGGCACCTGCGGCCTGTGCGGGCAGCTGGGCGTGTGGACCGGCTGGGTGGCCCCCAGCGAGGCGGCCGTGGTCAACAACGGGGCCGCGGCCATCGTCCCCGGGGCCATGGACTGGGCGGGGCTGATCCTGATCTCCTTCGTGCTCCCCGCCGTGCTCTGTCCCCTCATCAACCACTTCTGCCGGAAAGCGGGCTGGGTGAAGGAGGGGGACCTGACCCTGCCGAGCTGAGATCCGGATGGCCGGCCCCAGCCTGTCGAACAAGTAGAGGGGACTGCATCGACGGGAGAGAAGGACGTTACGAGAGGGACCCGGGAAGGGTCCCTTTCGTTTGCGATCATACGGTTCCAGGACGTCCCCAACGTCCTGAAAACTTGCACAGGCTGTCGGGGAGGCGTTCCCGGCAGCCTGCGGCCCTCTTGTGAGGGCCGGTTTTTTTGCGGGAAAACCGCCCCGTAACGTTTCCCGACGTGTTTTGCCCCGCCCCGACGGTACAATAGGAAAAAATCACCACTTCGGGAGGGACAGGCTGTGGCACACGGTCAACTGACATTGGAACGGGAGCGGGCGGGGCGGATGCTGACGCTGGGGATCCGCTTCTTCCTGGCGGCGGCGCTGACCGCCAGCCAGACCCCGGGAGGGGGCGCGCCTTTCGCCCTGGGCTGGATCGCGTCGGCGGGGCCGGGGCTGGAGGGCGGCGCGGCCCTGGCCGGGGCCGTGGTAGGCGCGGCGCTGTTCCTGGACTTCGCCGACGCCCTGCCCTTCCTGGCCGTGGCGGTGCTGCTGGTCACCGCCTCCACCGCCCTGGCGGGGACCTGGCTGCTGGGGAAGCCCAGGAACGCCGCGCTGACGGCGGTGGGGCTCTTCGTGACGGTGGAGGGCATCTACATCGTGCAGTCCCTCTCCCCCCTGGCCCGACTGGAGGAGTGCCTGGCCGCGGCGGGGCTGCTGGGGGCCTCGGTCCTGCTATTCCACCCGCTCCTGCGGGGCGGGGGCGACAGCCGCCCGGGCCTGGCGGGGGGGATGATCTTCCTGGCGGGGGCGCTGCTGGCGGCGGTGGAGGACGTGGAGTTCCTGGGCTTCTCCCCCGCCCGGGCGGCGCTGTGCCTGCTGGTGGCCCTGGCGGCTTATGACCGGGGCCCCGCCGCCGGGGCGGCCTTCGGCCTGGGCCTGGGGCTGACCGCGGAGCTGTGTGGGAGCCGCTTGGGCCTCACGTCCGCCTTTGGCCTGGCGGGCCTGGCGGCGGGGAGCCGCCAGGGGCGGCGGCGGACCGGGGCGGCGCTGGCCTTCCTGGCCGCCGTGGGCGCGGCGGCCCTGGCCGCGGGACGGCCCCTGCCCCTGCTGGCCGAGACGGCGGCGGGGCTGGCGGCGTTCCTGGCCCTGCCGGGGCGGCTGGTGACGGGGAAGCGGGTCAAGCCCGCCGTCCCCCCGCCCGTCCGGGAGGGGCGGAAGGATCCCCCCGCCCCCTGGCGGAAACGTCTGGAGGGCGCGGCGGCGGCGCTCCGGGACCTTTACGACAGCATGGGCCGCGCCGCGCCGCCCAGCACCGACGAGAACCCCGCCATCGTCTTCGACCGCTCGGCGGAGAAGGTCTGCCGGGGCTGCTCCCTCTGCGACCTCTGCTGGCAGAAGGACTACACCGGCACCTTCAACGCCATGAACGACGCCACGCCCTACCTCCTGGAGCGGGGCCGGGCCCTGGCGAAGGACTTCCCGGACTACTTCACCGGGCGGTGCATCCACCTGCCGGACCTGCTGAACGCCATCAACGGGGAGCTGTCGGCCTTCCTCCTCCGGCGGCAGTACCGGCGGCAGCTGGAGGAGACCCGCCGCAGCGCCCGGGGGCAGTACGCCCAGCTCTCCGAGCTCCTCACCGCCACCGCCGCCGGGCTGGAGGCCGCCGCCCCCGTCATGGGGGCGGACAAGCCCTGCCGGATCGGCGCGGCCCTCCGGCCCAAGGAGGGGGAGACGGTCTGCGGGGACACTGTGGCGTCCTTCCGCACGGACCGGGGGCTGTGGTGCCTGGTGCTGGCGGACGGCATGGGCAGCGGGGAGGGCGCCCGGAAGGAGTCCGCCCTGATCTGCCGCCTGCTCCAGCAGTTCCTGGAGGCGGGCGTGGCCCCGGAGGCGGCGCTGAAGACCCTGAACTCCGCCATGTCCCTCCGGGGGGCGGACACCGGCAGCTTCACCACCGTGGACCTGTGCGTCTACGATCCGGGGGCGCGGGAGGCGGCGTTCTACAAGTTCGGGGCCGCGCCCAGCTATCTGAAGCGGGGCGGCGTGGTCCGGCGGGTCACGGGGGCCAGCCTCCCGGTGGGGCTCCAGGGCGCGCCGCCGGACGTGACGCGGGCCCCGCTGGCCCCCGGGGGCTTCGCCGTCATGGTCAGCGACGGCGTGGCGGACCCGGCGGCGGACGAGTGGCTGCTGGACCTGCTGGCGGGCTGGACCGGGGACGACCCCCAGGACCTGGCGGGGCTGATCCTGGCGGAGAGCGTCCGGCGGGAGCACCTGCGGGACGACTGCGGGGTCCAGGTGCTGTACTGCCCGGAAAACGAGATACGAAGAGTATAAAACTACGGGAGGGATACCTCCCGTAGTTTTCAAAGTGCTGCAAGAGCGATCCGGCAGGCCGGGAGGGGCGCAGGGGCCCCTCCCGTTTCCGGCCGGTGCGGCCCCGCCCTCCCCTCCAGGATCAGGGAGCTCCCGCCGCGTTCACGCCGGTCAGGGTCCCGTATCCCTGGGCATCCGGACGCGTGAAGTCGCGGACGGTCTCGATGCGGACGGAGCCCCTTTCGCTGGACAGGGTCCGGATGGTGCCATGGAACCGTCCGCCGGTCGGGCTCTCCCCGTTGGAGATCAAGACGTCCCGGATGGAGCACACCGCTTCCCCGTTGTAATACCACTGGTCCTCTCCGGCGTCATAGGTGATGCCGAAGGGAGCGTATCCCTCGGCGATCGCCTCCAGCTCCGCCTGGGACCACTCCCCGCCGCCGGCCACGGCGGTGGCGGGCGCGGGATCTCGCAGCGCCTGGACGTCCCGGGCGGCGAAGGCTTCCTCGGAGAATGCCTCCACCCCGGTCAGGATCCCGCCGGGATCATAGGACCCGTCGGCGCGGCGGATGAGTCTGCTCCGGTCCCGGACGGCGTGCACGTCCACGGTCCCGTCTTCGTCGAAGAAGTCGTTCCCGGCCTGTGCGCCGTCTCCCGACAGGGGGTAATAGTCCTCGAACCACCGCACCCGTTCGCCGCCGAACCGCAGCTCGTTTTCCTCCGCGTCGTAGAGCAGGCCGAAGGGCTCGTAGGGCCGGAAGCGTCCCGCGGGACCGGCCTCCTCCTCTCCGCTGTCCCCGGAGGATACCGCAAGGGATACGGCCGTGACCTCCGGGGAGCCCTCCGCCGTCCGGGGCCCGCTGGGGCCCCGGACCTCCGCCGAAAGGCCGCACCCGGCCAGGTATCCCGCCAGCAGCGCCCCGCAGAGCACCGCCGGGAGCCGTTTCGCAAACATGAGCTTGACAGCCTCCTTTCCAAGCATCGTCACGCCTCCTCCGTGGGGAAGGTCACCACCGCCGTGAACAGGTCCGCCACGGTCTCCACCCGGAAGCTCCCGCCGCAGGCTTCCGTGAAGCTCTTGGCGATGCTCAGGCCCAGGCCGCTGCCGCCGTCGGTGCGGCTGGCGTCGCCCCGGACGAAGCGGGCGGTGAAGTCCACCCCCTCCGCCAGCTCCGTCCGGCTGGTGTTCCGGACGGACGCCTCGGCGGTCCCCTCCGCCGTTTTCAGGGAGAGGTACACCCGGCTGCCCTCCAGGGCGTAGCGCAGGGCGTTGTCGATCAGGTTCTGGAAGACCCGGTACAGCCGCCGCCCGTCGGCGGTGATCGTCACCGCCTGTTCCGGCAGGTCGACCTTGAAGGTCAGGGCGCTGCCCCGGATGGGCCCGTCCATGTCGGCCAGGGTCTGGCGCAGGAGCTTGTTGAGGTCCAGCCGCTCCAGGTGGACGGGGAGCTGGTCCGCCGCCGCCTTGCTGACCTCGAAGACGTCCTCCACCATGCCCTTGAGCCGCTGGGCCTTCTCGTCGATGATGCGGGCGTAGTCCATCGCCGCCGGGGGCAGGCCCTCCTCCTGGCGGAGGAGCCCCGCGTAGGAGAGGATGGAGGTCAGGGGGGTCTTCAGGTCGTGGGAGACGTTGCTGACCAGCTCCACCTTCATCCGCTCGCTGCGGGTCTGCTCCTCCAGGGCGGCTCGCATCCCGGCCTGGATGTCGTTGAGGGATTCCGCCGTTTGGCGGAGGTCCGCGTCCTCCGGAAGGCGGAGGGGCGTGCGCAGGTCCCCGGCCCGGACGGCCTCCACCTGGTCCGCCAGGCGGCCCAGGTCCTTGGAAAGGCTCAGCTCCCGGCGGAGCAGGGCGGCGGCCGCCCACACCATCAGCAGGACCGGCAGGAGATAGGCGGTCCAGAGAATCCAGGAGGGGTAGCCGATCAGGGTCATGTTGATCAGGATGGACACGACCTCTCCACAGAGGACCGCCGCCGCCAGGGCCGTCAACGCCGCCCGGCGGCTCAGGCGCTTTTCAACGGGGCGTTTCAGGTCCCGGGCGCGGAGGCCCCGCAGAAAGGGGCCCAGGAGGGACCTCCGGGCCTCCTTGGGGTTGTAACGGTGGTCGTTGTAAATCAGCCAGCACAGCCAGAACAGGGCCAGCAGGGCCGGGAGGTTCGCCAGCGCCAGACGCAGCACCGCCATGCCCCAGGCGTAGAAGGAGTATCCGACGTCCCAGGGATAGCCGTAGGCATAGAGAATCTCACAGGCGTCCCTGTCCAGGAACCCCGGCAGGAAGGCCCACAGGGCGCACAGCAGCACCGCCAGGAAGCGGGCTTCCGTCCAGACATGGACCGTCCATGCGGCGAGTTTCCGGTTCACCGGCTCCGTTGACTTCCGCAGGAGGAACCAGACCACCAGCCCCCACATGCCGCACAGGAACCGGAACAATTGCGCGTGGTAGAAGGCCCAGCTCTCATCCACCCGCTGGGCGATGTTGTAAAAGGCGCTGTAGTAGTTCGTGGTCCCGGTTTGGTAGTCGTTGCTGTAATAGCGGATGGGGGACTGCCGGACGGCCATGATGACCTTCACGTCCTCCAGCTCCTCGCTGACAGGGAAGTTGTCGTAGCCGGGGACGAACCACTGGGACCCTCCGGCATAGTACCCGTCGCCGTACACGTCCAGGTTTTTCCCGTCCTTGGTGATGGTGACTTTGTTGTCCCTGAACACCACGTAGAAGTTGTAACCCTCCACCGACCGGGCCATGAGTTTGTCCAGCCAACCGTCTTTCAGGGCGTTGGTGTAGACCTTTTGCTCTGTGCCCCAGCCGCTGCAAATGTAGTAGAGGACGTTTTTGTCCGCCTGATAGCGCGCGTCCGGGGAGGTTTCCGGCTCCGCCGGCACCGGCGTGGACGAGTCAGGGAGAGCTGGCTCCGCGCTTCCACGGTCCACGGCTACGGCTTCGGTCGCCGGCCCGCTGAAGTCCCACCAGGCCCGGTAGGCTTCTTCCGCCTCCACAAGGATGTCGTCAGCCATGTCGTACCAGTAATCATAGCTGTAAAGGTCCACCTTCCCTCCGGCTCCGATGGTCAGAAACTCCTTCAAATACTGGGAGACCTCGTTTCGGAAGGAATCCGTCTCCTGCCAGTCCTCCGTCCAGCGGGGGGAGGGGTCCCGCTCCCAGGCGATCTGATTCGCTACGGAAACCAGGCTGGAGAGGGTCAGGCTCGCTCCCAGGACGAAGGCCAGGAAGCCCGCCAGGGCCTTCGCCCGTCCGCCTTTGGTCCGCCCCTCCCGCAGGGGGACGCTTTGCGTCACGGCGGGCCCCTCAGTGCTGTTCCATCTTGTATCCAATGCCCCACACCACCTTTACATAGTCTGGCTCCTTGGGATCCAACTCGATCTTTTCCCGGATGCGGCGGATGTGGACCATCACCGTGTTCTCACAGGAGAACGCGTCCTCGTTCCACACCCGGCGGTAGATCTCCTCGGCGGGGAAGATCTGCCCCGGATGGCGGATCAGCAGGTCGACGATCTTCGTCTCCGTGGGGGTCAGCTTCACCTCGTCCCCGTCCGCCCGGAGCACCCGTCCGGCGGGGTCGTAGCTGAGCCGCCCGTTGACGATCAGCCCCTGCCGCCCCTCGGCGTTCACGTCGCCGAGGGACGTGTACCGCCGGAGCTGGCTCCGCACCCGGGCGGCCAGCTCCTGGGGGTTGTAGGGCTTGGTGACGTAATCGTCGGCCCCCATGGACAGCCCCAGGATCTTATCCGTGTCCTCGCTCTTGGCGGAGAGGAGGATGACGGGCAGGTTCCGCCGCTCCCGGATGCGGAGCAGGGCGGAAAGGCCGTCCAGCTTGGGCATCATCACGTCGATGAGGATGAGCTTCACGGCGGGGTCCAGGCAGGCGTCCAGGGCCTGGAGGCCGTCGTAGGCCCGGCGGACCTGGTAGCCCTCCCGTTCCAGGGTGATGGCGATGGCACCGACGATCTCGGGGTCGTCGTCCACGACTAAGACGCATTCGTTCATATCGGGTCTCCTCCCTTGAGCTGAGACTATCGTAGCAGGCGATCCTTACGAACGCCTCGACAAAAATCTTAAGGTTTCCTTACGATCGCAAAAGGACAGGCGGGGGAGGTCCCCCGCCTGTCCGCATATCAGTCTTCCAGGGCCTTTTGCAGGTTATCGATGATCTTGTCCAGCTTCCCCTCTTTCAACGCTGGGTCCTGTTCTTTTTTCACTTCGTGCAGACTGTCCAATAAGAACCGGATGAAAGCCTTGAATTGACTGTCTGTCATCCCCATAGCCGGGCGCTCTTTCCTCAGTGGGATGCTCTTATTTTACACGAGGACCGCCCCCGCGTCAAGGCGGTCCCGCTCCCGTCCCCCTCACCCTTTTCGGGGGCCGCTCTCTTTTTTCAGCGGCATGGTGAAGATGAACCGGGTGGACGCCCGGTCGCTCTCGGCCCGGAGGGCCCCCTTGTGTTCCTGGGCGATGACGGCGGCGATGCTCAGCCCCAGGCCGAAGCCGGACGTCCCGCCCCGGGAGGCGTCCGCCCGGTAGAACCGCTCGAAGAGCCGGTCCAGTTGCTCCGCCGGGATGGGCTCCCCGGGGTTGGAGACTGTCAGCCGGGCCTGCCGGTCCAGCTTCTCCAGGGAGAGGGTGACGGTCCCGCCGTCCGCGCCGTACTTGATGGCGTTGTCCAGCAGGATCGAGATGAGGCGGCGCAGGCGGTCCCGGTCCCCCAGGACCTCCAGGCCCTCTGCCGCGCGGTGGTCCAGGGACTTCCCCGCCTCGAAGGCCACAGGCTCGAAGGCCAGGGCGCAGTCCTCCGCCGCGTCGGAGAGGGAGACCTCCGCCAGGACGGGGGCGTGGGCCATGTTGTCCGCGCGGGCCAGGGTCAGCATCTCCTCCACCAGGTTCTTCATCTGCCGGGACTCGGAGAGGATGTTGTCCGTCCACCGGGCGGGCCGTTCCTCCAGGGGCAGGGCGGAGAGGAGCTCCGCGTTGGAGAGGATGACGGTCAGGGGGGTCTTCAGCTCGTGGGAGGCGTCGGAGAGGAACTGCCGCTGCTGGCCCCAGGCCCGCTCCACAGGCCGGGTGGCCCACCGGGCCAGGACGGCCGACACCCCCAGCAGCAACAGGAACGCCGCCAGGGCGATGACGAGGTAGGACCCCATCATCTCCCGCAGCATGGCCTGCTCCATGGACATGTCCACGAAGGCCAGCCTTCGATACAGTCCATTGTCCTGGCGGAGGTAGCGCAGGTCATAGCCGGGGATCACGCCCTCCGGCTCCCTGCGGGCCAGGCAGTCCTGGAGGACGGCGGCCAGCTCCGCCGTGTCCTCCAGGTCGGCGTAGGTGCCGCCGGTGACATAGGCGGTGTAGCCCCCGCCGCCGCCGGGCCAGACGCTGACGGTGAAATAGGGCAGCAGGAGCTTGTCCCCGCCGATCTCCACGCCGATCTCCGGCCTCCGGCCCCCGCCGTCCTCCTGGATGACCCGGTAGAGGATCTGGCGGCTCAGGTCCTCCACGTTCCCCCGCAGGGCGGCGAAGATGGAGAAGCACACCGCCGCCAGCACGGCGGTGACCAGGGCCATGCAGACGGCGACGAATTTCAGCCGCAGCTTTCGGATCACGGCGCTCCGCCTCCTTGTGGATAAGTTTGTGGAAATTGTGAAAAACCGCTAAGGCGGCCGGGGGAAGATGGGCGGAACTCACAGTTGACAAAACGGCTGTTTGAGTCGGGCCCGGTCACTTGTCCTCCTCCAGGCAGTAGCCCACCATGCGGATCGTGCGGATGCGGACCTTGGCGTGGATATGGGCCAGCTTTTTGCGGAGGAAGGAGATGTAGACCTCCACATTGTTGTCCTCCGCGTCGGACTCATAGCCCCAGATCTTGAGCAGGAGGGACTCCTTCGTCAGCACCAGGCCCCGGTTCAGCATCAGCAGCTCACAGATGTCGAACTCCTTCCGGCTGAGGCGGACGGACCGCTCGCCGCAGGAGAGGGTGAAGCTGTTCTTGTCCAGCTTCACGCCGCCGAACTCCAGCGTGTCGGTGCTGCGGAGCTCCGGCTGGCGGCGGGCCAGGGCCCGGACGCAGGCCAGCAGCTCCTTGGGGTCGAAGGGCTTGGTGAGGTAGTAGTCCGCCCCGCAGTCCAGGCCCTGGACCTTATCGGAGACCTCCGACCGGGCGGTGAGCATCAGCACCGGCACGGCGTTCCCCGCCTCCCGGAGGCGGCGGAGGACCGTGAAGCCGTCCAGCTTGGGCAGCATCACGTCCAGCAAGATCACGTCGTAGATATCCGTCAGGGCGTTGTCCAGCCCCGCCTCGCCGTCATGGCAGACGTCGGCGGTATAGCCGCCGAGCTCCAGGAGGTCCTGGAGCGTAGCGGCCAGCCGGACCTCGTCTTCGATCACTAGTACCCGCATGGGGCTCCCTCCTTCATCCTTCGCCGCCGTCCTGGGCCGCGCCCCGCATCCCGGAGACGGAGATGGTCATGATGGCGTCCACGCTGTCGGTGGACAGGGCGTAGATGGGGCCGTCCTCCTCCAGCCGGACGTAGCGCCCGGACTCGTCGGGCATCCGGGCCCCCACTTCGAGGGTGAAGGTCTGCTCTAGGCCGCCCGCGGTGTATTCCACCTTCAAAATGGCGTCCGGGCTGTGGAAGCCGCAGATCTCCGCCGCCTCGTCGCTGGGGTAGTAGTCCACGCACTTGGCCATGCTCATGGACCGCAGATCGTGGAGCAGGTCCTGGAGCAGCACGCTGGCCGTGACGTTGTCGTTCCCGGAGAACCAGAGGGCGGGCTGATCCTCCCCGCTGGAGCGCCGGGCGTTCAGGCTGACGGTGGGGCGCTCCGGCTCCTCCGCGGGCCGGGGGGCGCCGCCCTCCCCGCTCTCGTCCCCCGCCGGATCTGCCGCGGGAGCGGGGCCCTGGATGGTGATGGCCCGGAGGGCCTGCTCGCTGAGGTCCGGCAGCTCCGGCAGGGTGCACATGTCGTAGATGGGGATCTGCATCAGCTTGACCAGGGTGTCGGCCACGATGTAGACCGTGGACTCGTCCTCTCCCATCATCATATAATAGCTGTCGCCGTCGGTGGTGGCCTTGCCGAAGAGCAGGCTCTGCTCCGCGCCGCCGCCGGAGGCGGTGAGGGTCGCCGAGGGCGCGTCCAGGCCGTATTCCTCCTTCGTCTCCGGGGCGGGGAGGACCTGCTGGAACTTCAGGGCGGACAGGGCCTCCAGGATGGAGGACACCGTGGCGCTGTCCAGGGGGAAGTCCGGGCCGTCGGCCCAGATCCACGCGCCGTCCTCGTCCAGGGCGAAGGAGAGGGTGACGGCCCCGTTATAGTAGCTCAGCGCGCTGTAGGCCCCGGGATCTGCCAAAACGCCGCTGCCGGAGAGCCCGGCGGCGGAGACGTCCGTGCCCGCCAGGGCCTCCTCCCGGCCCTCCCGGTAGCGCATACCGAAGACGATGAGCAGCGCCGCGAAAAGCACCGCGATGATGGTCAGCAGCATCGAGATGGTCCGTCTCTCTTTCCAGGTCATGGATGGTCCTCCTGTTTGGATCCGGCGGCGGGGCCGCCGGGAAGTCGTTCGGTCCGAAGATACACGGAGGATTATATCCCATCTTACCCGGTCTTGTCAATTTTACGGCCCCCGCCTGAGATCCATCTGAAAGGATGCGGGGAAAGGTTCACAGATTATTTATAAAAAATCCAGATTGATTTCAAATTTTCCGGGTATGCTGATAACATCCTCCACGGAGGAGACACGATTTCCTCTCTTTCTGTTTCTTTTCCCTCTTTGCTGCCGGCGGCGGGCTCTCCCTCCGCCGGATCTTTTTGCCCGTTTGCCCTCCGCAGGGGAAGATCCCCGGCCATTTGGACGGCCGCTTCCTGCAAGAACCTCTTGCAATGTGAGGGGGAGTCCGCTATAATGAGCTTGGACCGAGATGGTCACTTATTTCACAAGGAACAGGCGGCAGGGCCCGCTTGAAAGATATGGAGGAAACGCTATGAGAGGTGTACACAGCGCAGTCGACGATATCCGGCGCACCGTATTCAAAGAGGTGGCCAGGTTGGCGCTGGAGGGCGGGGACCCCCGGAAGCTGGACCAGATCCCCCTGAAGATGATCCAGGGCGACGTGGCCCACCACCGCCACGACGTCTTCCTGGAGCGGGCCATCGTCCAGGAACGGGTCCGGCTGGCCATGGGCCTGAACATCCGCTACGCCGGGGAGACCATCCCCGTCAGCGAGGACCTGCGCTCCGCCGAGGAGTCGGAGAAGCACTACCAGAACCCCCTGGTCAACATCATCCCCTTCGCCTGCAACGCCTGCCCGCCCAAGCAGCTGCGCATCACCGACAACTGCCAGGGCTGCATCTCCCACCCCTGCATGAACGTCTGCCCCAAAGACGCCATCTACATGGACAAAGACAAGCACTGCCACATCGACCAGGACAAGTGCATCAAGTGCGGCAAGTGCTATAACCAGTGCCCCTACCGGGCCATCAGCAAGATCGAGCGGCCCTGCGCCGCCGCCTGCGGCATGGACGCCATCGGGTCCGACGAGCTGGGCCGGGCGAAGATCGACTACGACAAGTGCGTCTCCTGCGGCATGTGCCTGGTGAACTGCCCCTTCGGCGCCATCGCCGACAAGAGCCAGATCTATCAGGTCTGCCAGGCCCTGCGCACGGACGAGAAGGTCATCGCCTGCGTGGCCCCCGCCTTCGTGGGCCAGTTCGGCAAGGACGCCACCCCCGCCAAGGTCCACGCCGCCATGAAGGTCCTGGGCTTCTACGACGTGGTGGAGGTCTCCATCGGCGCGGACCTGTGCACCGTGGAGGAGGCTCATGACTTCCTGGAGGAGGTCCCCGCCAAGCAGCCCTGGATGGGCACCAGCTGCTGCCCCGCCTGGAGCGTCATGGCCAAGAAGCTCTATCCCGAGTTCACGGACTACATCTCCATGGCCCTGACCCCCATGGTGATCACCGCCCGGATGGTGAAGAAGGACCATCCCGACGCCAAGGTCGTCTTCATCGGGCCCTGCTCCGCCAAGAAGCTGGAGGCCAACCGGCGGACCATCCGCTCCGACGTGGACTTCGTGCTGACCTTCGAGGAGACCCAGGGCATCTTCGACGCGGCGGACATCGACTTCAGCAAGCTCAAGACCAACCCCGAGGACGAGATGGACGAGGGCACCGGCATGGGCCGGGGCTTCGCCGTGGGCGGGGGCGTGGCCGCCGCCGTGGTGGAGGCCATCAAGCACATCGACCCGGACCGGAAGATCCAGATCGAGTACGGCGACGGCCTGAAGAACTGCCGGAAGATGCTGGCCATGGCCAAGGCGGGCAAGCGGGACGGCTACCTGCTGGAGGGCATGGGCTGTCCCGGCGGCTGCGTGGCCGGCGCGGGCACCATCAGCCCCGTGCGGGACAGCACCATGAACGTGGAGAAGTTCAAGAACGGAGCGCCCTCCATGAGCTGCACCGAGAGCCCCTATCTGGACCAGCTGGAGGACGTGATCAACAAGTACGAGATCGATCATCACGACTGACTTGCTTTCCTCGAGAGCCTCAGAGCCACTTGCGGCAAAGGAAGCAAAAGAGCTTTCGCGCGCTCTGTTCGTCCGGCGCTGGACCGGGCCGGAGCGGCGGCGGCCGAGGCTCCGGGCAGCGGACCAAATTTGACGGGCGGAAGCCCGTCAAATTTTTTGGGCGGAGGCGTAACGAACGCCATGCCTTGGGGATATATGGACAGGAACAGGGGCCCGGCAGGGCGAAGGAAGGTGAGCTCCCATGGAGGACATGCAAAAGGTCTATCAGCAGCACGCCCAGACCGTTTATAAGTTCCTCCTGGCCCAGTGCCGCGACCCGGGGCTGGCCGAGGAGCTGACCCAGGAGGCGTTCTATCAGGCCGTCCGCTCCGTGGACCGCTTCGACGGGAGCTGCAAGGTCTCCGTCTGGCTCTGCCAGATCGCCAAGCACCTGTGGTACCAGCACCTGCGCAAGCGCCGGCGGGAGGCCCCGGTCCCGGCCGAGGAGCTCCCGGAGGCCCCCGGGCCCTCGGCGGAGGAGGGCGTGCTGGAGCGGGAGGGACGAATGGACCTCTTGCGGCTGGTCCACGGCCTCCCCGAGACCCAGAAGGAGGTCGTGTACCTCCGGGCCTTCGGGGGGCTGAGCTTCCGGGAGATCGGGGACGTGTTCGGGAAGACGGAGACCTGGGCCCGGGTGACCTTTTACCGGAGCAAGGAGAGATTACGGAACGGAGGCGGGAGCGATGAAGAATGATCTGACCTGCGGCGTGGTGCGGGATCTGCTGCCCAGCTATGTGGAGGGCCTCCTCGGCGACGAGTCCCGGGAGGCGGTGGACCGGCACCTGGAGGGCTGCCCGGAGTGCCGGGAGCGGGAGGAGACCATGGCCTCTCCGGCGGGGGAGGCAGAGGAGACCGCCAAGGAAGTCAATTACCTCAAGCGGCTGAAGAAGGGGACCTTCAAGAAAATCGCCCTGGCGGTGGTCTGCACGGCGCTGGTGGTAGTGGCGGGCTTCCTGACGAAGGAGTTCGTCATCGGCCGGGCCCCGGACCCGGAGAGCATCAGTATCCAGCTGGCCCAGGTGGACGAGGACAGCAACCTGACCCTGCTGTTGGACACCTACTGGGGGGCCTATGAGCTCCGGGGGCTGAAGGCCGACACGAAGGACAGGATCCTCCGCTACACCGCCCGGGAGGTCCGGGTGAACGTCTTCCAGACCCTGTTTATGCGGGAGAACATCGGCGGCATGACGGGATACTGGAAGCAGATCCCCCTGTCCATTCCTCTGGACGGCCTGGACGAGGTGTGGATCTGCGGGCGGCTGGTGTGGCAGGACGGGGTCATCATCGACCGGGACACTCTGCGGCTGCTGGACGCCAAGACTCCCTACTGCGGGGACGCCCCGGCCCTGGGACGCATCGCGAATATCCTGCAAATCGGAAACCTGGGGGCCTATACCACGGAATTACAGACATCCAGGGAGCCCTACCGCTGGACGCTGAATTTTTCCGAGCAGATGAGCCAGCCGGAAGAGGCGCTGATGACGCGCAACATGTATGTGATTCTGGCCCTGGTGGACAACCTGGGGGAGGTGCGGTATAGGCTGCCGGATATCGAGCATATCCAGGTGGCTCAGTGGAGCCTGGGAGGCGACATGCAAAGGGAACGGACCGGCCGGGGAATCGCTTCCCTTACAGGAAAATACAACGCCGCCAACGGCACGGCTTTGGAGGCGAAGGAGGACATCCGGGATTACACCCAGTCTCCGGCGGAGTTCCAGCAGTTTTTGGATGTTCTGAACTGGTACTTCCGGGAGTACAAGCAGTAACGCCCCCGCACAGGAAAAGGACCGCCCTTCGGGGCGGTCCTTTTTGTAATAATATGTCGACAGTATCCACTCAGTATTCGATTTCCCCCGTATACACCAGCTTCGCGTCCCCGGTCAGGGTGACGCCCTCGTCGGTGTAGTGGACGATGAGCTCCCCGCCCTTCACCCGGACGGTGATGTCCCGGCCCTTCTCGCAAAGGCCGTTGGCCACGGCGGCGACCACCGCCGCGCACGCCCCTGTGCCGCAGGCCATGGTCTCGCCGCTGCCCCGCTCCCAGACCCGCATCTTGATCGTGCTGGGGTTCACCACCCGGATGAACTCCGTGTTGATCCGCTCCGGGAAATAGGGCGCGTGCTCGAACCGGGGGCCGATGAAGTCGATGTCCACGGCGTCCACCCGGTCGCAGAAGACCACGCAGTGGGGGTTGCCCATGTCCACGCAGGTGATGCGGTAGGGCCGTCCGGCGATGCGGACGGGGTAGTCCACCACCTGCTTTTCCGCGATGGTGAACTTCAGCGCCGCGGTGTCCAGCGCGGCTTTCCCCATGTCCACACAGGCGGAGGTCACCTTCCCGCTGGTGGTGTAGAGCGTCACGGACTTCACGCCGCTGGCCGTCTCCACCGTCAGGGACTCCTTGTCCGCGAAGCCGCTGTCATGGAGGTACTTCCCCACGCACCGAAGGGCGTTGCCCGCCATCTTCCCCTCGCTGCCGTCGGCGTTGAACATGCGCATCTTCGCGTCGGCCACGGCGGAGCGCTCCATGAGGATGATGCCGTCGGCCCCCACGCCGTAGTGCCGGTCGCAGAAGGTGACGCAGAGGGACTCCGGACAGGAGATCTGCCCGTCGAAGTTTTCCAGGAAGATGTAGTCGTTGCCGCAGGTCTGCATCTTGGTGAAGCGGAGCGTCTCCCGGTGGGAGCGGAGGTGGCAGATGTCCACCAGCTCCGTGTTGCCCTGGTTGTACCGGGACTCCAGGATGTCCGCCAGGGCCCCGGCGGTATCCAGGCTGGTCAGGCAGGGGATGCCCAGCTGGACGCAGCGGTGGTTCAGGCGGATGAAGTCCCGGATGTACTCCGGCTCCGTGGATCCGGTGAGGATCACGTAGTCGATCTTCCCGTCCTCCAGGAGCTGGAAGACCCGGTTGTCCTGGCCCAGCTTGCCCACGACCTCCACGCTGGTGCCCAGCTGCTCGATCTCGTGGGCGGTGCCGTCGGTGGCGTAGAGCCGGAAGCCCAGCTCGTCCAGCTTCCGGGCGGTGTCCAGGATCTCCGGCTGGTCCCGGCGGTTCACGGAGATGAGGACGCCGTTCTTCTCCTCGCTCTCCACCTTGTACCCGGCGGAGACCAGGCCCTTGAACAGCGCCTCCTGCATGTCCTTGCCCAGGCCCAGGACCTCGCCGGTGGACTTCATCTCCGGGGAGAGGGCCGCGTTGGCGTCGGTGATCTTCTCGAAGGAGAAGACGGGGACCTTGACGGCGACGTAGGGCGGCTGCTTATAGAGCCCGGTGCCGTAGCCCAGGGACCTGAGAGGCCGGCCCACCATGACCCGGGTGGCCAGGTCCACCATGGGCACGCCGGTGACCTTGGAGATATAGGGCACCGTCCGGCTGGCGCGGGGGTTGACCTCGATGACGTACAGCTCGCCCTGGTAGATGAGGTACTGGATGTTGATGAGGCCCTTCGTGCCCAGGGAGAGGGCCAGCTTCTCGGAGCAGTCGATGATGGTCCCCAGCATCCGGTCGCCGATGGAGAAGGGCGGGTAGACGGCGATGGAGTCGCCGGAGTGGACGCCGGTGCGCTCGATGTGCTGCATGACGCCGGGGATCAGCACGTCCGTGCCGTCGGAGATGACGTCGACCTCCAGCTCCTTGCCCATGAGATACTGGTCCACCAGGACGGGGTTCTCCACCTTCCCGGAGAGGATGACCTCCATATAGGTCCGCACGTCCTGGTCGTTGTGGGCGATGACCATGTTCTGCCCGCCGATGACGTAGGAGGGGCGGAGCAGGACGGGATAGCCCAGCTCGTTCGCCGCCGCCAGGGCCTCGTCCATGCCCAGGACGCCCCGGCCCTGGGGGCGCTTGATGTGGAAGCGCTCCAACAGCGCGTCGAACCGCTCCCGGTCCTCCGCCATGTCGATGGACTCGGCGCTGGTGCCCAGGATGGGGATGCCCCGGCTGTCCAGGAACTTGGTCAGCTTGATGGCGGTCTGCCCGCCGAAGGCCACCACCACGCCCACGGGCTTTTCCACATCGATGATGTGCATCACGTCCTCGGGATACAGCGGCTCGAAGTACAGCCGGTCGGCGGTGTCGTAGTCCGTGGAGACGGTCTCCGGGTTGTTGTTCACGATGACCACGTCATAGCCCAGCTCCTTCAGCGTCCAGACGCAGTGGACGGAGGAGTAGTCGAACTCGATGCCCTGCCCGATGCGGATGGGGCCGGAGCCCAGGACCATGATGACGGGCCGGCCGGACCGGGGGAAGGTCCGGGACTCGCAGGAGCGGTCGAAGCTGGAATAGAAGTAGGGGGTCTCCGCGTCGAACTCCGCGCCGCAGGTGTCCACCATCTTGTATACGGCCTTCCGGCTCTCCTCCGGGAGCCTGTCCGCCCCGGAGAGGCGGAGGAGGGTCTCGTCCGGATAGCCCAGGCGCTTGCCGGTGGCGTGATTTTCCGCCGTCAGGCCGTCTTTTTCCAGGGAGGTCTCGAAGTCGGCCATGCCCTTCAGCTTCCAGAGGAACCAGCGGTCGATGCGGGTGATGCCGAAGACCTCGTCCACGGACACGCCGGACTTCAGCGCCTCGAAGACGGTGAAGATCCGGTGGTCGTCCACCCGGCGCAGGCGCTCCCAGATGGGGGCGTCGCCGTCGGGCCTGCGGTCCAGGCAGTCCATGCCGATCTCCGCGCCCCGGACGGCCTTCATCAGGGCCATCTCGAAGGAGGGGGCGATGGACATGACCTCGCCGGTGGCCTTCATCTGGGTGCCCAGGGTCCGGGAGGCGTCGGCGAACTTGTCGAAGGGCCATTTCGGCATCTTGACGACGATGTAGTCCAACGTCGGCTCGAAGCAGGCGCAGGTCTTCCCGGTGATGTCGTTGCGGATCTCGTCCAGGGTGTAGCCCAGGGCGATCTTCGCGGTGATCTTGGCGATGGGATAGCCCGTGGCCTTGGAGGCCAGGGCGGAGGAGCGGGAGACGCGGGGGTTGACCTCGATCACGGCGTACTCGAAGCTGTCCGGATCCAGGGCCAGCTGGACGTTGCACCCGCCCACGATGCCCAGGTGCGTGATGATGTCCAGGGAGGCGGAGCGGAGCATCTGGAACTCCCGGTCCGCCAGGGTCTGGGTGGGGGCCACGACGATGGAGTCGCCGGTGTGGACGCCCACGGGGTCCAGGTTCTCCATGGAGCAGACGGCGATGACGTTGCCCGCGCCGTCCCGCATGGTCTCGAACTCGATCTCCTTCCAGCCGAAGATGGCCTTCTCGATCAGGACCTGGGTGATGGGGGAGGCGTCCAGGCCCGTCTGGGCGATGATCCGGAGCTCCTTCTCGTCCTTGGCCGCGCCGCCGCCCGCGCCGCCCAGGGTGAAGGCGGGACGGACGATGACGGGATAGCCGATGCGCCGGGCGGCCTCCAGGGCGCCCTCCACGGTCTCGGCGATCTCGGAGGCGATGACGGGCTGTCCGATCTGGGCCATGGCCTCCTTGAAAAGCTCCCGGTCCTCGGCCCGGGAGATGGCGGCGGCGTCGGTGCCCAGGAGGCGGACGCCCTGCTCCTGGAGGAAGCCCTCCTTGTCCAGCTGCATGGCCAGGGTCAGGCCGGTCTGTCCCCCCAGGCCCGCCAGGATGGAGTCCGGTTTTTCCTTGCGGATGATGCGCTTCATGGTCTCCACGGTGAGGGGCTCCAGGTAGATCTCGTCGGCCATGGCCTGGTCGGTCATGATGGTGGCGGGGTTGGAGTTGCACAGGACCACGTCCACCCCGGCCTCCTTGAGGACGCGGCAGGCCTGGGCCCCGGCGTAGTCGAACTCGGCGGCCTGGCCGATGACGATGGGGCCGGAGCCGATGACCAGGACCTTTTGGATGCTCTTATCCAGCGGCATTACCGGTCGCCTCCCTTCATCAGATCCACGAAGCGGTCGAAGAGGAACGCGGTGTCGTGGGGGCCGCTCCGGGCCTCGGGGTGGAACTGGACGGTGAAGGCCCGGAGGTCCGGGTAATCCATGCCCTCGCAGGTGCCGTCGTTGGCGTTGGCGAAGGAGACCCGGCCGATCTTCACGGAGCTGCCGTCCACGGCGTAGCCATGGTTCTGGCTGGTGATGTAGGTCCTGGGGCCGTTCAGGTCCCGGACGGGCTGGTTCACGCCCCGGTGGCCGTATTTCAGCTTATAGGTGGACCCGCCCGCCGCCAGGGCGGTGAGCTGATGGCCTAGGCAGATGCCGAAGAGGGGGACCCTGCCCAGGAGCTTTTGGATCTGCTCGATCTGGAAGACGTCCTCCGCCGGGTCGCCGGGGCCGTTGGAGAGCATGACGCCGTCGGGGCGGAGGGACAGCACGTCCTCCGCGGAGGCGGAGGCGGGGAGGACCGTGACCTCACAGCCCCGTCTGCAGAGCTCCTGGATGATGTTGGATTTCGCGCCGTAGTCCAGCAGGGCGACGCGGGAGCGCGGCCCGCCCTCCGCGGGGAAGACGGCGGGCCCCTCCCGGGTGACGGCGTCCACCACGCCGGTGACGGCGTAGCGTTCCAGCGCGGAGAGGTCCCCGGGGACCTCTCCGCAGATCATGGCGTTCATGACGCCGGACTCCCGGATGATCCGGGTGATCTGGCGGGTGTCCACGCCGCAGAGGCCGGGGACGCCCCGCTCCTTCAAAAAGCCGTCCAGCCCGCCGCCGCAGCGGAAGTTGGAGGGGTGGCCGCAGCACTCCCGGACCACGTAGCCCTTGACATGGCAGGCGCCCTCGAAGTCCTCGGGGATGACGCCGTAGTTGCCGATGAGGGGATAGGTCTGCATGACGATCTGCCCGGCGTAGCTGGGGTCGGTCAGGGTCTCTATGTAACCGCACATGCCGGTGGTGAAGACCAGCTCGCCGATGGCCCCGCCGGCGTCCGCGCCGAACCGGAGCCCCTCGAAGACCTGGCCGTCCGCCAGTACCAAATAGCCTTTTTCCATAGACACCTCCAGGGTCCTTTGACGATCCTTATCTCCTTTATTATGATGGGTTTTGCCCTCAGCGTCAATGACGGAATGCCCGGCGGGCGGCGAAGTTTTCTGCGTAAAGGTATTACTTTTTGTTGAAAACGTTCATAGTGGGGCCCCGGCCGGGGCCCCAGGGGCCGCTCAGCCGATGCTGATTGCGCTGACCGGGCACTCGTCCCGGGCGGACTGGGCCGCGTCCAGCGCTCCGTCCGGGATCTCGCCGCCGTGGGCGAAGCCGTCGTCCCCCATGGTGAACACCTCGGGGCAGTTCCCGGCGCAGAGGCCGCAGCTGATGCAGTTCTCGTTCACAGTCGCCTTCATAGCTTCCTCCTTGGATGATAAAGATCGCCCCGTCCCAGAGGAACGGGGCGTACGGCATAGTGTGCCTCTTTTTTTGGTTTTCAATCCCGGGGGCGCGTCATCCTTTCAAAACATCGACGGTCTTGACGCCGTGGCGGCGGAACAGCGCCAGCGCCGCTTCCCCGATCCGCTCCCCGGACACGGCGATGGGCACCGCCGGGGGGCAGCTCACTGTAGGCGCGCCGCAGATCCGGCCCAGGCTCTGCTCCGCCGGGACGGACTCGCAGGGGGCGAGGAGGGCGTCCCGGATGGACAGGACGCGCTCCCCCTTCGCCGGGGGCAGGGCGGGGCGGGGGAGGGGAGGCCCCGGCGCGGCGCGGCCCAGGGCGTCCGCCATGGCCCGCATGGCCCCCCGGTCCGTGGAGCCGGAGGCCATGAGGACCACATGGTCTTCGTCCGCGTGCTCCGGGACCACGCCCTCCGCCCGGAGGAGGCCCGCCAGGGAGGAGCCGCTCCAGCCGGAGGCGGCGGCGTTTATGGTGAGCTTCAAAGGCTCTTCCCCCGTCAGGACCCAGCCCCGGCCGGAGAGCTCCCGCTTCACCGCGTCCAGTGCGCCGGCGGCGGCCCGGATGCGCTCCGGCTCCCCGTCCGCCAGGGCCCGGTTGCAAAGATCCAGGGAGGCCAGTATCAGGTACGACGGGCTGGTGGACCCGAAGAGGGCCAGCGCCGCCCTGGCGCGTCCCCGGAGCGCCGCCGGGGCGGACTTGGCGACGTGCAGGTACGCCCCCCCGGTGAGGACGGGGAGGGTCTTGTGGGCGGAGTCACAGCACAGGTCCGCGCCCAGGTCCAGCGGGTGCCGGGAGGGCTCCAAAAAGCGCAGGTAGGCTCCGTGGGCGTTGTCCACCAGGAGGAGGGTCCCGCGGCGGCGGCAGACCTCCGCCAGGGCGGGGATGCCGGCCATGCCGCCCAGGTAGTCCGGGCTGGTGATGTACACGGCGGCGGGAGGGGCCTCCAGGGCGTCCAGCGCCCGCTCCAGGCCCTCCGCCGTGACGGGACAGGCGCAGAGGGGAGCGCCGTCCTCCTCGGGCCAGAGCCACACGGTCTCGAACCCCAGGAGGGCGGCGGCGTAGACGAAGGCTTTGTGGACGTTCCGGGCGGCGGCGACGACGGGCGGCGTGCCCCGGGGCCGGGCCTGGAGGGCCAGGTACAGCATGGCCCGGATGCACTGGCTGGAGCCCCCGGCGGAGTAGAAGGTCGCCCCGGAGCCGAAGAGGGCGGCGGCGTTCCCCTCGCTCCGGGCGATGATGCCGGACGCCTCGTAGAGGGAGTCGGCCCCCTCGATCTCGGTGATGTCCCACGCCTCGCAGCCCAGGGGGCCGGAGCCCTTGTGCCCCGGCATGTGGAAGCGGCGGGCGCCCTCCCGCCGGTAGGACCGCAGGAAGTCCCAGATGGGCGTGGTCACGCCTCGCCCTCCTCCGCCATAGCGGCCTGGAGCATGATGGCGCACTCGATCCGCTTGCGGAACAGCTCACAGCCCGCCTCGTAGATCCCCCGGATGGACCCGGAGGCGTGATAGGCGTTGGCGGCGCAGCCGCCGGAGCAGTAGAGCTTCGCCCAGCAGTCCGCGCACTCGGGCCGGGCGTAGGCGTTGCAGGAGCGGAACTCCTCCCGGAGGGCGGTGTTCGTGACGCCCTGCCAGACGTCGCCCAGCTTGTACGCCTCCTCGCCCACGAACTGGTGGCAGGGGTAGAGGTCGCCCCAGGGAGTGACGGCCATGTACTCCGTGCCGGAGCCGCAGCCGGAGACCCGCTTGTACACGCACGGTCCGCCGGTGAGGTCCAGCATGTAGTGGTAGAAGGTGATGGGACGGCCCTCTGCCCGGCGCCGCAGCATCTCCTTGGCCAGGAGCTCGTACTGCTCCTTGACGATCTCCAGATCCTCCGGCGTCAGGGCCGCCGGATCCCCGGGGGCGCAGACCACCGGCTCCATGCTCAGCTCGGTGAAGCCCAGGTCCGCCATGTGGAAGAGGTCCTTGGTGAAGTCCGGGTTGCGGTGGGTGAAGGTGCCCCGCATGTAATAGCGCTCGCCGCCCCGGGCCCGGACCAGCTCCTGGAACTTGGGGACGATGCGGTCATAGCTGCCGTTCCCGGCGCGGTCCACCCGGAGCGCGTCGTGGATCTCCTTCCGGCCGTCCAGGCTCAGGACCACGTTGTCCATCTCCCGGCAGGTGAAGTCGATCACGTCCTGGTCGATCAGCATCCCGTTGGTGGTCAGGGTGAAGCGGAAATGCTTGCGGCAGGGGCCCTCCTGGGACCGGGCGTAGGCCACCAGGTCCTTCACCACCTGCCAGTTCATCAGCGGCTCGCCGCCGAAGAAGTCCACCTCCAGGTTCGTCCGGCCCCCCGAGTGGGCGATGAGGAAGTCCAGGGCCTGCCGGCCCACCTCGAAGGACATCAGCGCCCGTTCCCCGCGGTACTTGCCCTGGCTGGCGAAGCAGTAGGCGCAGTCGAGGTTGCAGGTGTGGGCCACGTGGAGGCAGAGGGCCTTCACCACGTCGCCGGAGCGCTCCTTGAAGGTCCCGGCGATCTCGGCGAAGGTGTCGGGGGTGTAGAGCCGGCCGGAGGCTTCCAGCGCCGCCACGTCGGCGAGGCACTCCCGGAGCTCCGCCTCCGTCACGTCGGGGCGGTCCCGGTATCTTTCCAGCAGGAGCCGGACGATCTCGTCCGGGGCGTGGTCCGGGTAGAGGGCGATGACGTCATAGGCCACGTCGTCCACCACGTGGATGCCGCCGGAGCAGGTGTCCAGGACGATGTTATAGCCGTTCAGCTTGTATCGATGTACCATGGGGAGCCTCCTGTATGTTGGGATCGGCGGGCGGAAAAAACGCCGCCCGGAGGGGCGGCGCATGGCGCTGCTTGCTTACTTCTGCTCGCACTTCTGGTTGGCGACGCCGCAGGAAGTCTTGCAGGCGGACTGGCAGGAAGTCTGGCACTCGCCGCAGCCGCCCTTCTTGGCGCTCTCGCAGAGGCTGCGGGTCTCCAAGGTCTTGATCCTCTTCATGATATCTCCTCCTATCGGATCCGAATTTGAAAACGTGCCGTCCCCCGTGGAAAACGGCCTGATGTTTTCGTCAGTTTAGCATAGGGCCGCGGGAAAGTCAAGAGGCTTGCCGCGGTTTGGCGCCCTTCCGGGCACAGAGGGCCCCTCCGGCCAGGATGGCCAGGTCCGCCAGGTCGAAGACATACCGGCGCAGGGGGCCCGGCGCTTTGGGGAACTGGATATAGTCATAGACCGCCCCCCGGCGCAGGCGCTCGCGGAGGTTGCTCAGCCCGCCGCCTAAAACGAGCCCCGCGCCGATCGGGCCCAGCCGGTCCCGGCCGGCCCAGACGGCCCCCAGCGCCGCGGCGGAGGCCAGGGGCAGGATCTCCCGGGGGATGGGCAGGCCGAACGCCGCCCCTTCGTTCCGCAGGGCCCGCAGGCGGACATGCCCGCCGAAGAGCTCCGCCTCCCGGCGGCTGGAGCGGTCCAGGTACCACCGGGCGGCGGCACAGCCGGAACACGTGGTCAGCGCGGTGAGCGCGGTCAGCATGGGTTCATTCCTCCTCTCCCTCTCCCTCCGCCTTCTCCATGGCGGCCCGGAGGGCCCCCCGGCCTCCGCCCAGGCGGTTGTTCCTGGACAGCAGGTCCTGGATCTGGCCCTGGACCTGCTCCACCTCCTCCCGGAAGGCGGAGGCGGACACCCGCAGGGCCCCGTGGCCCAGGATGATGAGCTGCTCCGGGCCGTCGGAGGTGGCGACCTTCACCCGGTGCTCCCGGCCGATCTCATAGGTGGCCCGCTCGATATAGGCGTCCGCCGTCTCCGCCTCCTTGGTGTAGACGACGTGGATGTTGTGATATCTCTCCACGGACCCCTGGCCCCCCTTGACCCTGTAGGCGTCGAAGACGGCGATGACCTCGCACCTGCGGTAGCCTTGATAGTTACACAGCAGGTCGCACAGGGCTTTCCGGGCGGCGTCGAGGTTGTCCTGGGCCATGGCCTTCAGCTCGTCCCAGGCGAAGATGATGTTGTACCCGTCCACCAGCAGGTACTCCGGGCCGGAGGGCCGGCGGCGGACGGGACGGGGCTCCGGCGGGGCGGCCTGGGCGGGGCGGCGGGGCTCCCTGGGCGGGAGGAAGTCCCGCCGCTTCACCGCGCCGTAGGTCCGCTCGAAGATGGCCTGGAGCTCCTTGTCCTGCTCGATGGTCCCGGCGTAGGAGCCGGGGGCGGCGCTCCGCCGGGACGGGACGGGCCCCGGCGGCTCCGGCGCGGGGGCGTCCAGGCGGACGCCGCTGGCCACGTGGGCGTGGGCGTGGACCTGGTCCCACTTCACCGTATACCCCGCCCCGTGGGCGCAGAAGACGGAATCCGGCGTGTTCTCCACGTCCCGCTCCGGGTCGTAGCCGGAGGCTTCGGCCACGCGCTCCGGGTCCGCGCAGGGCCGGAAGCCGGCGGGGCGGAGGCTCAGGCGGCCCTGGCCCCGGGTGTAGGCGGCGACCTCCCGGGCGTAATCCCCCATGGCGGCCACGGGGGCCTCGCCGCTGAGGATGGCCTCCTCCCCCACGGCCTCCGGCGGCTCCGTCTCGCCGCCCATCTGCTGGATGTCGTTCAGCGCCCGGCCCAGCTGGGGGGCGGGGAGCTCCAGGCGGAAGGCGTACCAGGGTTCCAGCAGGATGCTCCGGGCGCTCATGAGCCCCTGGCGGACGGCCCGGTACGTGGCCTGGCGGAAGTCGCCGCCCTCGGTGTGCTTCTCGTGGGCCCGGCCCGCCGTCAGGACGATGCGCATGTCCGTGATGGGGGACCCGGTGAGGACGCCCAGATGGGCCTTCTCCCGCAGGTGGGCCAGGATCAGGCGCTGCCAATGGCCGTCCAGCGCGTCCTCCGGGCAGACCGTGCCGAAGCGCAGGCCGCTCCCCCGCGGCAGGGGCTCCAGGAGCAGGTGGACCTCGGCGTAATGCCGCAGGGGCTCGAAGTGGCCCACGCCCTCCACGGGGGCGGCGATGGTCTCCCGGTAGACCACCTGGCCCGCGCCGAAGGCGGCGCGGATGCCGAAGCGCTCTTCCAGGCGGCGCTGGAGGATCTGGGTCTGGACCTCGCCCATGAGCTGGACGTGGATCGCCCCCGCGGCCCCGTCCCAGACCACGTGGAGCTGGGGGTCCTCCTCTTCCAGGAGCCGCAGGGCCTTGAGGACCGCGGAGGGGTCCGCATCGGCGCTCACCCGGTAGGCCAGCACCGGCTCCAGCGCCGGGACGGTCCAGGCGGTCTCGAAGCCCAGGCCCTGGCCGGGGAGGGTGTGGCTCAGCCCCGTCACGGCCACGACGGTCCCCGCCGGGGCGCGGTCCACCGGGCGGAACTTCGCCCCGGAGTAGACGCGGAGCTGGTCCGCCTTCTCCTCCCAGACCTCCTCCTCCGGCGTGTCCTCCCGGCGGTTGGTGAGCAGGTCCTTCGTGCGGAGCACGCCGCCGGTGACCTTCAAATGGGTGAGCCGCGTCCCCCGGTCGTCCCGGGAGACCTTGAAGACCCGCGCGCCGAACGTCTCCGGATAGGAGCGCAGGGGCGCGTGGCGGCGGATGGCCTCCAGCAGGGCCTCCACGCCCTCCAGCTTCAGCGCGGAGCCGAAGAGGCAGGGGAAGAGCTTCCGGCGGGCGATCAGGTCCGTCAGGTCCGCCTCCGCGATCCCCCCGGCCTCCAGATAGCGCTCCAGCAGGGCCTCGTCACAGACGGCGGCCTCCTCGGCCAGCGCGTCCGGGGGGAGGGAGAAGTCCACGCAGCCGCCGTCCAGGCGGCCCTTCAGCTCGCCCAGCAGGGCTGCCCGGTCCGTCCCCGCCAGATCCATCTTGTTGACGAACACGAACACCGGCACTCCGTACCGCTCCAGCAGCCGCCAGAGGGTCCGGGTGTGGGCCTGGACGCCGTCGCTGCCGCTGACGACCAGGACGGCGCAGTCCAGCACCTGGAGGACCCGCTCCGCCTCGGCGGAGAAGTCCACGTGGCCCGGCGTGTCCAGCAGGGTCAGCTCCAGCCCGTCCAGGGCCAGCTCCGCCTGCTTGGAGAAGATGGTGATGCCCCGTTCCCGCTCCATGGCGTCGGTGTCCAGGAAGGCGTCCCGGTGGTCCACCCGGCCCAGGCGGCGGATGGCCCCGCCATGGTAGAGCAGGGCCTCGGAGAGGGTGGTCTTCCCGGCGTCCACGTGGGCCAGGATGCCCATGACCAGTTTTTTCATGCCGTCGCTCCTGTCAAGAGAGTGTGGCCTGCCGTCAGCAGGACATAGATCACCGGCTGGTGAAGCATATAGAGGAGGAGGGAATGGCGGCCCATGGCCGTGACCAGGGGGATCCGGGGCCCGCAGGGGGGCTCCGGCCGGAGGCGGGAGAGGAAGTGTCCCGCCAGGAAGAGGAAGCACCAGGGCAGGAGGGAGAAATAATCCGTGGAGGAGAACCCCGCCGGGGGGAAACCCAGGTAGGCGGTGAAGAGGTCCCGGTACAGCCCCTCGGGAAGGGCGGCGAGGCGGAGCCCCTCGAAGCCCAGATGGCCCGCGTTCACGTCCCGGGTCAGCAGGAAGAGCAGGGCGCTCCCCGCCAGTCCCGCCCGGGCGGGGATCCGGGACAGGAGGGGCCGGGCCCCGCACAGCAGGATGGACGCGCTCCCCAGCAGGGTCAGCACGCCGAAGAGCACCAAATTTTCCGGCAGGAAGGCCCAGGTGACGGCGGTGATCAGCGCCCCGCAGAGGAAGACCGTCAGCCCCCGGCGGAGCTGATGCCGCCCCAGGGACCAGCAGTAGCCGGAGAGCAGGATGAAGGTCCAGCAGATGCTCTGCTGCCAGACGTGGGCGGCGGCGCTGTGGTACCAGGGCCAGTCGGCGCCGAACAGGTAGACCAGGTCCCAGGCGGCGTGATAGCAGGTCATGCTGAGCAGGGCGAGGCCCCGGATGGTGTCCAGGACCTCATAACGCTGCTTGTCCATGGCGAGGCTCCTTCCCGGCTGCGCCGGCGGTATCGGCGAGGGGGGAGCAGAGCTCCCCCCTCACGGGCCGTCAATAGGCGACGCCCCAATAGATGTCGGTCGTGCACGCTTTGCCGCACACGGGGCAGACGCCCTCGGTGCCGCTCTGCTTCAGGGGCATGCAGCGGGAGGTGACGCCCGCCCGCTCCTTCATGGCCAGCTCGCACTCCGGGGAGCCGCACCACTTGGAGCGCAGGAAGCCGCCCTTCCCCTCGGCGATGGCCTTGGCCTCCTCGGGGGTGGAGATGTCGAAGGTGTTGTCCTCCCGGTTCTTCAGCGCCATGGCGTACATGTTGTCATGGACGGCGTCCAGGAGCTCCCGGACCGCCTCCTCCAGCCCGGCCAGGGGGACGGTGATCTTCTCGCCGGTGTCCCGGCGGGCGACGACGCACTGGTCCTTCTCCATGTCCTTGGGCCCGATCTCCACCCGCAGGGGCACGCCCTTCATCTCATACTCGGCGAACTTCCAGCCCGGGGAGTTGTCGGAATCGTCCATCTTGGAGCGGACGCCGGAGCGCGTGAGGCGGTCCCGCAGGGCGGCGGCGGCGTCCAGGACGCCGGGCTTGTGCGCCGCCACGGGGATGACCACCGCCTGGATGGGGGCCGCGCGGGGGGGCAGGACCAGGCCGTTGTCGTCGCCGTGGGTCATGATGATGCCGCCGATCATCCGGGTGGACACGCCCCAGCTGGTCTGGTGGGGATGGTGGGGCTGGTTGTCCTTCCCGGCGTAGGTGATGTCGAAGGCTTTGGCGAAGCCGTCGCCGAAATAGTGGCTGGTGCCGGCCTGGAGGGCCTTGTGGTCGTGCATCATGCACTCCACGGTGTAAGTCTCCTCCGCGCCCTTGAACTTCTCCTTCTCGGTCTTCCGGCCCCGGAGGACGGGCATGGCCAGGAAGTTCTCCATGAAGTCGGCGTAGATGTTCAGCATCCGCATGGTCTCTTCCCGGGCCTCGGCCTCGTCGGCGTGCATGGTATGGCCCTCCTGCCAGAGGAACTCCCGGTGGCGGAGGAAGGGGCGGGAGGTCTTCTCCCAGCGCAGGACACTGCACCACTGGTTATAGAGCTTGGGCAGGTCCCGCCAGGAGTGGATGATATTGGCATAGTGCTCGCAAAAAAGGGTCTCGGAGGTGGGACGGACGCAGAGGCGGTCCTCCAGCTTTTCGCTGCCGCCCATGGTGATCCAGGCGCACTCGGGGGCGAAGCCCTCCACGTGGTCCTTCTCCTTTTGGAGCAGGGACTCGGGGATCAGCACGGGGAGGTAGACGTTCTCATGGCCGGTCTCCTTGAAGCGCCGGTCCAGCTCGCCCTGGATGTTCTCCCAGATGGCGTAGCCATAAGGGCGGTAGATGAACATGCCCTTGACGGAGGTATAGTCGATGAGCTCGGCTTTCTTGCAGACGTCGGTGTACCACTGGGCGAAGTCCACGTCCCGGGCGGTGATGGCGTCCACTTGTCTCTTATCCATATCCTTCAATTCCTTTCCCATTGAGATGCGGCCGATATGACGCATCTATTTTATCCATCCGGGGCGGGATCGTCAACTGTTTTGGGGCAGATCCCCGGCCCTCATCGCCCCGGCAGGGGGAAGGGGCGGAGGATCACCCGGCCGAAGCAGACCAGCGCCCGCCCGCTGGCGGCGGGGAGCACCACGTCCGCGTCCGCCCGGGCCCGGTTCAGGGAGAAGAGGTACACGATCCCCGCCGGGTCCTTGTGATACTGCTTGCACAGGATGTCGCCGTCCACGCAGAAGATGCCCACGTCCCCCGCCTTCAGCGGGTCCCGGTTCACATACACCACGGAGCCGTCGGCGATGAAGGGGGCCATGGAGTCCCCCTGGATCCGCACGGCGAACTCCGCCGCCGGGGGCACGTCCCCCGTCACCGGGATCAGGTCGAAGTCCTCCCCGAAGGCCGGGGAGGCATAGCCGGCGGCGGCGGGGGTCCGGTAGAGGGGGATCGTCCTGGGCTCCGCCGCCTCGGGACCGGCCTCCGCCTCGTCCCGGCAGGCGCACAGCGCCTCCACCAGGGTCCTCACCGTCTCCCGGCCCAGGGCCGACAGGCCCCGATAGCCCTCCAGCAGGCGCTGCTCCTTCGGGTCCAGCAGGCGCTTGTCGGATTGGAAGCTGTCCTGGAACAGGGTGTTGGGATCGATCTCCAGGGAGTCGAAGAGCCGGAGCATGATCTCCTCTTTCGGGAAGCTGACCCCCGTCTCATAATTCCCCACAGCGGAGGGCGAGACCCCCAGCAGGGCCGCCAGCTCCGGCCTGGTCATGTCCAGTTCCCCGCGGCGTGCCCGTATCCGTTCACCGAACGACATAGACGTGCCCTCCTTGCGCGTTTTCCCCATCTTATCAGTTCCCTGAGGTCCTGTCAATCTATTTTTCCAAGTTTCTTGTAAATACCCTCTTGACAACATCGAACAAATGTGCTATTTTAAATCTGCCGCCAAGATTCTTGTGACTTCGGCCCTGCCTCCCGGACCGCCCCATCCGAGAGGCGTGCCTCCGCCTCCCCGCAAAAAGCCGCCGGCAGAGGCCCCGTCTCTCGTCCCCCGTCCCCCGTCCCCCGTAAAAAGATCAACTGCGGACCCAACGCAGTGGCCCGCAGTTGAAAGCGAAGAGATCCCCCGTCCGGCGGAGCTTCCCGCCCTTCGGGCGGGGAGCGCAGCGGTAAGGGAGATCTCTGAGCTGGTGGGGGAAGGTGGATTCGAACCACCGAAGTCAGTGACAACAGATTTACAGTCTGCCCCATTTGACCGCTCTGGAATTCCCCCATATTCAAATCGTGGTGTTGGAAAAGAAGGTGGAGCTGGTGGACGGACTCGAACCCCCGGCCTGCTGATTACAAATCAGCTGCTCTACCAACTGAGCTACACCAGCAGTTCCAACAGCAGTGTTTATTCTAGCAGACGCACCCCCTTTTGTCAACAAAAATTTTTCCTGTTTTTCAGTTTTTTAAAGGAGTGGAGAGCCGATGATCATGACGGGACGACGCCCTGTGGGACAGGTCCTGCGCTGCACGCTGTGCGGCCGGGAGATCGTACGGGGCGAGGAATATTGGGCCTGCAACGGCCATCTGGCCTGCCGGGGATGCCTCCCGGAATTGGCCCGGCGGGAGCTGGCCCCCTGCCGCGAGGTCTTTGGGAAGGAGGGACGGCCATGACCTTGCTGGAGATGTCCGCCTCTTACCGGGACAGCGCCGCCGCCATCCACGGACGGATCGTGGAGCTGCGGATCCTGGAGCGGGCCCAGGAGGACCCGGAGGAGTCCTCCCGCCTCCGCCGCCGGATCGACGAGCTGACCCCGCTGTGGCGGGAGGCCCGGGAACTGGCGGCCCTGACCGCCCATTACTATGACAGGAGCTATCATAAGCATGAAAAATATGCGCTATGAAGGGACCTTCGACACCCGCGCCAGCGAGTGGATCGGGGACCTGACCGTCTGGAAGCGGCAGAACGCCGCGGACAACAGCGAGCGGCTGGCCCGGCTGCGCCGGAGCCTCCGCCAGGCCCGCGAACAGGAGCTGACCCCCCGCCAGCGGCAGATGCTGGCCCTCTACTACGACCAGGGGATGAACATCCCCCAGATCGCGCAGGAGCTGGGGGTGAACCGCTCCACCGTTTCCCGCACCCTTCGCCGGGCCAGGGACCGGCTGTACCGGTGCCTCCGGTACGCTTTGTAGGTTTTGAACGGGAAAGCCGGGGATCCCCCCGCGGATCCGGCGATCCTGCCCGCGTTTCCCTCTTGCGGTTTCCGCCGGGAGCCAGTATAATCATGACTAGCATCCCATAAAACTGGAATGGACGCCGCCCGGAGGAGATCCCGGGACAGGACGCGGAGGGTCGGTATGAATGATGTGATGTATAATTCCCTGCACAACCGCTGGCTGCGGCTGCTGGCCGCCGTGGCGGGCGAGTTCGTCATCGCCCTGGCGATGAACCTCTTCATCGTGCCGCTGGGCCTGTACTCCGGCGGCTTGATGGGCCTGTGCCAGCTGATCCGGACCCTGCTCCAGACGGGGCTGGGCCTGGACTTCGGCAGCACGGACATCGCCGGCATCCTCTATTTCGCCAGCAACGTGCCCATCCTGCTTTTGGCGTATAAGACCCTGGGGAAGGAGATGACCTTCAAGACCATCGCCTGCACGGTGGCCTTCTCCCTGTTTTACAGCGTCATCCCCATCCCGCAGGTCCCCATCGTGGAGGACTACCTCACCTCCGTCCTGCTGGGCGGCATCATCGTGGGCGTGGCCAGCGGCATCGTGCTGACCTGCGGCGGCAGCGGCGGCGGGCTGGACATCGTGGGCCTGTGCCTCAGCAAGCGGGGCAGCCGGTTCACCGTGGGCCGGTTCTCCCTGACGTTCAACTTCTTCCTCTACGCGGCCTGCCTGATCCTGTTCGTGCCGGAGGTGGCGATCTACTCCGTCATCTATAACTTCTTCTCCGCCATGGTGCTGGACCGGATGCACCAGCAGAACGTGAACGTCCAGGCCATGATCTTCACCAAGGAGGACGAGAAAGCGCTGGGCCGCTTCATCATCGAGAAGCTGGGGCGCAGCGTCACCTATTGGGAGGGCACCGGCGCTTACAGCGGCAAGGGGCTCCACGTGCTGGTGGTGTGCCTGTCCAAGTTCGAGATCGAAGAGCTGCTCCGCACGGTGCATGAGATGGACCCCCACGCCTTCACCACGGTGCAGGAGCGGGTCCGGGTCTATGGCAATTTCGTCCGGAAACTGGAGTGACCGCGGCACAGCGGCACAGTAGCAGGGAAGCGGGGGGGGGGGGGGGGGGCCGACGTTCGTCGGCCGCTTCCTTACTGTTGAAAGACGCGGGGGCTCAAACGATAGGGAGGTGTGCGCGGGGGGGCCGGGGAAAGATCCCGGGCCCCCGGCGTCAGCCGAGGGTGGAGCGGGCGGGGCCGCTCTCGGCGATCTCCCGGACCCACAGGGTCCCGCCCTCCACGGTGAAGCGGACCTCCATCCCGGCGAAGCCGAAGCCGTAGACCCGGCTGGGGTCCTCCTGATACCGGGGCCGGGGATCCAGGGCCAGCACGGCCCGGAGGGCCTCCCGCCGCCGGGGCGGGACCTTCTCCAGCAGGTCCGGCGGGAACTCCACCGCCAGCGTCTGGGCGGCGGGGGCGGAGGCGAAGCCCCCCACGGCCTCCGGGCGGCAGTCGGCGTAGGGGAGATAGGGCTTGATATCCAAGATCGGCGTGCCGTCCATCAGGTCCGCGCCCCGGACGCGGAGGACCGTGCCGTGTCCTCCCGTCTCCTCGATGCCCGCCAGAGTGACGGCGGACAGGGCGATGGGGTTGGGCCGGAAGGGGGAGCGGGTGGCGAAGACCCCCAGGCGGGCGTTCCCTCCCAGCCGGGGCGGGCGGACCGTGGGGGACCACCCGTCCCGGAGGGCCTGGTCGAAGGCCCAGATCAGCCACAGGTGGGAAAAGCCCTCCAGCCCCCGGAGGGCGGCGGGGTCCCGGTACTCCGGCTCGAAGACCACCAGGGCCTCCAGCGCCTCCACCAAGCCGCTCTGGCGGGGGACGCCGAACTTGGTGGCGAAGTCGCTGTGGATCCGGGCGATGGTCTCCATGGTGAACGCTTGCGGCATAGGCGGGCCTCCTTTCCCTTTGCGGCCCATTATACAGGAAGGGCCGGGAAAAGGGAAGCCCCGTTATGTAGTCCAGGCCGCCAAAGGGCCATAGGGCCCTCCGGCGGCCCGGAGACGATCAGAGGCCCCGCGTGACGTCGTCCACCGTGTCCTCCACGGCGCGGCCGGCGTCGTCCAGGGCGTCCCTGGCGTCGTCCACCAGGCCGTCGTCGGGCATGACGCCGCTGTTGTTGTCATAGCCGTCGGTCCCGGTCTGGCCGTTGTCCCCGGAGATCCCGTCGTCCCCGGTGATGGAGTCGCCCCCCATGATGGCGTCCCCGTTATCGGAGCCGTTGGTCCCGGTCTGGCCGCCGGTGCCGTAGTCCCCGGTGTCGGAGCCGTCGGTCCCGGTCTGGCCGGTGGGATCCTGACTGCCGGTGTCGTCGCCGTCGTCCCGGCCGTCGCCGCCGCAGGCGGTGAGGCTGAAGGCCAGGAGCAGGGATACCAGCAGGAACATCAGAGTATTTTTCACGTGATACTCCTCCTTAGGATAGATGAGGGCCCAGCCCCGCCGGTCCGGCCGGGGCCGGGCCGCCCTCCCCGTCAAAGGAGCCCAAAGGGGATCGTCCGCCTTTGGACTGTTTTGACGGCGCGCGGAGCGGCCGTGCCGCCTCGCGTATCTGCGATACCCGAGTGGTATTGTCCCCCGGCCGCGCCGGATGAACCATGGGATTTCCAGGGGATGGAGGCTTTTTTAGGAACGAGACATGAAGCGCGGCCGGGGACCATAAGTATGGGAGGAGGGCGCCGCGGGAGGACCGCGGCCCGGGGGAGCGCGGGAGGACGGGGCGTCTCTGGAGGCCCACAAAAATTCGGCGAAATGACGTATATTTTCGCTTGAAACTGGTGTAAACTAACAAAAAGAATTTTACTGCCGGGGAAATTTTTTTAAAATGTTTGTGCAATTATCCATTGACTGGAGGCGAAAAAGCGGTTATGATGATAAAGTGATAGTTCGTGGGCAATACATCGCGATCTGATCTGATATAAAAAGGAGAGCTGCAACATGTATACGCAGGAAATCACTGTCAACAATGAAGTTGGTTTGCACGCCCGCCCCGCCACGTTCTTCATCCAGAAAGCCAACGAGTTCAAAAGCGGCATTTGGGTCGAGAAGGAGGACCGCCGCGTCAACGCCAAGAGCTTGTTGGGCGTTTTGTCCCTGGGCATCGTGAAGGGTACCCCCATCACCCTGATCGCGGACGGCAGCGATGAGAAAGAGGCGGTCACCGCGCTGGTGGATCTGGTGAAAGACAACTTCGGAGAGTAATGAACCGTCCCCGTGCTGCCCGTCAGCGCGGGGTGTTCTTTTTTTCGCGGTTTTTCGAGAGGAGGCAGACGGCATGACCAGGGACGAACTGAAAGAGAAGGCGAACGATCTCCCCCTGGCCCCCGGCGTCTATCTCATGATGGACAGGACCGGGAAGGTCATCTACGTGGGCAAGGCCAAGAAGCTGAAGAACCGGGTCAGCCAGTATTTCCAGGACAGCGCCTCCCACACGGCGAAGACCCGGCAGATGGTGTCCCAGGTGGACCGCTTCGACACCATCTTCGTCACCAGCGAGTTCGAGGCCCTGGTGCTGGAGAACTCCCTCATCAAGCGGCACATGCCCCGCTACAACATCCTGCTCAAGGACGACAAGGGCTATCCCTTCGTCCGGCTCTCCCGGGAGACCTATCCCCGGTTCTCCATGGTCCACAAGTGGGCCAACGACGGGGCGCGGTACTTCGGGCCCTTCGGCGGGCGCTTCGAGACCCGGCAGGCCCTGGACGCGGTGTGCGCCGCGCTGCGCCTGCCCACGTGCAGCCGCCGGTTCCCCAGGGACATCGGGGCGGAGCGGCCCTGCCTGAATTTCCATATGGGACGGTGCGACGGGTTCTGCCGCCCGGAGATGACGGCGGAGGAGTATCAGCGCCGCATCCGGCAGGCGTGCCAGATGCTGGAGGGGAAGGCGAAGGAGCTCCTGCGGGACATGACCGGGGAGATGGAGGCGGAGGCGGAGGCCCTGCGCTTCGAGCAGGCGGCGGCCCTCCGGGACCGGATCGGCGCCATCAGCGCCCTGAGCAAGAAGCAGACCGTGATCGCCGGGCTCTGCGCCGACACGGACATCTGGGGGCTGTACCGGGGGGCGGGCAAGTGCTGTTACGCCATCCTGCACATGGAGGAGGGCAATCTGGCGGGCCGGGAGACGGAACTGTTCGCCGCCCCCATGGAGGAGGGCGAGGCGGAGATGCTGTCCGCCCTGACGGCCCAGTATTACCTGCCCCGGGCGATCTTGCCCCATGAGATCCTGCTCCCCTTCGAGACGGAGGGGTACTGCGGGGAGCTCTCCCAGGTGCTGACGAAGCGGGCGGGGCACAAGGTCTGGGTCCACGTCCCCCAGCGGGGGGAGAAGGAAGAGCTGCGCCGCCTGGCCCAGCGGAACGCCGCCGAGGAGGCCGAGCGGGCCACCTCGGCGGAGGAGCGGGTGGCCCACACCCTGGAGCTGCTGGCGAAGATGCTGGAGCTGCCGGAGCCGCCCAAGCGGCTGGAGTCCTTCGACATCTCCAACACCGGGGGGAGCGACATCGTGGCTTCCATGGTGGTCTACAGCGGGACGCGGCCTTTGAAGAGCGCGTACCGGCGGTTCCGGATCAAGGAGCTGGCGGGCCGGCCGGACGACTATGCCTCCATGCGGGAGGTCCTGCGGCGGAGGCTCCAGAGGGCGGCGGACGGCGATGAGAAGTTCTTGCCCCTGCCGGACGTGTTCTTGATCGACGGCGGCGTGACCCACGCCCAGACGGCCCTGGGCGTCGCCCGGGAGTTCGGGGTGGGCGTGCCCATCTTCGGCATGGTCAAGGACGACCGGCACCGGACCCGGGCCCTGGTGGCCCCGGACGGGCGGGAGGTCGGGATCGTGAACGAGCAGGCGGTCTTCTCGCTGATCGGGCAGATCCAGGAGGAGACCCACCGCTTCGCCATCACCTACCACCATGAGAGCCACGCCAAGAGCGCGATGCGCTCCGCGCTGGACGGCATCCCCGGCGTGGGGCCGAAGCGGAAGGAGGAGCTGCGGAAGCGGTTCGGGACCATCAAGGCCATCCGGGAGGCGGACGTGGAGACGCTGGCGGCGGCGGTGCCGCGGAGCGCCGCGGAGGCGGTGTGGAGGCATTTCCACCCGGCGGCGGATGAAAAGGGGAAGGAGGCTGACCGATGATCGGTCAGCCTCCTTTTATTAGGTCATATCCGTCTGTTTGGCGCCGGTCACTTGGCGGCCTTGGCGGCGCGGATGGCCTCGGTGAGGAGGGGAGTGACCTTGAAGAGGTCGCCGCAGATGCCGTAGTCGGCGATCTCGAAGATGGGGGCCGTGTCGTTCTTGTTCACGGCGATGATGCACTCGGAGTCCTGCATACCGGCCTTGTGCTGGATCGCGCCGGAGATGCCCAGGGCCACGTACACCTTCGGATGCACCGTCTTGCCCGTCTGGCCCACCTGATGGTCGGCGCTCAGCCAGCCGCTGTCGATGGTCGCACGGCTCCCGCCGACCACGCCGCCCAGCTCTGCCGCCAGCTCCTCCGCCAGCTTGATGCCGCCCTCGACATCCTTGCTGATGCCGCGGCCCACGGACACGATGAAGTCCGCCCCGATCAGGTCCACCAGCTTCTTCGCCGCCTTCACCACTTCCGTGACCTCGGTCTTGATGTCCCCGTCGGTCAGCGTGAACGCGGGCTTCTCGATGACGCAGGCGTCCGCCTTGGCCTGGTCGAACGCGTTCTTCTTCATCACGCCCGGGCGCACCGTCGCCATGCAGGGCCGGAACCGCGGGCAGATGATCGTCGCCATCAGGTGCCCGCCGAAGGCCGGACGGGTCATCTTCAGGTTCCGGTCCTCCATGTCCCACTTCTGCCCGTCCACGTCCAGCGTGGAGGCCTCCCGCAGGAACTGGATGTAGTTCGCCACGTCGATGTCCAGGTGGGTGCAGTCCGCGCAGAGGCCGGTGTGCAGCCGGGCCGCGCACCGCGGCGCCAGGTCCCGGCCGATGTTCGTCGCACCGATCAGGAACGCCTCGGGCTTCAGCTCCTCGATCACGTCGCAGATGACCTTCGCGTAAGCGTCCGTGTTATAGACGGCCAGCTTCGGGTCCTCGCAGACGTACACCTTGTCCGCGCCGTAGCCGCCCAGCTCCTTCGCCGCCGCCTCGATGCCCTCGCCGCCCAGCAGCAGCCCGCACAGGTCCACGCCCAGCTCGTTCGCCAGGTCCCGGCCCTTGCTGATCAGCTCGAAGTCCGTGGGCATCAGCTTGCCCTCGCGCTGCTCGCAGAACACCCAAACGTCCTTGAAGGCAGCGATATCCGCACTGTTGAAATTAGACATATCTATGTACTCCCTTCTCAGATGATGTGTTTGCTGACCAGGATGCCGGCCAGCTTCTCGCAGGTCTCCTTGCCGTCGCCCTCCAGCATCATGCCGGCGCCCTTCTGGGGAGGCGTGAAGCTCTTGAAGATGTTGGTCGGGGAGCCCTTCAGGCCGATGGTGCTGGGATCGATGAGCCTGTGGTCCTTCAGCTTGTCATAATCGAAGGTGTCCAGGGGCTTGCTGTAGGTGGCATAGATGCCGCCGATGGACATGTAGCGGGGATCGTTCAGCTCCTTGATGCAGGTCAGCAGGCAGGGGGTCTGGACCTTGATGGTCATATAGCCGTCCTCCAGCATCCGCTTGACGGTGATGTTCTCCCCGTCCTTGTGGATGTCGGCGGCGTAGGTGACCTGGGGCAGGCCCAGCTTCTCGGCGATCTGGGGGCCCACCTGGGCGGTGTCGCCGTCGATGGCCTGACGGCCGCACATGACCACGTCGTCCTTCTCCACGCCGATGGTGTCGATGGCGGCGGCGAGGATCTGGGAGGTGGCGTAGGTGTCGGAACCGCCGAACTCCCGGGCGGAGACCAGCACGCCCTCGTCCGCGCCCATGGCCATCAGCTCCCGCAGCATGGCGGCCGCCGGGGGCGGGCCCATGGTGACGACGATGACCTTGCAGCCGGTCTCGTCCTTCAGCTTCAGGGCGGCCTCGACGGCGTTCATGTCGTCGGGGTTCGTGATGGTCTGCATGGAAGCCCGGTTCAGGGTGCCGTCGGGGTTGACGGCCACCTTGCCGGAGGTATCCGGGACCTGCTTGACACAAACGATGATCTTCATGATAGTTCCTTCCTCCTCTTACAGACCCATGTTGGCAGAGATGACGATGCGCTGGACCTCGCTGGTGCCCTCGTAGATCTCGGTGATCTTGG
>NZ_CAJUBK010000020.1 GCF_910584465.1 uncultured Oscillibacter sp.
GCATGTTGGCGGTACCGGACCGGCTGGCGAAGGGGAAGTGCTTGACCACGGAGGTGAGGACGATCAAGGTGAAGGAGCCATACAGCGAGGGGATCAGGCCGCCGAAATGAGGCACGCTGAACATGGAGAAGTACATGGTGGAGAACGCCACGCCGCTCATCAGGTAGGGCACGAAGACCAGCTGCTCGGTGAGGTTGCCGTACCACTTGCCGCGGCCGCGGGAGCTGATGTAGCCCAGGAACTGGCCGCAGAAGGCGGTGATGATGGAGGTGATGATGGTCAGCCGGACCGTGTTCCACAGGGCGCTGAAGAACTCCGGATTGCGGAAGATGCCCGCGTAGTTGGTGTATCTCTCCGCCTCGCCGGCCTTGCCGATCCAGTTGTAGAGGGTCAGGTTGTTCATGCCGTAGCCCGCGCCGGTGGTGATCTGGAAGGTCTCCATGATCAGCACGAAGAAGGGCATCACCATGGCCAGGAACAGGAACACGGCGAGGAACGCCATCATGGGCTTCTTGGCCGCGCCCAGAGGCATCAGGGTGCTCCGGCCGCCCTTGCCGCCGACGGTGGCATAGGACTTGCGGACGCCGATGGCCTTCTGGTTGCTCATCAGGATCAAAGCGGCCAGACCCACCAGGACGATGGACATGGCGTAGCCGACGCCGCGGGGGCCCTGGTCGATGTAGACGCGCATCCGGGTGGCCAGGGTGTAATAGCCGATGCGGTTGCCCAGGTTGGCGGCCACGCCGTAAGTGCCGATGGACTTACTGACGGTCATGACCAGGGCGGACAGCACGGAGGGGAGGATCAGCGGCAGGGTGATGTAGCGCAGGATCTGGACCTTGTTCGCGCCCTGGATCTCGCCCATCTCCTCCAGCTCCGAGTTGATGGAGCGGAGGGCGCCGGAGACCTGGATGTAAGAGAACGCGTAGTAGTGCATGGACATGCACAGCACGATGGCCGTGGGGCCGTAGGCCAGCCAGTCCGGGATCGGTATCCCCATACCGGTGAGGAACCCGTTGGCGCCGCTGGTGGGCGTCCGGAACACCGCCAGCCAGGCGATGGCCTTGGTCCAGGAGGGGATCATGTAGGGCACCGTGATCAGGATGCCCAGGATCTTCTTGCCGGGGAGGTCGGTACGGATCATCAGCCACGCCAGCACGGAGCCCAGGGGCACGGAGATCAGCGTGGTGAACAGGCCGCAGATGAAGGAGTGGAGCAGGGGCTCCCAAAGCACGGCCTTGGACAGGGAGCTTGCCAGCATGTACTGCCAGTAGTAGAGCGTGAAGTCGCCTACGCTGGCGCCCTTGACCCGGCGGAGCTCGCCCTGGGCCAGGGTGAAGGTGGACTTGATCATGGTCAGCAGGGGGATGATGATCAGGCAGAACAGCACCACCAGGCTGACCAGCACGACCATGTTGAAGGGGTTTTTGAGCACGTTCAGGATCAGGTTCTTCAGCCGACGGGGCGTCAGCTTTTTTCTGGGGGGTCTTTCCTTTGTCACAGTGACTGCATTCGACACGATAACACCTCTTTCTGATAACTGCCGGGAGCTTCGCGGGCGGGACGGAGTCCTCCCTTTCCGGTCACGCCCGGGGGCCGTCTGCGCGGGGGACAGGGGCCGCTTTGCGCAAACGTTTGCGATTTCCTGTGTTCATTATAAGAAATTTTGCTGGGGTTTGTCAATTGTCATGCTCCCGATTTTAGGGGGGCTTTTTTATTCAATTTCACGATTTGTTTACGATCTAGACAAATGGGACCGTCGTAATTTTGTTATTTTGCCACTTGCATTTTTTTGGGATCTCTGAATGTGCGGATACGTTTTCGTCGAACTCGTCCCCTGCCGCTACGCCTGGAACTGGGCAGCGTAGAGCTGGGCGTAAACGCCTCCGGCGGCGAGCAGCTCCTGGTGGGTGCCCTGCTCCGCGGCCCCGCCCCGGTCCAGCACCAGGATGCGGTCCGCTCCCCGGATGGTGGCCAGCCGGTGGGCGATGACGAAGCAGGTCCGCCCCTGGCGCAGCCGCTCCATGGCCAGGCCGATCTCCCCCTCCGTCTCCGTGTCCACGTTGCTGGTGGCCTCGTCCAGGATGACGATGTCCGCGTCGGTGAGCAGGCACCGGGCGATGGCCAGCAGCTGTTTCTGCCCTTTGGAGATGCCCTCGTCGGTGAGGACCGTATCGTAGCCCTGGGGCAGGGAGGAGATGAAGCGGTGGATGCGGGCGGCCTTGGCCGCTTCCACGATCTGCTCCCGCCCGGCCCCCGGCGTGCCGTAGGCGATGTTCTCCGCGATGGTGCCGCCGAAGAGCCAGGTGTCCTGCAGCACCAGGGCCAGGCGGCGGCGCAGGCCGTCCCGGCTGTAGGAGGCGACGGGCACGCCGTCGATGGTAATGGATCCGCTCTGGGGATCGTAGAACCGGAGGAGGAGGGAGACCAGCGTGGTCTTCCCCGCCCCGGTGGGGCCGACGACGGCGGCGAGGCTCCCCGCCGGGATGTGGGCGGTGAAGTCCCGGAGGACGGGGCGGGCGGGGTCGTAGCCGAAGGTCACGTGGTCGAAGCGGATATCCCCCTCCAGGTGCCCGGCGGGGACGGCCCCCGGCGGGTCCCCGGGCTCCAGGGGCTCGTCCAGCAGGTCCAGCACCCGCTCCGCCGCCGCGGCGCTGGCCTGGAGCTCCGCCAGGAGGTTCGCCGCCTCCCGGATGGGGCCGGAGAACTTCCGGGAATACAGGACGAAGGAGGACAGGTCCCCCAGGGTCAGCCCCCCGCCCAGATACAGCAGCGCCCCGAAAACGCTCACGGCGGTCAGGGAGATGTTGTTGACGAAGTTCACCGAGGGCCCCAGGGACGCGCTGGCCCGGTCCGCGTCGTAATAGGCTTTGGAGGCCGAGGCGTTGCGCTCCTCGAAGAGCTCCAGATCCGCCGCCTCCACGCCGTAGGTCCGGATGGACCGCCGGCAGCCCATCCGCTCCTCGGCGAAGCCGTTGAGGGCCCCCAGCTCCTTGGAGCGGAGGCGGAAGAGGGGATGGACCCGCTTCATCTGGAAGCGGGTCAGGACCATGGACAGCGGCACGGTGACGAAGAACACCAGGGTCAGCCGGGGCGAGAGGAGCAGGAGCATCAGGAAGGACCCCGCCACGGTGAAGACGCTGGTGCCCAGCTGGAGCAGGTCCGTGGAGAGGGTGGCGTTGACCGTGTCCACGTCGTAGCACACCCGGCTGATCAGGTCCCCCGCCGGATGGGTGTCGAAGTAGTCCACCGGCAGCTCGCTCATGCGGTCGAAGGCGGCCTCCCGCAGATCGTGGGACACGGCCTGGGCCGTCCGGATGAGGCGGGAGGAGACGGTGTAATTCAGTAAAGAGGAGAGCGCGTAGCAGGCCAGCATCCCGGCGCAGCTCCGGAAGACGCCGGGGAAGTCCACGCCCCCTGCCCGGATGCCCACGGCGTCCACCGCCCGGCCGGAGAGGAGGGGCGCAGCCAGGGCCAGCAGGTTCCCCGCCAGCAGCAGGACCAGGAGCAGGAGGAACTGGAAGCCGTAGGGCCGGAGGAAGCGGCCCAGGCGGACGAGCACGTTCTTTTTCATCCCAGCCCTCCCATCTGCAGTTCCGCCATGCGGCGGTATCGGTCACAGCTCTCCAAAAGCTGAGCGTGGGTCCCCTGCGCGGCGATCGCGCCCTCCTCCAGCACCAGGATGCGGTCCGCTCCCCGGAGGGAGGCCACCCGTTCGGAGACGACCACCAGGGTCACGCCGGGGAAGTCCCGCCGGATGGCGGCGTGGAGGGCGGAAGCGGTGCGGTAGTCCAGGGCGCTGTCGGCGCTGTCCAGGATCAGGACGCCGGGCCGGGCCGCCAGGGCCCTGGCGATCAGCAGCCGCTGGCGCTGCCCGCCGGAGAGGTTGGCCCCCCGGATGTCCAGCCTGGCGTCCAGCCCGCCGGGCATGGCCTGGATGAACTCCCACGCCTGGGCGGTCCGGGCGGCGGCCTCCGCGTCCTCCCGGGGGAGCCGGCGGAGGAAGGAGATGTTCTCATAAACGCTGTCGTTCAGCAGGGCCTCGTTCTGGAACACCACGCCGAAGCGGCCCCGGAGGTCCTCCCGGCTGAGGGTGGACACGTCCCGTCCCCCCACCCAGACGACGCCCTCGTCCGCGTCGTAGAGCCGGAGGAGGAGGGCGATCAGCGTGGTCTTCCCCGCCCCGGTGGGGCCGAGGATGCCCAAGGTCTCTCCTTTATCCAATGAGAAACCCGCCCCGGCCAGGTCCTCCTCCACTCCCAGATAGGAGAAGGATACGCCCTCCATCCCCAGCTCGGGGCCTCCGGCCTCCCCCTCTCCCGGGAGGCGGACCGGCTGGCCCTCCGGGGCCAGCAGCACCTCCTCGATGCGCCGGGCGGAGGCCACGCCCTTGCTGAAGCGGACGAAGAGCTTCGCCAAGCCCAGCGTGGCGGTCTGGATCAGCGTGAAATAGGACAGGAAGGCCACGATCTGCCCGGAGGCCATCTGCCCCCGGTCCACCAGGACCGCCCCCGCCAGCACCACCAGCACCAGCCCCAGGTTCAGCAGGAAGTCCGAAAGCGGGTTCGCCGCGGCCATGATCCGTCCGGCGGCCTCCTCGGCCTCCCGGGCCTCCCGGCTGGCGGCGGCGAAGCGCTCCCGCTCCCGCCCCTGGCAGGCCAGGGCCTTCACCACCCGGACGCCGGAGGCGTTCTCCCGGATGACCCGCACCACCGTGTCCACCGCCTCCTGGGACCGCGTATAGCGGGGCACGCCCTTGCGGGTCACCAGGGCGATGGCGCAGAAGGTGGCGGAGCACACCGCCAGCTGCACCAGCGCCAGGGCCGGGGCCTGGAAGAAGGTCAGCACCAGTCCGCCCAGCACCAGCATGGGCGCCCGGATGCCGCCGCGCTGGATCTTGTCGAACATCTGGTGGACGTTATAGGTGTCGTTGGTCAGGCGGGAGACCAGGGACGACACGGAGAACCGGTCCATCTGGGCCTGGGACAGCAGCAGCGTCCTCCGGTAAAGGTCCCGGCGCAGGCTCTGGGTCATGTCCATGGACACCCACGCGGCCATGCGGTTGGCGGTGATGTTGCAGAACGCCGCGCCGAAGGCCATCAGCAACATGAGCCCCCCGGCCCGGAAGACCCCCGTCAGGTCCCGGGCGGGGACGCAGTCGTCGATGATGTGGGCCAGCAGCAGGGGGAGGAGCAGCTCCAGCACAGCGGCGGAGAACTTCACCGTCACGCCCACGGCGACCCGCGGCGCGTGAGGGCGGAGATAACCGAGGATCGTCTTCATAGGGCCCTCCTTTCGGATCGGATCTGCTCAAACGTTTGCGGTAAAACTGTCACTATGATACTACGTCCCGCGCCGCCAAGTCAATCCACCGGAGAGGACAATTTTGACACTTTCCCCGTTTTTCCGGAAAGGCCCCCGCCGGAGGCGGCGGCGCGCCGGACGCCCGGGGCCGCGCGCAGCCTTATAAAAGCGGGGCGCGGCTGCAAATCATGCGTGACAAATCGGGACGGCTGTGGTATGATGGCATATGATCGTATCCATATCTGGAAAGGAGGCCCCGCCCCATGATCGACCACCATGGCCTGATCGAGTACCTGCTGACCCCCGGCGGTGGCCTGCCGGATCGGGAGGGCCTCACCGCCCAGGAGGTCAAGCGCTTCACCGACGAGATGCCCGGCGGCTTTTTCATCTACCGGGACGACACCGGCCATGTCCTCTATGCCAACCGGGCCCTCCTGCACATCTTTGGCTGTGACACCATGTCGGAGTTCCGCCGCCTCACCGGCGGCACCTTCTCCGGGCTCGTCCACCCCGACGACCGGGACGCCGTCATGAAGAGCATCGATGAGCAGATCTCCCACAACAGCTTCGACCTGGACTACGTGGAATACCGGATCGTCCGCCGGGACGGGTCCGTGTGCTGGGTGGAGGATTTCGGGCATTACATCGAGACCGAGAAGCTGGGCGGCGTGTTCTACGTCTTCCTGGCCGACGCCACCGAGCGCCGCCACCGCCGCATGGCGGAGCGGGCGGCGATCTTGGAGGAGAAGCTGCAAAAGGAGCGGGAGCTCCAGGAGCAGGCGGAGCAGACCGCCGGGTTCCTCGAGCAGATGAACGACGAGCTGACCCGCCGCCTGGAACTGATCGAGGGCCTCAGCGCAGATTACGAGACGGTCTTCCACGCCGACCTGGAGCAGGACCAGATCCAGCCCTACCGGGTCAGCGGCCGGGCCTGGTTCCAGTTCGGCCGGGATCTGCAGGTCCGGCCCTTCACGGGCTTCGCCGAGGCGTACACGGACCTCTGGGTCCATCCGGAGGACCGGGCGCTGTTCCGCCGCTCCGTGGACCCGGCGTACATCCGCGCGTCCCTGAAGGCGCAGAAGTCCTATCATGTGAACTACCGCCTCCTCCACGGCGGGGAGCCGGAGTATGTCCAGGCGTTCGTGGTGAACGTCAGCCCGGAGATGGGCGTGACGCAGATCATGTTCGGCTGCCGGACGGTGGACGAGGAGGTCCGCCGGGAGCGGGCCCGGACGGCCATGCTGGAGGACGCGCTCCAGCAGGCGAAGCTGGCGGGAGAGGCCCGGAACACGTTTTTGAGCAACATGTCCCACGACATGCGCACGCCGATGAACGCCATCGTGGGCTTCACGGCCCTGGCGAAGCGGCACCTGCACGACCCGGAGCGTCTGGAGAAGGACCTGGACCGGATCGAGGAGGCCAGCGGGCGGCTCCTGCGGCTGGTGAACGACGTGCTGGAGCTGAGCTGGCTGGAGTCGGGCAAGGTCCACATCGACGAGACGGCCTGCGCCCTGCCGGACCTGGCGCGGGAGGTCCTGGAGGCCGTCCGGTCCCGGGCGGCGGAAAAGGGCGTGGGGCTGACCCTGGATCTGCCGGAGATGGAGCACCCGAAGATATGGTGCGACCGGCCCAAGCTGCAGCAGGCCCTGGGACGGCTGGCGGCCGGCGCGGTGCAGAGCGTCGTCCCCGGCGGGCGGGTGCGCCTGTCCATCCGGGAGCGGAGCTCCACCCGCGCTTACGGGGCCTATACGTTCACGGCGGACTGCTTCGGGCTGGAGCGGTCCCTGTCCGACCTGTTCCGGCCCTTCGAGCGCCGGGAGATCACCGCCGCCGGCGACGCGGCGGGGGCAGATCCCGGGCTGTCCGTGGCCCGGCACATCATCGAGCTGATGGGCGGCACGGTCAAGACGGAGCCGCTGGAGGGCGAAGGCGCCCCGGGCCGCTTCACGGCGACGCTGAACCTGCGGCTGCAGGAGGAGGCGGCGCTCCAGGCGGGGGGCTCCCGGAACGGGGAGCGCCGGGTGCTGGTAGTGGAGGACAACGAGCTGAACCGGGAGATCGCCGTGGACCTCCTGGAGGAGGCGGGCTTCCTGGTGGAGACCGCCGAGGACGGCGCGCAGGGCCTGGAGAAGGTGCGCAGCTCCCATCCGGGGTATTACGCCCTGGTGCTGATGGACCTGCGGATGCCGGTGATGGACGGCCACGCCGCCGCCCGGGCCATCCGCGCGCTGGAGGACCCGGGGCTGGCGAACGTGCCGATCGTGGCGCTGTCGGCGAACACCTTCGATGAGGACCGGAAGCAGTCCGCGGAGAGCGGCATGAACGCCCACCTGGCCAAGCCCCTGAACATCGACCGCCTGCTGGAGCTGATCTCCAGCCTCACCGGATGTGAGACATGAGGGAGCCGCCGTGATCCCCATCACGGCGGCTCAGAGCGTCAAAAAAGAAGGGCGACTCCATCGACGGGAAGGAAGAGAGTTACGAGAGGGACCCAGGAAGGGTCCCTTTCGTTTTCAATGATAAGTTTTCAGAACTTTTCGAACGTTCTGAAAACTTGCTCCGCCTGTCGAAAAAGTCTTTTCGACAGGCGGAGCCGCCGTGATCTCCATCACGGCGGCTTTTTGTTCCCCCGCCAGGGCGCGAACAGGCGGGGGGCGATGTCCCGGACCTCCGGCCACATGAAGAAGGCGGCGGCGAACCCCATCCCGGCCCCCAGCCGGAGCTTCTGGTTCAGGGTGTCCGCGTCGTCGAAGAGGACGAAGTGGGCCTCCCCGTCCCGGCTGTAGGTGAAGTAGCGGGCGCAGAGGTCCTGGGAGAAGAAGACCGCGGGGCCCTCCCGCTCCATGAGGGCCTCCAGCGCCTCGCCGGTGAGGGGCTCCCCCTCCCCGGAGCGGGCGGGGAGGCGGAAGTCCATGCGGAGCCGCTGCACGTCCAGGGCCAGCCGCCCGGCTCCGCCGGCCCGGCCCACGGCCTCCTGGAGGTATTCCGAGAAGCTCCCCCCGGAGACGGCGGTGCACAGCAGCACGATCCCTCCGGGGGCGGCGCCGGCATAGCGCTCCGGCAGGTACAGCGCCCGCCGGGAGGCCGACAGCGCCGGCGCCAGGACGGACACGAAGGCGGTCCGGTCCCGCCGGGGGGGCTCCTCGAAGTCCAGCAGCACGCCGGGATAGCCCCGCCGGCCGCACTCCCGGAGCACCGCGTCCCGCAGCTCCTCCGGGCTGTCGATGAAGGCCGCGTCGCGGTCGCTGACGGACAGCAGCCCGCCCTTGGTCTGGAGCAGCAGGCTCTGCCGCAGCAGGGCGGAGCCCGGCCCGATGCGGTAGGCCACATGGGCCAGGTTCCGGCAGTGTGCTTGTGCCTCCTGGGACGCCTCGGGCGTCACGGCCAGATAGATCTGCAAATCCCTCTCCCCCTTGCGCCGGATCTGAAAAGCTGGTATACTGAGGATGACTTCAAACGATCTTATGCGAGGAGGCCGCCGCCTATGCCCCTTTCCCTGATCCCCTCCCGCCTGTTCGGGAGCTACCGGGACGTGACGCCGGAGCTGCTGCGCCGGGCGGGGGTGACCCTGCTCCTCAGCGACCTGGACTTCACCCTGGCTCCCAAGTCCGTCCGCAGGCCGGACCCGGCCCTCCGGGAGTGGATCGGGAGGATGGGGGCGGCGGGCATCCGGGTGACGATCGTCTCCAACAACCGCTCCGGCTCCCGGGTCACGGAGTTCTGCGCGGACCTCGGCATCCCCTACCAGGGCCGCGCCGGGAAGCCCTCCACCCGCGGCCTGGAGGCCGCCATGGCCCGCGCCGGGACGGACCGGGCCCACACCGCCATGCTGGGGGACAAGCTGCTGACGGACATGCTGGCGGCCAACCGGGCGGGGGTGCTGGCCCTGATGGTGGAGCCCCTGGGCGGCGCGGCGACGCCCTGGCAGAAGGTCCTGCACGCGCTCCAGGCCCCGTTCAAGGCGGCCTGCCGCCGGCGGGAGCGAAATATTTTTGGATGACCCTGTCCCAATCGTGGAAAAATACTTGCAATCACTGCCAGGATGGGATAAAATAGCCTCGGCTATGATGGAAGGACCATGGAAAGAGAGAAAATGCCCTCCTTGCGGGTCGTTTTCTCATACAAGATTTGTAAGGAGGATATCACTATGCCAACGATTTCTGCCGGCGATTTCCGGAAGGGTATGATCTTCGAGATGGAGGGCAAGCCCATGCTGGTGGTGGACTTCCAGCACGTGAAGCCCGGTAAGGGCGCCGCCTTCGTGCGCACCAAGTACAAGAACGTCATCACCGGGGCCATCCGCGAGGAGTCCTTCAACCCCACCGCCAAGTTCGAGCAGGCCAGCGTGGAGCGCAAGGACGCCGAGTACAGCTACAACGACGGCGACCTGTACTACTTCATGGATCCCGAGACCTACGACATGTCCCCCCTGAACCGGGACGTGCTGGGCGAGGCGTTCAAGTTCATGAAGGAGAACACCGTCTGCAAGCTGGTGAGCTATAAGGGCAATGTCTTCACCGTGGAGGTCCCCAACTTCATGGATCTGGAGGTCACGGAGACCGAGCCCGGCGTGAAGGGCGACACCGCCACCAACGTGACGAAGAAGGCCACCCTGGAGACCGGCGCGGTGATCCAGGTGCCCCTGTTCATCAACGAGGGCGAGAAGATCCAGGTCGACACCCGCACGGGCGAGTACTTGGGCCGCTGCAAAGAGTAAGGCCGCTTGAAGGGGGGGATCCCATCCCCTCCTTTTCGATCCCCCGCGATGCCGGGGGAGCATCCCATTTCCCCACCCAGCGGACATTTTGTTATAAAAAGGAGGAACCTGCCATGGAGATCACGGAGAAGGTCGCGTATCTGAAGGGCCTGGCGGAAGGCATGGACCTGGACACCGGCAAGAAGGAGGGCAAGCTCTTGGCCGCCATCATCGACGTGCTGGAGGACATCGCCCTGGAGCTCAGCGACATCGAGGACGCCCAGGAAGAGCTGGGCGACGGGCTGGACGCCGTCAGCGACGATCTGGAGGACGTGGAGGACCTGCTCTACGGTGAAGACGACGAGGACGACGACGAAGACGCCTATGAGCTGGACGATCTGGGCGAGGACGAGGAGTGCTACGCCACCACCTGCCCCACCTGCGAGGAGACCATCTACTTCGACGAGTCCGTCCTGGAGGACGGCGCGGTCATCTGTCCCAACTGCGGCGAGAAGCTGGAGTTCGATCTGGACAGCCTGGACGAGGACGGGGACGAGGACAGCGAGGGATAAGCGCCCCGACGCGCGTGATACGCAAGCAAAAAGCCGGATGCTCAGGCATCCGGCTTTCGTCTGCTTGGAAAGCGCGATACGGCAAGGGCCCTCAGCCCAGTATCTTATCGTACGCCAGCTTCGGTCCGCCCTGGAAAACGATGGTGCCGCAGTTCACGAACCCGTTCTTCGTCAGGATATGCTGCATCCGTTTATTGGGCAGATCCGTATCCACGCGGATGATCGAGACCGCCTTCTCGCCGCAGAACTCCTCGATCAGCCGGAACGCCGCGTCCGCCAGTCCCATGCCCCGGAACGCGGCGGAAAACGCCATGCGGTGCACGACGGCATAAGGCCCTTCCGCCCTCCATCTCCCGTCGATGTCCGCGTAAGCCGGCTCGCCGTCAAGATCGATGCACAGATAGCCGGCGATCCTGCCGTCCGCCAGGAGGGCATATCCCTTCCCCTCCCGGATGTCTCCCTTCACCGTGTCGAGGGTGGGATAATCCTCCGTCCACTGCGTGAAGCCCTGCTCCTGCTGGAACTCCCGGCCCATTTGGATGATGCCGTAGTATTCCTCCGCGTGTTCCATCACAGCCAGTTCAAGTGTGTTCATTCGATCTTGTCCTTTCATCGGGGCCCGGATCCATGGCCGGGGACGCCGGGCGGAGGCGGGAGGCCCGCTCGGGCGGCGTCATGCGGCGGCGGATACCGGTCCTAAGTATCCATGGGCCGGGCGTGTCCGCCCTTCAGCCTGCCGCTTATTATACATGGAACGATCTGTTTTGTAAAATGAAAAGATCGAAACGGATACTTCACGGATATCGAACGGTCCCGCGAAGCGGGAGCGGTCCCTAAGGGGCCTCCTGTGCGCCCTCCTCGTCCCCCGCCCCCGCTTTCAGCACCGCCGCCAGGCGCTCCGCGAACAGCCGCCCCGCCCGCACCGCCTCCTCCGGCGAGTTCCCCGCGGCCCCCACCTCCACCAGGAGGGACCCGGTGGTGGCGTGCTGGTTATACCGGGAGTTCCGCAGCAGCACCGGGCGCATCAGGGTCGGGTAATGCTCCAGGATGTCCTGCTGCACCGCCGTTGCCAGGCGCAGGTTCTCCATCCAGTCCGGATGCTCCAGCCCGCTGCCGTCGCTGCCGATGACCAGGGACATCTGGGCCGCCACCCCCTCGCCCTCGATCTCCGACACCGCCTTATACTGGTTCCCCTGCCCGTCCTCGATGGCGTCCCGGTGGACGTCCAGGATGGACCGGATGGAGGGATACTCCTTTAAGTACTTTTGGATGGACGCCAGCGCCCGGTCATAGGCCCCGTTGTAGGAGGGGTAGTCGTACAGCGTCCGGTCATGGAGGACGGAGATGCCCGCCTCCCCGAAGACCTCCGCCATCTCGTCCCCCACGCGGACCACGTTATAGCGGTAGTCCGTGGTCCGGTAGTCCCCGGACCAGACGATCTCCGTCCCCGGGACGGGCGTATAGGACTCGCTGCCGTGGGTATGCAGGATCAGCACCTGGGGCCCCTCCTCCCCCAGCGCCGCCGCGAAGGGCTTTTGCAGGTCCGGGATGGACAGCTCGCGGCCGGTGGAGTTGCTGATATACACCCGCCCGCAGACGGTATAGCCGCTGGGGTCCGTGGGGATCAGCGTCTTGGCGGGGACGCCGTTATCCTCCGCCGCCGGGGCGGCGGGCTCTACCGGGGTCTCCTCCACCGGCTTGGCCACGGGGGCCTTGGTCTCCCCGTCCTCCTCCGCCGTCTCCTGCCGCTCCAGGCTCCACAGCTCCGCCACGTCTCCCCGCGCCGACAGCAGCAGCGGGGACTCCCCGATCGTCATCGCCGCCGCCGGGGACAGCCCGTCCCCATCCCACAGGTCCCCCAGCTCCCAGCGGAGCATCCGCTCCGGCAGGGCGTCCGCCAGCGCCTCCGCCGCGGAAGACGCCGTGTCGCTCCCCGCGGTGACGAAGGCGATCCACAGCGTCCCCGCCGCCAGGGCCGCCGCTTCCAGCCGCCGGAGGGATCCGGCCAGGCCCTTCTTTTGTTTCATAGTCGCTCACCTCTGGGACAACCTATGTCCAGCGGGCAGGAAATATGCCTCCCTCTTGCAATCCCGCCCTATCCAGTATATACTTGGATATCAAGACATGCATGACGATCGCGGCAAGACCCGAACACCGGATCTTCAGATCCCACAAAAGGAGTTGAACCTCGTGACAAGAAGCCAGCTCGCCGGCGGCGTGTACCTCACATACCTGCCGGCGAAGAAATTCAAGACCAGCCTCCTCTCCGCCCAGTTCGTCGTCCCCCTGGGATGGGAGACCGCCTCCGCCAACGCCCTCCTGGCCGCCATCCTCCGGCGGGGCACCGCCGCCTCCCCGGACATGGGGGCCCTCTCCGCCCGCCTGGACCAGCTCTACGGCGCCCGGATCGACGTCACCATCCGCAAAAAGGGCGAGGCCCAGTGCGTGGGCTTCGTCGCCAGCCTCATCGACGACGGCTTCGCCCTCGGCGGCGAGCGCCTGCTGGAGCCCGCCGCCGCCCTTTTGGGCGAGCTGATCTGCTCCCCCGTCACCGAGGACGGCCATTTCGTGACGGACTATTTCGAAAGCGAGAAGACCAACCTCATCGACGCCATCCGCAGCATCCTGAACGACAAGCGGGCCTACGCCGACAGCCGCCTCCTCCAGGAGATGTGCACCGGCGAGCCCTACGGCGTGCCCCGCCTGGGCAACGAGCAGATCGCCGCCGCCCTGTATCCCCAGCTGGTCTACGACGCCTACCGGGAGCTCATCGCCTCCTCCCGGCTGGAGATCGTCTACAGCGGCAGCGCCGAGCGCGCCCGCGTGGAGGACGCCCTCCGCTCCGCGCTGGCGGACCTCCCCCGGAAGGACGCGGGCCCCGCCCCCGCCCTGGTCCCCCACCCCCGCCCCGAAGGGCCCCGCTTCCTCACCGAGCGGCTGGACGTCACCCAGGGCAAGCTGGGCATGGGCTTCTCCTGCGGCAGTGAGGACGACACCGCCCTGCTGGTGGGCAACACCCTCTTCGGCGGCAGCAGCAACTCCAAGCTCTTCCTGAACGTCCGGGAAAAGCTGTCCTTGTGCTATTACGCCTCTTCCCTCTTCCACCGGCAGAAGGGGCTGATCACCGTCTCCTCCGGCATCGAGTTCGAGGACTACCAAAAAGCTCACGACGAGATCTGCGCCCAGCTCTCCGCCGTACAGGAGGGCCGGCTGGAGGACTGGGAGCTGGAGGCCGCGAAGAGCACCCTGCTGAACGCTTACGCCTCCATGGGCGACTCCCAGGGGAAGTTGGAGAACTTCTACCTGGGCCAGGCCGCCACCGGCCGGGACGAGTCCCCGGAGGACCTGGCGGAGAAGGTCCGCTCCGTCACGCCGGAGCGCATCTTCCAGGCCATGCGCACCGTGGAGCTGGATACCGTATACTTCTTACAGGGGAAGGAGGCGGAAGGATGAAGCCCGTCTTTTACGAGTCCCTGGGCGAGACCGTCTACCGCGAGACCCTGCCCAACGGCCTGGAGCTCCGGGTGGTCCCGAAGCCGGAGCATGCGAAGAAATACGCCTTCTTCGCCACGCGCTACGGCGGCATGGACACCCGCTTCCAGCTGAACGGCCAGTGGCTGGACACCCCCGCCGGCATCGCCCACTATCTGGAGCACAAGATGTTCGACACCAAGGAGGGCAACGCCCTCCAGGAGCTGGCCAAGAACGGTGCGGAGCCCAACGCCTTCACCTCCAACGCCATGACCGGCTATTACTTCGACTCCACGGACCACTTCGACGAGAACCTGGAGATCCTGCTCTCCTTCGTCTCCATCCCCTATTTCACCGAGGAGAGCGTCGCCAAGGAGCAGGGCATCATCGGCCAGGAGATCCGCATGATCGAAGACAACCCCGACTGGCAGATCTACGTCCGGCTGCTCCGCTCCCTCTACAGCGCCAACACCGTCCGGACCTCCATCGCCGGGACGGTGGAGAGCATCTCCCACATCACCGCCGAGACCCTCTACGACTGCCACAAGGCGTTCTACGCCCCCTCCAACATGATCTTGACCGTGGTGGGCGGCGTGGACCCCGTCCGGGTGTCCGACCTGGCCCGCCGGGTCCTGCCCAAGGAGGGCGGCCCCGTCATCCCCAGGGACTACGGCCAGGAGCCCGAGGCCGTGGCCCAGCGGGAGGCCCGCCTCTCTATGGAGGTCTCCAGCCCCCAGTTCCTCACCGGCTTCAAGTGCCGCCCCATCCCCGAGGGGGAGGGACAGCTCCGGGCGATGGTGCTGGGCGACATGGCCTGCGACCTGCTCTTCGGCGAGTCCAGCCCCCTGTACCAGCGCCTCTACAGCCAGGGGCTCATCAACTCCAGCTTCGGCGGGGACTTCGACCTGCTGCCCGGCGCCGCCTACCTCTACGCCGGGGGCGAGAGCAAGGATCCCCGCGCCGTGGCCGCCGCCCTCCAGGAGGAGGCGGACTGCCTGGTCCGGGAGGGCGTGGACGACGGCCTCTTCCAGCGGACCCTCCGGGCCAACTTCGGCTCCAGCCTCCGGGGGCTGAACTCCTTCGAGAACATCGCCGTCTCCCTCACCGAGGGCTGCTTCGGCGGTTACGACCCCTTCCGCTTCCCCCAGGTCTTCGACTCCATCCGGCAGGAGGACGTGCTGGAGTTCCTCCGGGACAACGTGACGCCGGAGCGGTCGGCCTTCAGCGAGATCGTACCCAAGGAGGCTTGATCCATGTCCACTCCTGAACTGACCGCGCTGAAGGACATGCCCATCAGCTTCCCCGGCCTCTTCGGGGACTGGTCCTTCGACCCGGACCCCATCGCGCTCCACATCGGCCACGGCATCTACTGGTACGGCATCATCCTGGCCCTGGGCTTTTTGGCGGGGATGCTGCTTTGCATGAAGCAGGCCAAGCGCTACGGCCTCACCGAGGACCATGTGCTGGACTTCGTGCTCTGGGCGGTGCCCTGCTGCATCCTGGGCTCCCGGATCTACTACGTCGTCTTCTACCTGGACCTCTACCGGGACGCCTCCGGCGCCCTGGACTGGGGCCGGATCGCCGCCATCTGGGACGGCGGCACCGCCATCTACGGCACCGTGATCGCCGGGGCGCTGGCGGCCTTCGTCTTCACCCGGCTGAAAAAGATCCCCTTCGGCGCCATGGCGGACCTGGCCGTCATCGGCCTGCTCCTGGGCCAGGTCATCGGCCGCTGGGCCAACTTCATCAACCGGGAGGCCTTCGGCGGCCTGACGGACCTGCCCTGGCGGATGCGGGTGTGGGTCAGCGCCTCCCAGTACGTGGAGGTCCATCCCACGTTCTTCTATGAGAGCCTCTGGAACCTGGTCGGGCTGCTGCTGATCCTCTTCGTCGTCTCCAAGGGACGCCGGTTCGACGGGGAGGACGCCTGGTTCTACTTCCTCTGGTACGGCCTGGGCCGGGCCTGGATCGAGGGCCTGCGGACCGACAGCCTGTACCTCTTCGACTGGACCTTCCTGGGCCGGCCCATCCGGGTCTCCCAGGCCCTGAGCATCGCCATGGCGGCGGTCGCCGCGCTGGCGCTGTTCTATGAGATCAAGATCAAAAAGCGCTCCGCGGACGGTCTGCTGGTGAACCGCCTGGCGGCGGAGGCCGCGCGGGCCGGCGAAGCCGGCGGCGCTCCCGCCGGCGGGGAAGACGGGCCCGCCGGCGAGGCGGACGGCGCTCCCGCCGCCGAAGAGCCCCCCGCCCCGCCGCAGGAAGGAGGCCCCGATGGCGGTCCGGATTGACGGCACGGCCTTAGCGGCCAAGATCAAGGCCCAGATCCGCGAGGAGGCCGCGGCCCTCTCCCGGCCCCCGGCCCTGTCGGTGGTATTGGTCGGGGACGACCCCGCCTCCCAGATCTACGTCCGCGGCAAGGAGCGGGACTGCGCCGAGTGCGGCATCCGGACCCAGACCCACCGCCTCCCGGCGGAGGTCCCCCAGGGGGACCTGCTGGCCCTGGTCCGCCGCCTGGGCCGCGACGAGGCCGTGGACGGCATCCTGGTCCAGCTCCCCCTGCCCAGAGGGCTGGAGGCGCGGCCCGTGCTCCACGCCCTGGCCCCGGAGAAGGACGTGGACTGCTTCCACCCCCTGAACGCCGGGCTCCTGGCCCTGAGAGAGCCGGGCTTCCTGCCCTGCACCCCCGCCGCCGTCCTGGCGCTGCTGGACGCCTATGACATCCCCGTCCGGGGACGCCGGTGCGTCATCATCGGGCGGAGCCGCCTGGTGGGCAGCCCCCTGGCCCAGCTCCTCACCGCCCGGGACGGCACCGTCACCCTCTGCCACTCGAAGACGGAGGACCTGCCCGCCCTCACCCGGCAGGCGGACATCCTGGTCTGCGCCGCAGGCCGTCCCGGCCTGGTCTCGGCCGGCATGGTGAAGCCCGGAGCGGCGGTCATCGACGTGTCGATCGGCCGCGGGGCGGACGGCAGGCTCACCGGGGACGTGGACTTCGGCCCCGTGTCGGAGAAGGCGTCCCACATCACCCCGGTCCCCGGCGGCGTGGGCCCCATGACCCGCGCCATGCTGCTACGGAACGTCCTCCGGGCCGCCCGGCTCCGGCAGGCCCCCTGACCCGGCACAGCCATGAAAGCTCCCGGCGGTTTCGCTGAAACCGCCGGGAGCTTTTTGTCGTATCTTCCAATTCCTGCGGACTTTTTCCCGGTATCATTGACATTCCCGATAATGCTGGTATAATCAACGAAAAAAGTACAATATGATAGACTGGCTGGCTTTATACGGGTCAGACCGGCATCGACCGACCGCCGAGGTGATCCTTTGCTCATCACAAGAGAGATGGACTACGCCCTCCGCATCCTCCGGGCCCTGCACCGGGAGGGGCTGCTCTCCGCCGCCGCCGTGGCCCGGCAGGAGCACATGCAAAAAGCCATCACGCTGAAACTGCTGAACCGCCTCCTGGCCGCCGGCCTCGTGGAGAGCCGCCGGGGCGTCAGCGGCGGCTATTTCCTCAAGCGCCGCTGCGGGGAGATGACCATCTATGACGTCTTCCAGGCCATCGGGGATCCGCCCCTCATCAACCGCTGCCAGCGGGAAGGCTATCGATGCGAGAACTTCCCCCAGGGCGGCTGCGGCATCTGCAAAGAGCTCTGCCGCATCCAGGGCGTCCTGGACCAGGAGCTCCGGCGCATGCCGTTGAGCGATATCTTCCAGTAGACCCTCGGACCATCCGTCCCACATGTCACAGGCAGCCATTACGGAAAAGGAGGCACACACATGCTGTACCAAACCACGCAGGCCCATGAGGATCTCCGGGCGAAGGTCCGGGAGTTCGCGGAGGCCGAGATCAAGCCCATCGCCTTCATGCTGGACAAGGACAACGCCTTCCCCACCGAGGCCGTGAAGAAGATGGGCAAGCTGGGCCTGATGGGCCTGCCCTATGAAAAGGAGTATGGCGGCGCGGGTTCCGACGCCCTGAGCTATGCCATCGCCGTGGAGGAGCTGGCCCGGGTGGACGGCGGCGCGGGCGTCATCCTCTCCGCCCACACGTCCCTGGGCACCTATCCCATCTACGCCTTCGGCACCGAGGAGCAGAAGAAGAAGTACCTCCCCGACCTCTGCTCCGGCAGGAAGCTGGGGGCCTTCGGCCTGACGGAGCCCAACGCCGGATCCGACGCCGGCGGCACCGAGACCACCGCCGAGGACATGGGGGACCACTACCTCCTGAACGGTGAGAAGATCTTCATCACCAACGGCGGGGAGGCCAGCACCTATGTCGTCTTCGCCGTCACCACTCCCGGCATCGGCACCCGGGGCATCTCCGCCCTGATCGTGGAGAAGGGCTGGGAGGGGTTCACCTTCGAGGAGCACTACGACAAGATGGGCATCCGCTCCTCCGCCACCTGCCAGCTGAACTTCAACAACGTCAAGGTCCCCAAGGAGAACCTGCTGGGCAAGGAGGGCCAGGGCTTCAAGATCGCCATGGCCACCCTGGACGGCGGCCGCATCGGCATCGCGGCCCAGGCGCTGGGCATCGCCCAGGGGGCCTATGAGGCCGCCGTGGAGTACTCCAAGGAGCGCATCCAGTTCGGCAAGCCCATCTGCCAGCAGCAGAACATCGCCTTCAAGATCGCCGACATGGCGACCAAGCTCCGCTGCGCCCGGTTCCTGGTGTACAGCGCCGCCGAGCTGAAGCAGGCCCACGCCCCTTACGGTATGGAGTCCGCCATGGCGAAGCAGTACGCCTCGGACATCGCCCTGGAGGTCACCAACGACGCCCTGCAGATCTTCGGCGGCTGCGGCTACCTGAAGGGCATGGAGGTGGAGCGGTTCTACCGGGACGCCAAGATCACCACCATCTACGAGGGCACCAACGAGATCCAGCGGGTGGTCATCGCCTCCCACATCCTGGGCAAGGCCGCCAAGGAAGCCTCCGCCGCCCCCGCCCAGGCCCGCGGCCCCGAGACCGGTGTGCGCAAGCGCCAGATCTTCAAGGACGGCACCGCCCAGGAGAAGGTGGAGGCCCTGGCCGCCAGCCTGAAAAAGGACGGGCATGACTTCACCGTGGGCATCCCCATCGACACCCCCATCACCCAGGCCGAGCGCGTCGTCAGCGCGGGCCAGGGCATCGGGGCCAGGGAGAACATGAAGCTCATCGAGGACCTGGCGAAGGCCGCCGGCGCGGCGGTGGGATCCAGCCGCCCCGTGGCCGAGACCCTGAAATACGTCCCGCTGAACCGCTACGTCGGCATGTCCGGCCAGAAGTTCAAGGGCAACCTGTATATCGCCTGCGGCATCTCCGGCGCGATCCAGCACTTGAAGGGCATCAAGGACGCCTCCTGCATCGTGGCGATCAATAAAGACCCCAACGCCAAGATCTTCAAGAACTGCGACTACGGCATCGTGGGCGACGTGATGGAGATCCTGCCCCTGCTCACCGCCGCCCTGGACACCGGGGAGAAGCAGCCCGCGCCGCCCATGGTGAAGATGAAGCGCCAGGCCCCCAAGAAGGTCCATCAGCCCCGGAAGCTCTATGTCTGCAACGGCTGCGGCCACGAGTACGATCCCCTGGCGGGCGACCCGGAGAACGACGTGAAGCCCGGCACCGCCTTCAAGGACCTGCCCGAGGGCTGGACCTGCCCGCACTGCGGCGAGGGCACGGACGCGTTCATCGAGATCGAAGTTTGACGGTCCGGACGACGAGATCCCGGACGATAAGATAAGGAGGCAGTTCTATGCATAATTTCCGTTGTGTCACCGACGACCTCTACTGGGTCGGTGCGGACGAGCACCGTCTGGCCCTCTTCGAGAACATCCATCCCCTGTACCACGGCGTTTCCTATAACTCCTATGTCCTGCTGGACGAGAAGACCGTCCTCTTCGACACCGCCGACTGGGCGGTGGGCCGGCAGTTCATCGACAATGTGAAGGCCGTCCTGGCGGGCCGCCCCCTGGACTATATGGTCATCGACCATGTGGAGCCGGACCACGCCGCCTCCATCGAGGAGATCCTGCTCCGCTGGCCGGAGGTCAAGATCATCACCACCCCCAAGGCGGTGACGCTCCTCAACCAGTTCGGCTATGCCCTGGATCCCAACCTGGTGGAGGAGGTCAAGGAGGGCGACACCAAGTGCTTCGGCAAGCACACGGTGGCCTTCGTCTATGCCCCCATGGTCCACTGGCCGGAGGCCATGGTGACCTTCGACACCACCAACGGCGTCCTGTTCTCCGCCGACGCTTTCGGCTCCTTCCGGGCCCTGGACGGGAAGCTCTTCGCCGATGAAGTGGACTTCGACCGGGAGTGGATCGACGACGCCCGGCGGTACTACACCAACATCGTGGGCAAGTACGGCCCCCAGGTGGTGGCCCTGCTGAACAAGGCCGCCAGCATCGTGGGCCTGGACAACATCAAGATGCTCTGCCCCCTCCACGGCCCCATCTGGCGCAAGGACCTGGGCTATATCATCGACAAGTACACCCACTGGGCCACCTACGAGCCGGAGGAGAAGGGCGTCATGATCGTCTACGCCTCCATGTACGGCAACACGGAGTCCGCCGCCGAGGTCCTGGCCGCCAAGCTGACCGCCCGGGGCGTGACGAACACGCGGCTCTACGACGTGTCCAGCACCCATGTGAGCTACCTGATCTCGGACCTGTTCAAATACAGCCACCTGGTCCTGGCCTCCGTCACCTACAACCTGGGGATCTTCCCGCCGATGCATGACTTCCTGACGGACATGAAGGCGCTGAACCTCCAGAAGCGCACGGTGGCCATCCTGGGCAGCGGCTCCTGGGCCCCCCGCTCCGGTGCGCTGATGCGCCAGGAGATCGAACAGCTCAAGCACATGGAGATCCTTGACGAGGAGATGACCGTCACCTCCTCCCTCAAGGCCGACAACGAGTCGGAGATCGACGCGCTGGCCGATGCCATCGCCGCCTCCGTGCTCAAATAAGCTTCGCTTCTCCGTCCGCCACCGGCACGAATGTCCGCCCGGACCTTCCAACGCGTGCCGGGGAGGACTGTGAAGACAAGGGCCAGCCTCTCCACCGGGCTGGCCCTTGGTCCGTCCGCAGGGCGGATTGGGGGCGGCCTATCCAAAACGGGAGGGGCCCCGGATGGGCCCCTCCCGCGGCTCCCCCTTCCCGAGCGGACAAAGCCATCCTCATGGCTGATATCCCCCCGCCGCCAGACAGGCGGAAAGGTTCCAGCTCCACCGATCCCTGCACTCCCACTGGGCATCCAGCCGCCTCCCCCGCAGGACCTCCGCCAGAGTCTCCCCCTGCCTCCAGACCGGATCGCCGGTATAGTCGCAGACCGGCCTCTCCCCGTCCAGCCGCTCCAGCTGGGGGATGGTATCGTAGGACAAACTGTACAGCAGATACTGCACGCTGACCACCGGGCTCTCCCCGTTCAAATAGCGGTCCACCTGGTCCTTCGCCACCAGGTAGTCCAGCGGCACGCAGTTGATGACCAGCCACCCCGCCAGGGCCGCGGGGAACGCCCGCCTGCAAAACCGGAAGTCCGGGTCCTTCGCCTTCCACAGCCCCGCCAGGAGGAACAGCGCCATCATCGCCATGCCCCAATAGGTCATCAGGCGCTTGAAGCTCAGGCCATAGGCCCCGATGTACAGCGTCATCCTCCAGGCGGCGGAGGCCAGGAGCGCCAGGCTCTCCCCCGCCAGCAGGGCGCACAGCGCCCGCAGGATCCCCCACTCCCGCCCCTCCCGCCGGGACAGGCACAGCGCCGCCAGCATCAGGCTCAGGTCCACCACCGTCACCCCCACCATCTGGAAAAAGCCGCTCCGGGCCCACTCGGCATAGCTCAGCCCCCGGGCCTCCAGGTACTCCGGTCCGCCGAACAGCCCGGCGGACTGCACCGCCAGGAACGCCAGGTACAGCCCATCCACTGCCGCCAGCACCAGCACGAAGCCCAGCGCATCCACCCGGAGGCCCGCCTTCCCCTTCGACGGACACAGCAGCTTCGGGGAGGCCATGGCGTACAGGAGGCTGAAGACGAAGGGCGTGAGCACCAGCGCCCAGAACAGCCGCCGGGCCCCGCCGCGGAGATGGAACATCCAGAAGCTCCAGTCCAGCGCCTCCAGCGACGCGGCGAAGAGGGCGTCCGCCGAGATCAGCACCGGCAGCAGGACGGACACCAGGGCCGCGGCCCCGCAGAGCCCCAGCACCACCGCCAGGGTCCGCCTGGGCCTGCCGCCGTCCCTCCTGTCCGGGACCGCCGCCGCGAAGCACGCCCACAGGTCCCCGAACAGCCCCCGGAACAGCAGCCTGAAGCGTTCCCCCAGCATCCGCGGGTCCCACCAGGGGCGGCTGGCGAGGCCCGCCATGGCATGGACCGGGATCAGCACCAGCAGGGCCAGCAGATCCCAGCAGCGGAAATACGGGTCGGAGCCCAGGGCCATGGTCGCCGCCAGGAACAGGACCGCCGCCAGCAGGACCCGGCTGGACCGGCTCGCGAAAGCCTTCGGCCCCATCCAGGCCAGGATCAGCGCATACCAGGCGAACACGGCGGCCGTCAGCCCGGCGCAGGGGCCGTGCCAGAGGAAGCCGTCCACCAGGAGGAGACAAAAGCCCAGCGTCAGGACCAGCAAGAGCCGGTACTTCCCCATGCTCTCCCCCTCGATCCCCCGTTTTTGGGCGCACTTGACCGGCCCTCCCGTCGGGAGGGCGTTCGACAGATCGTTCATATGAAATCCTCCTTATCCGTCTGTCCGCTGAGCGCGGACCGTTTTTCGTTTACTCCGCGCCGCTCTCGTCCGGCACGTACTCCAAAATATCGCCCGGCTGGCAGTCCAGCGCGGCGCAGACCGCCTCCAGCGTAGAGAAGCGGACGGCCTTGGCCTTGTTGTTTTTCAGCACGGAGAGGTTCGCCAGGGTGATGTCCACCTTCTCCGAGAGCTGGGAGAGGCTCATCTTCCGCTTCGCCATCATGACGTCCAGGTTCACAACGATCATGGCGGCACCTCAGATCGTCAGGTCATTTTCCGCCTTGATCTCCGCCGCCTGGCGGAAGAGGGCGGACATGACCAGACACAGCAGGCCCCCCATGGCGAACATGGGGACGAACAGGGCGTTATAGGTGGCCAGGGGCCGGGGGGACTGGTAATAGCACACGCTGAACAGCACCCGGGCCAGGGCCGCCCCGGCGATGAGGAAGCAGGAGACGGCGGCCCGCCCCAGGCTGACGGCGTTCTCCGGCGCGAAGGGCTCCTCCCGGAGGATGGTCCCCAGCACCCGCCGGGCCTGCCAGAGGATGACGGCGGTGCAGCAGCCGGAGAAGAGGAGGAAGACGGTCAGCACGATCTGGTAAGCGTTGAAAAAGCTCCACCAGCCCTCCATCCAAACCTCTGCGCCCCCCACGAAATAGGCCAGGGCCCTGTTCTTCCCGACCCCGTCTATGATCAGCCTGCCGTCGTCCGAGTAGATCCGCATACCGCCGGGCAGACCGATCTGCCCAAACCACACGCTCTCCGGCACCAGGTACAGGGCGATCACGTTGCACGCCAGGGCCGCCAGCACCAGGATGTACAGCACCCTGGCGATCTTTTGGACCGGGATCTTTTCCATCGTCCTCCCCCCCTCTCACAGCGGCCGGGTGATGAACTCCATCATCACCGACGCCCCCGCCGCCAGGAGGGCGAACGCTCCGGCGGCGGAGCAGAGCCGCAGCTTGCTCTTCCTCCTCAGGCCGCTCACCGCCATCACGCCGCCCCAGACCAGCAGCGTCAGCGCGGCGGGGACCAATACCATCATCAAGCTCATGCGGGCACCTCCTTTTTCTGGTATCCTAACACGAGTCCGCTCGATCGTCAATAATTTTTTATCGTTTTTCGATAAATATTGATCGATATTCAAAAACAGGCAGAGGAGGCGGGCGCCTGTCTCCCTTTGCGGGGCATGGAAAACGGGCAGTCCTTCCGGACTGCCCGTTTTCCGATATGGTATAGAGAAAGGAGAGGGAAAATGGTAGGTTCAACAAGCATCGCCTGCTTGATGTGCTTATGATAACGGCAGTCCTCCGAAATGTCAACGGCTTTCTCCGAACCTTCACAGTTTGTTTACATCCGACAAATTTTGCGGCCTTTTATTTACAAATCATTCAAAAAATATCCAGATTTTCCTATTGACTTCTCTGTTAGGATATGCTAATATTTAGCACGCTAACGTTTAGCACGCTAATGATTTCGTCCCGCCGGACGAGGAGGTGCCCCGATGAGATGTGAATGCGAAGACAGCGGGCCGCTCCGCCGGGAGCCGAGCCTGGGCCCCACCCTGGGCTGGGCGGCCCAGCTGGCCAAGGCCCGCATGGACGCCAGGGTCTCCCAATACGACGTGACCCCGGCCCAGACCCACGTCCTCCTCTACCTCCACCACCACGGCGGAGGCCAGGTGCTCCAGCACGAGCTGACCGGACACATGCGGGTGAAGCCCTCCACCATGAACGGCGTGCTGGACCGGATGGAGGAGAAGGGCCTGGTCCGGCGCTCCATCAGCGGGCGGGACGCCCGCCGCCGCCTCATCACCCTGACGGAAAAGGGCGAGGAACAGCAGGCCCTCTTCCAAAAGAGCTTCCTGGACACGGAGGAGGCCATGGTCCGGGGCTTCACGGCCCAGGAGCGGGAGGCCCTCCTGTCCCTGCTGGAGCGTGTGATCCAAAATCTCAAGGAGGACAGCGAGACATGACGAAAAAACTCTGGCCCCACGCCCGGCCCTACGCCCCTTGGATCTTGACGGGCGTAGCGTGCAGCGCCATGGAGGCCGTCTTCGAGCTGCTGATCCCGCTGGTCATGAGCGACATCGTGGACGTCGGCATCGCCAACGGCGACCAGTCCTATATCCTGCGCAAGGGGCTGCTGATGGTGGGCCTGGCCCTGGCGTCCCTGTGCTTCGGCCTGGGGGCGGCGGTGACCTCGTCCGTCGCCGGCATGGGCTTCGGCGCGAACATCCGCCGGGCGGAGTACGACCATATCCAGTCCTTCGCCTTCTCCAACATCGAGCGGTTCTCCACCGCCTCCCTGGTGACCCGGCTGACCAACGACGTCCATAACCTCCAGATGTCCCTGATGATGTCCATGCGCCTCATGGTCCGGGCCCCGGTGATGCTGGTCTCCGCCCTGTTCTTCTCCATCCGCATCAGCTACCGGCTGAGCAACGTCTTCCTGGTGGCCCTGCCCCTGCTGGCGGTGGTGGTGGCCATCCTGCTGGTGAAGACCGGCCCCCTGTTCCGCTCCCTCCAGGAGAAGACCGACGCGCTGAACCTGGTGGTCCAGGAGGATCTGGCGGGCATCCGCGTGGTGAAATCCTTCGTCCGGGAGGAGCGGGAGCGGGAGAAGTTCCAGCAGCGCAACCAGGATCTGAAGACCACCTCCCAGAAGGCGTTCGGCGCGGTGGTCATCAACATGCCGCTGATGATGCTCATCGTCTACGGCACCATCATCGCCGTCATGTGGTTCGGCGGGCAGATGGTCTACGCCGGGACCCTGGAGGCCGGCAAGCTCATCACCTACTTCACCTATATCACCCAGATCATGATGTCCCTGATGATGGTCTCCATGATCTTCATGATGCTGACCCGCACCGCGGCCTGCGCCAAGCGGGTGGCGGAGGTCCTGAGCGAGCCCCCCGCCATCACCGACTGCGGGGCGGAGACGGACGCGGACGGCCTCCCCGCCGCCGTGGCGGACGGCAGCATCGACTTCGACCACGTCTCCTTCAAGTACAGCGCCCAGAGCTCGGCGTGGATCTTGGAGGACGTCAGCCTCCACATCCCCTCCGGCGCCACCGTCGGCATCCTGGGCGGCACCGGCAGCGGGAAGACCACCCTGATCTCCCTCATCCCCCGGCTCTATGAGGCCGGGGAGGGCACCGTCTCCGTGGGCGGGCGGCCCGTGTCCGCCTACACCATGGAGCATCTGCGGGAGTCCGTCAGCGTGGTGCTGCAAAAGAACACCCTGTTCTCCGGCACCATCCGGGAGAACCTCCTCTGGGGCGACCCCGAAGCCACGGAGGAACAGCTCTGGGCCGCGTGCCGGGCCGCGTGCGCCGACGAGTTCCTGGAGCGGATGCCCGACGGCCTGGACACCGACCTGGGCCAGGGCGGCGTCAACGTCTCCGGCGGGCAGAAGCAGCGATTGTGCATCGCGCGGGCGATCTTGAAGCGGCCGAAAGTCCTGATCCTGGACGACTCCACCAGCGCCGTGGACACCGCCACGGACGCGAAGATCCGCTCCGCTTTCGCCCATGAGCTGAAGGACGCGACCAAGCTCATCATCGCCCAGCGGGTGGCCTCCGTCCGGGACGCGGACCTGATCGTGGTCATGGACCGGGGCCGGATCGCAGCTCAGGGGACCCATGAGGAGCTGATGGAGACCTGCGATATCTACCAGGAGGTCTTCCGGTCCCAGCAGGAAGGAGTGAGCATCGATGGCTGAACGCAAACAGGGCGGTCCTCCCCACGGCGGGCCTCCCCACGGCGGCTTCCGCAAGCCGAAAGACCTCCGGGGCACCCTGGGGAAGCTGATGGGGTATCTTGGCCGTTATAAGCCCCTGCTGGCCCTGGTGGCGGCGCTGCTGGTGGTCAGCTCCGCCTGCACCGTGGGCGGGTCCTATCTCATCCGCCCCCTCATCAACGACTATATCCTCCCCGGCGACTTCCCGGGCCTTGCGCGGATGCTGTGCCTCATGGCGGCGGTCTACGTCGCCGGCGCGGCCTGTTCCTTCGGCTACAGCCGCATCATGGTCCACATCTCCCAGACCAGCGTGGCGAAGATCCGGGCGGACCTCTTCGCCAGGATGCAGGACCTGCCCCTGCGCTTCTTCGACACCCACACCCACGGCGAGCTCATGAGCCGCTATACCAACGACATCGAGACCGTCTCCGAGGCCCTGAACAACAGCTTCGCCAGCCTCATCTCCTGCACGCTGAACTTCACCGGCACCATCGCCATGATGCTGGTCCTCAGCCCCCTGCTGAGCCTGATCACCTTCGCCACGCTGGCCGTCATGCTGCTGGTGGTGAAGAACATCGGCTCCCGCAGCCGCCGCTATTTCGCCCAGCAGCAAAAGGCCCTGGGCGAGGTCAACGGCTACATCGAGGAGATGATCGAGGGGCAGAAGGTCATCAAGGTCTTCAACCACGAAAAAGAGGCCAAGGCGGGCTTCGAGGCGCGGAACAGCGCCTATCGGAGCGCCGCCGCCCGGGCCCAGATCTTCTCCGGCATGATGATGCCCGCCATGGGGAACCTGAACTACCTCAACTACGCCGTCACCTGCTGCATAGGCGGCATCCTGGCCATCCGCAGCGGCGACCTGGGCGGGCTGGCGGCCTTCCTCCAGTATTCCCGGCAGGTGGGCCAGCCCATCACCCAGATCTCCCAGCAGGTGAACACCATCCTCTCCGCCATCGCCGGCGCGGAGCGCATCTTCGAGATCATGGAGACGCAGCCCGAGACCGACGAGGGCAAAGTCCGGCTGGTCCGGGCCAAGGAGGACGCCTCCGGGAAGCTGGCCCGTGTCCACGAGGACACCAACACCTGGGCCTGGCTCAGGCCCGGCGGCGAGCTGGTCCCCCTCCGGGGCGACGTGCGCTTCGACCACGTGGTCTTCGGCTATGACGAGGGCCGGACCATCCTCCACGACGTCTCCCTCTTCGCCAAGCCCGGGCAGAAGATCGCCTTCGTGGGCTCCACCGGCGCGGGGAAGACCACCATCACCAGCCTCATCAACCGCTTCTATGAGATCCAGGGCGGGGCCATCACCTACGACGGCATCGACGTGCGGGACATCGCCAAGGAGTCCCTGCGGCGTTCCCTGGGCGTGGTGCTCCAGGACACCCACCTGTTCACCGGCACGGTGGCGGACAATATCCGGTACGGACGCCTGGAGGCCACGGACGAGGAGGTCGAAGCCGCCGCCCGGCTGGCGGGGGCGGACAACTTCATCCGGCACCTGCCCCAGGGCTATCAGACCGTCCTCTCCGGAGACGGCGGCAGCCTCAGCCAGGGGGAGCGGCAGCTGCTGAACATCGCCCGGGCGGCCTGCGCCAATCCCCCGGTGCTGATCCTGGACGAGGCCACCAGCTCCATCGACACCCGGACGGAGAAGATCATCGAGGAGGGCATGGACCGCCTCATGGCGGGCCGGACGGTCTTCGTCATCGCCCACCGGCTCTCCACGGTCCGCAATGCCCGGGCCATCATGGTCCTGGAGCAGGGCGAGATCATCGAGCGGGGGGACCACGACGACCTGCTGGAGCAGAAGGGGCGGTATTACCAGCTCTATACCGGCATGGCGGAGCTGGCCTGACCCCCGGAAAAAGGAAATGCCCCGGCGTCATGCTTGACAAACCCGGGACACGGGAGATATAATGCAGATAGAAGGACGCTGTCGCAAGACGGTCAGCCCTTGTTCGTCAACTTAAGACGTTGACCGTTCGGGTACCGGCCGGACGGTCAACACGCTTTTATGGTAAGTATGTAGGCCCAAAGGGCTAGACACACCAGAAACCGGAGTACCAGGTACGACCGCCTTCTCCACATCCGCGTCACCTCCCTTCGATATGATCTCCGGGAAATGGACCACCCCCTTTCGCAAGGGAATGGACTGACCGCCTTTATATGCAACAGCGTCCTTCTGTATGGATCATACCATGCCCTGCAACATCTTGTCAATTCCAGCCGCCCGGAGGGGCGGCTTCTTTTGCCTTTTGCAGGACAGCCTCTTGACAATATCGATGTTCGATATTATACTGGAGGCAGTGATAACGATATTCGATATTAGGAGGTGTCCCCCATGGCCCGCGAAAAATTCCAGACCTTGACGGAGCCCATGTTCTACATCCTCCTCTGCCTCCGGGAGGAGTGCTGCGGCGCGGACGTCATGGCCCGGGTGTCCGCCCTGACGCATGGCCGGGTCAGCGTGGGCCCCGGGACGCTGTACAACCTGCTGGACAGCTTCCAGCAGGCGGGGATGATCCGGGAGACCGCCGTGGCGGGCCGGAAACGGAGCTACCTCATCACGGACAAGGGCCGGGAGACCCTGGAGGCGGAGTACCGCCGACTGCTGGTCCTGACGGAGGATTACAAAGCCTGTTTGGGAGAGGAGGACCTGTCATGAAACACTTCGGGTACCGGGCCGAGACCTTCAGCCCCTTCGACCTCCGGGCCACGGAGGAGCACCTGTCCGCCATGGCCGCCCAGGGGAGGCGGCTGGAGTCCATCGGGCGCTTCTTCTGGAAGTACCGCCGGGAGCCGCCCGCCCGGATCCACTACGCCGTCACCGCTCCCCCCGCCGCCGGGGAGGACGGAGACCTCCGGGACCGGATGTACTTCGAGGAGCTCTGCGCCGCCGCCGGGTGGACGAAGGCGGCGGACTGGGCCGCCCTGCAGATCTACGCCAGCGAGGCGGAGGACCCCACGCCCCTGGAGACCGACGAGGCCCTCCTCCTGGAGCGGGTCCACCAGTCTATGCAAAGCACCTATCTGCGGGACCGGCGGAACCAGCTTTTCTGTTACGCGGTCCTGCTGGCGCTCACCCTGTCACAGGTGTTCCGCTTCCCCCACTCCTACTTCCTCAGTCCCATTGGGCTGCTCCTGCCGGTGGCCTGCCTGCTGTCCCTTTTGGGGGAGGGGTACGCCATCGCCGGGTACTTCCTCTGGCTCCGGCGCTCCCGCCGCTCGGTGGAGGAGGGCGGGGCCCCGGCTCCCGTGTCCCGGCAGTACCGCGTCCTCAGCCGCCTGTCCACGATGCTGATCGCCGTTTTGTATCTCGGCTCGCTGTACACGCTGTTCCCCCTGTCCGTGCCCTCCGGCTGGGCGGCGCTGGCGGCCCTTCTGGCCGGGGCCTTCGTCTTCGTGTTCATCCTGCTGGATCGGTCCCTCCAGCGGCGGGGAGCCTCCCGGGGGACTCGGCTTGCCGTGGGATCCCTGCTCTGTTTCCTCTTCATCCTCCCGGCGGGCTTCGAGAGCTTCCGTCCTTTCGATCTCCTGGACCGGGCGGCGCAGACGCCCTCCTATACCTGGAGGGGGGAGACCTGGGACCTGGAGCCCCAGTCCATCCCCCTGACCGCGGCGGACCTGACCGGAAAGGACCACTCCCACGTCCGGCGGACGGTCACCGACCAGGGCCGCACGCCCTTCGCCTCGGAGACCGCTTACTCCGAGACTGCCGCCGGGGAGGACGGCATGGACCTCTATCTCTCCTACACGATCCTGGACGTCCCCAGCGCCTGGGTATACCGGGCCATATCGAACGATCTGCTGGCCCCCACGGAGTTCTTCGAATTTCGGGCCGAAGACCCCGCCCCCTGGGGCGCGGAGGCCGTTTACCGCCGCCATTACCGGGACGGCAGGCCGCCCATCGATGAGTGGACGCTCTGCTGGCCGGGCCGGGTAGCGACGGTCTACGCCGAAAACCTGGACTTCACGCCGGGACAAAAGTCCGCCGCCGGCACGCGCCTCGCCCCGGAGGGCTGGAAGGAGAGAACGGTATGAAAGACGTGAGATACCGCTGGAACACCCTCTGCATCTACGACCGCCGGGGCGTGGAGGAGCACCTCACCGCCATGGCCGCCAAGGGCTGGCGGCTGGAGAAGACCGGGAACACCCTCTGGAAGTACCGCCGGGCGGGACCGGCCCGGGTCCGCTACGCCGTCACCTACAGCGCCGGGGCCTCCCAGTTCGAGCCGGGCCCCACGGAGGGACAGCAGTCCCTGGAGGAGCTCTGCGCCGCCGCCGGGTGGACGAAGGTCTGCGACTGGTCCCAGATGCAGATCTTCTCCACGGAGGACCCCGCCGCCGTCCCCCTGGAGACGGACGAGGCCATCCGCCTGGAGAACCTCCACCGCTCCATGCGGAAGAATTTCCTGCCCGCCAACTTCATCCTGCTGGCCGTTGGCCTCTTCATGTCGGCGTCCTTCCTGGGCACGCTGTTCGTCAAGCCCCTGCAAATCCTGCGGCGCAATGCCAGCCTCTTCTCCGGGCCGCTGTTCGTCCTGGTGGCGGCGCTGGAGATCTGCACCCTCTGCCATTACTACGGCTGGCGGCGCAGATCCCTCCGCTCCATCGCTGGGGGAGGCCCCTGCGCCCCCATCAGCACCAGGGCCTATCAGCGCCTCAACGCCGCCGGGCTGGTCCTGGTGGGGATCTTCCTCGCGCTCTATCTGGCGATGGAGCTGGCCGGAGGCGGCGGCAGGGGCCATGCCCTGTTCCTCGTCCTCTACCTGGCCCTGTTCGCCCTGGTGGTGGCCCTGATCCGGGGGACCACGGCCCTCCTGCGGCGGCGGGGCGTCTCCAAGTGGTGGAACATCGCCGGCACCCTGGCGGCGGACGTGGTCCTGGTCTCCGTCATGATCGGCGGGCTGGCCTGGGGAGCGATCCGCTTCGACTGGTCCGGCAGTGGGAGCGGGGAGACCTATACCTATCACCACTTGGAATTCGACGTACATCCCCGGGAGGACGTGCCCCTGACCCTCACCGACCTGACCGGGGAGACCTACCGGCATACCAGCCGGGAATGGCGGTCCGAGGGTTCCTTCTTCGTGCCCAAGCAGTCCTATCGGGAGTACGCCCTCCAGGACACGGAGGACGCGTCCGAGGACGTCTGGCCCGGCTCCCTCCATCTCAGCTATACCATCTGCGAGCCCCGGGGCCGGTGGCTTTACGACGCGCTGGTGGAGGACTTCCTGAACATAGAGGACCGCAAGGAGATCCCCGAGTTCCAGCGCATCTACCGCGAAGAGGACCCGACCCCCTGGGGCGCGGAGGCCGCCTATCAGCAGTACTACCGGCAGGATGGGGACGCCGCGGACGACTGGCTCCTCTGCTGGCCGGGGCGGGTGGTGGTGCTGTCCCTGGACCGGTCTCTCACGGACGCGGAGAAGGCCGTCATCCGGGAGCGGCTGTCCGCCGGGGCATAGGGCATGAAAGGACGAGGAGAGGCGGACTGCCTCTCCTCTTCCGGTCGTCGAAAAACGCAGGAGTCCCATCAGCAGGAAGGAAGGGGATACGCGGGGGCCAGGCGGGGCCTCCGCCGCGCCGTCCCGGCTGGGGAGGTCCGAACGGTCCGCTCCCTCAGCCCCGCTCCCGCAGGACCCAGCTGTCCCCGCTGAGCATCAGCCGGTCGGCGATCATGGCGATGAACTCCGAATTGGTGGGCTTGCCCTTGGTGTTGGAGACCGTGTAGCCGAAGTACTTCTGCAGGGTCTCCAGGTCGCCCCGGTCCCAGGCCACCTCGATGGCGTGGCGGATGGCCCGCTCCACCCGGGAGGGCGTGGTGCCGAAGCGCTTGGCCACCGCCGGATAGAGCACCTTCGTGACGGCATTGATGACCTCCATATCGTTGACGGCGATGATGATGGCCTCCCGCAGGTACTGGTATCCCTTGATATGGGCGGGGACGCCGATCTCATGGATCACGGCGGTGACCGTGTTCTTCAGGGCGTAGAGCCGCATCTCCGGCGCGGAAGGGACCTCGAAGATGCCCCGCATCCGCTCCAGCAGGGAATTGGGCTCACAGGGCTTCGGCAGATAATAGCTGACGCCCAGCTTCTCCGCGTCGGAGAGGACCTTATCCCCGCAGAAGGCGGAGATGACGATCGTCTTGGGCATATGGCCCTCCCGGTCCTTCAGCGCCTTGAGCACGCCCAGTCCGTCCAGCCCCGGCAGGGCGATGTCCGTCAGCAGGAGATCCGGGCGCTCCTCCTCGATCAGCCGCAGGGCCTCCTGCCCATCCCCGGTGGAGCCCGCCACAGTGAACTCACCGGCCTGTTCGATGGCCTCTTGCAGCATCGCGCGGAATTCCTCACTGGTATCTGCCAGGAGCACGGTCCTTTTCTTATCCATAGATTCCAGTCCCTTTCCTTACATGTCGGCTGACGGGTCTCCTAGACACTCTCAGCTCGTTTTTTATAAAATACCATAAAATTCCATGTTTTTCAAGATAGGATTACAAAAAAGTTGAATTTTTCTTCGACATATTTCTGGTTTTCCGGCGCAAACCCCATATATTGTGCATATTTTGCGTTTTGTTGAGGATTTCCACCATTTCCCGACCGTCGAAAGACGGGGCTTCCGGCCTCCTCCTCCGTCAAAGCGGCGTCCCGGCAAAAAATTTACCCTCCCGCCGGCGCCGGCGGGGCCTCCGCTCCCCGTGCCGCCTATGCTCCGGCAGGCCCGCCGCGCGTCCCCCGCCGCGGGGCCCGGGCGGGAGCGGGAAAAAACTTACCGTCCGGCAGGATCGATCTTTCCCACTTCCCCTCCCGCCGAAACTATGGTAGAATAGCCGCAGGGCCGCTGTCCCATTTCGATCCCGGCCATTTTCCCGCCCCTAACGGGGCAGCCGGGGGATCTGGCGGGTCATGTCATAAAAGCGGACACTTTGTATGGCCTGACAGCCGCAGAGCGGCCATCATACTTCGATCCCCCCTCCTCTTTCCCGCCCCCCTGCGGGGCCGGCCGGGAAAGCCGAGTGACGATACCGCCTGAGCCGTGCTCCCATGGTATCACGGGGGGCCGGAAAAAGGAAGGACTTTTTATGGACCTGAGAGAACAGCTCCGCGCCTTCCGCCCCTGGAACGAGCAGGAGGAGCGGGACCGCCTCGTGCTCCTCCGCCTCTTGGAGGGCGGCGGGGACTTTTACGGCCGGGAGGACCCGGCCCACCTGACGGCCTCCGCCTGGGTGGTCAGCCCGGACCGGACGCGCGTCCTGCTGGCCTATCACAACCTCTATGGGTCCTGGGCCTGGCTGGGGGGCCACGCCGACGGGGACCGGGACCTGCTGGCGGCGGCCCTCCGGGAGGTCCGGGAGGAGAGCGGGCTGGAGGACGTGCGCCCCGTGTCGCCGGACCTCTACTCCGTGGAGATCTTGACGGTGGACGGCCATGAGAAGCGGTGGCGGTACGTCTCCTCCCACCTCCATCTGAACGCCACCTTCCTCCTGGAGGCCGACCCCGCCGCCCCGGTCCGCTGCAAGCCGGACGAGAACAGCCGCGTGGGGTGGTTCGGTCTGGAGGAGGCCGTCGCCGCCTCCTCGGAGCCCTGGTTCCGGGAGCGGATCTACTCGAAGCTGAACGCCAAGCTGGCGGGCTTCCCGCCGCGCCCCCGGTGAGCGGGGGACGCTGGGAGGCGCTGTGCCCCGGCGGCCTCCGCTTCGTCTATGGGGACGGCCAGTTCCCGCCGGGGCTGGACAGCTTCCTCCTCTCCTCCCTGCCGAGGCTGAAGCCGGGGCTCAAGGTCTGCGACCTGGGCTGCGGCACGGGGCTGGTGTCCCTGCTCCTCCTCCAGCGGCAGCGGGCGCTGACGGTGACGGGCCTGGACATCCAGCCCGAGGCGGTCCGCCTGGCCTCCCTGGCGGCGGAGGAGAACGGCCTGACGGACCGCCTGTCCTTCCGGCTGGAGGACCTGCGGCAGACCTCCCTGCCCGCCGGGAGCTTCGACCTGGCCGTCTGCAACCCGCCCTACTTCCCTCCCTCCAGCGGCCTCCTGCCTAAGGGGGACGCCCGCCGGACCGCCCGGACGGAGGAAACCTGCACGCCGGAGGACGTCTGCCGGGCCGCGGCCCGCCTCCTGCGCTGGGGCGGGAGCCTCTGCCTGGTCCATAAGCCGGAGCGGCTGACCGACCTCCTCTGCGCCCTGCGGCAAAGCGGCCTGGAACCGAAACGCCTGCGCTTCGCCGCCGCCCGGCCGGACAAGGCCCCCTCCCTGCTTTTGCTGGAGGCCCGCCGGGGCGGCAGGCCGGGGATGACCGCGGAACCGCTTTTGCTCCTGGAAGCTCCCGACGGCTCCCCCGCGGCGGAGCTGGACCGCATCTATTTCAGAGAGGTGTCAACATGAGCGGAACGCTTTACCTCGTCGCCACCCCCATCGGCAACCTGGGGGACCTCTCCCCCAGGGCCCTGGAGACCTTGTCCGCCGTGGACTTCATCGCGGCGGAGGACACCCGCGTGTCCCTGAAGCTGCTGAACCATTTCGGCATCAAGAAGCCCCTGGTCAGCTACCACGAGCACAACCACGTCACCGCCGGGCCGTCCATCCTGGCCCGTCTGCTGGCGGGGGAGGACTGCGCCCTGGTGACGGACGCCGGGACCCCCGCCATCTCCGACCCGGGCGAGCCCCTGGTCCGGCTCTGCGCCGAGAGCGGCGTGAGCGTGCTGTCCATCCCCGGCTGCTGCGCCGCCGTCAGCGCCCTGGCGGTCAGCGGCCTGCCCACGGGGCGCTTCACCTTCGAGGGCTTCCTGTCCGTCAGCAGGAAGAGCCGCCGGGAGCACCTGGAGAGCCTCCGGGACGAGCGGCGGACCATGATCTTCCACGAGGCCCCCCACAAGCTCCGGAACACGCTGGCCGACTTCGCCGCGGTCTTCGGCCCGGACCGCCGGATCGCCCTCTGCCGGGAGCTGACCAAGCTCCACGAGGAGATCCGCCGCTGCACCCTGGGCGAGGCCGCGGCCTACTACGCGGAGAACGCCCCCCGGGGCGAGTACGTCCTGGTAGTGGCCGGGGCGGAGCCCCCCGCGGAGGCCGCCGTCACCCTGGAGGAGGGCGCCGCCCAGGTGCTGGCCCTGGTGGAGGCCGGCGCCCGGCTGAAGGACGCCGCCAAGGAGGTGGCGGACCACACCGGCCTCAGCAAGAACGAGCTCTATGCCGCCGCCCTGGAGCGGCGGGGATAAAAGCCGCCCTCTCCGGACTGGAATATAGTATAATTTACCGTCCCGCTGTCCATACTTCCCTCAGAACTTTTGTCATGAGGGAGGAATTTCCGTATGGAAAACAAACTGAGATCCGTCCTCAGCGGTACCGGGTTCTACGTACTGCTGGCAGTCTGCCTGATCGTGGCGGCGGTGAGCGGCTGGTTCCTGCTCTTCGGAACGGACAGCGCCCCGGAGGAGGAGGCCCCGCCCCCGGCGGCGGTCTCCGCCCCGGCGCGGGACGTCTACGTCCCGGAGCCGGAGGACACGGGCGGCCCGGAGGACGAGCCCTCCGCCGAAGTCTCCGCCCCGGCCCCGGTGGAGGTGGAGATCGTCCCCGCCATGCCGGAGGTCCCGGTGGACGACACGCCGGTCATCGCCCAGGAGCCCCGGCTGGTGGTGGAGCCCCTGAAGGGCGAGGTGCTGATGGCCTTCTCCGTGGACCAGCTGGTCTACAGTCCCACGCTGGCGGACTGGCGGACCCATGACGGCGTGGACATCTCCGCCGCGCCGGGCTCCACGGTCCTGGCCGCCACCTCCGGGACGGTCGCCTCCGTGGAGGACGACCCCATGATGGGCACCACGGTGACCATCGACCACGAGGGGGGCTACACCACCGTCTACGCCAACCTCCAGGCCAAGCCCACGGTGCTGCCGGGGGACCTGGTCACCGCCGGGCAGATCATCGGCGCGGTGGGCTCCACCGCCGCCGCCGAGGCCGCCCAAAGCCCCCACCTCCACTTCTCCGTCACCCAGGACGGGGAAGCCGTGGACCCAAGCGAGTTCCTGGGCCGCTGATTTCCCCGAGCCCCGTTTTTGTGCCGGACCGGCCAAAGGCGGGGCTTGCCTTTTTCCCGTCCCTATGCTATGCTATGTAGGATAAGCCCCCAATACGGCCCGCTTCGCCGCGGGATGAAAAAGGAGTAACGGATATGAAGACTTATACGTTCCAGCCTCACGGCGTCTGTTCCCGTGAAATGCAGGTGGATCTGGACGATCAGAACGTCATCCAGGAGTTCCGCGTCGTCGCCGGGTGCCACGGCAACCTCCAGGGCATCGCCGCCCTGGTGAAGGGTATGCCCGCCGAGGAGGCCATCCGCCGCCTGAAGGGCATCAACTGCAAGGGCAAGGGCACCTCCTGCCCGGATCAGCTGGCCCGGGGCCTGGAGCAGGCGCTGGCCCAGGGCTGAGGGGAACGGCGAAGGGAATGAAGATCGTATTGGTCATCGACCAGTTCGACGACGCCAACAACGGCACCACCATCAGCGCCCGCCGCTTCGCCACCGCCCTGAAAGAGCACGGGAACGAGGTCCGGGTCATCGCCACGGGCAAGCCCACGGACTATAAATACGCCGTGCGGCAGATGAAGTTCCTCCCCATCGTGGAGCACCTGATCACCAGCCAGGGCATGCGCCTGGCCATCCCCAACAAGCACGTCTTCGAGAAGGCGGCGGCCTGGGCGGACGTGGTGCACTTCATGATGCCCTCCCCCCTGGCCATCATGGGCCTGCGGCATGTGGAGCGCCTGGGCATCCCCCACACGGCGGCCTTCCACTGCCAGCCGGAGAACATCACCTTCACCCTCCACATGGGCAACAGCAAGCGGGTGAACGATTTCGTCTACACCAAGTTCCGGGACACCTTCTTCAACCGCTTCGGCCACATCCACTGCCCCAGCAACATGATCGCGGACCAGCTCCGCCAGCACGGCTACACCGCCCGGCTCCATGTCATCTCCAACGGCATCAGCCCCCAGTACACCTACGGGCGCGCGCCGCAGGAGGCGTGGATGCAGGGGAAGTTCAACGTGCTGATGGTGGGCCGCTACGCCGGGGAGAAGCGGCAGGACGTGCTGATCGACGCCTGCGCCCGGTGCCGTCATAAGGACGAGATCCAGGTCATCCTGGCGGGCAAGGGGCCCCTGGAGAAGAAGTACCGCCGCCTGGCCCAAAAGCTCCCCAACCCCATCGTCATGGAATTCTACGAGCCCGGACGCCTGCTGGAGATCCTCCACATGGCGGACCTGTATGTCCACACCTCCGACGCCGAGATCGAGGCCATGAGCTGTATGGAGGCATTCGCCTGCGGGCTGGTGCCCGTCATCGCCGACTCGCCCCGGTCCGCCACGCCCCAGTTCGCCCTGGACGGGCGGAGCCTCTTCCCCGCCGGGGACAGCGCCGCCCTGGCCGAGAAGATCGACTGGTGGTTCGAGCACCCCGCGGAGCGGGAGGAGATGGGCAGGCGCTATGGCGAGCACGCCGGGCAGTACGCCCTGGACCGCTCCATCGAGCAGGCGGAGGCGATGTTCCGCCAGGCCATCCAAGAGCAAAAACGATGACTGAGGGCCCCGCCGGAAGGCGGGGCCCTCACCCTGTCGAAAGCGTCTTTTCGCCAGGCTGCGCACGTTTTCAGGACGTTCAAAACGTCCTGAAAACTTATCGATCAAAAACGAAAGGGCCCCTTCCTGGGTCCCTCTCGCAGCTCTCCTCCTTCCTGTCGAGGAAGCCTCCCCCTTTTGACGCTCTGAGGGCCCCGCGGCCCCGCTGTCACCGGCGGGGCCGTTTTCGCATATGGTGAACCAGCGACAAAGGGGGGATGCGACCATGGCATATTCCGACCGGGAACTGCTGGCGCGCCTGATCCAGTGTGAGGCGGGCGGCGAGGGGGACAACGGCATGAAAGCGGTGGCAGGGGTGGTGATGAACCGGGTCCACGCCAAAGGCGGCGAGTACGCCCGGGTGGGCCAGGGCAGCATCCGCAACATCATCTTCCAGCCCTATCAGTTCGTCTGCGCCAGCGAGACGGAGGGCGGCGCTTATAATCCGCAGAACATATACAACATGCGGCCCGAGGCCATCCATTACGAGATCGCCGACTGGGCCATCGCAGGGAACCGGCTGCCTGTGGTGGCAGAGTCGCTGTGGTTCTACAACCCCTTCGGTCCCGAATGCCGCCCCTCCTTCCCCACCAACGTGGGCTATTGGCAGACCCGCATCGGCGACCACTGCTTCTATAACCCGACCGACGCTTATTATAAGACTTGAGAGGTGTCATCATGCCCAACACACAGTATTATGATCCCTACTCCGCGGCAGACTGGTCCAGAGAGATCAGCCCCCCGGCGGGCGCCTACCAGCCCGGCGCGCACGCCTCCGCCAGCACTTCCACCACGACCACCACGACTTCCACCGCCTCGGCCGGAGGCCCCGCCGCAGCGGCCGCCCCCAGTACGACCACTACCACCACCCAGCACAGCACCGCCGCCGCCCCGGCCGCCCAGGCCCCCGCCGGGCCCGCCGCTCCGGCCGCCGTCCCCGCCGCTGCCGCTCCGGCGGCGCAGCAGCCCCTGTCCTATCCCGCCCCGGCGGGACCTCCTCAAAGCGCCGTCCCCGCCGCCCCGCGCAGCGAGTTCCACGGCAGCAGCGGGACCCTGGATCTGGAGACCCATCAGCCCATCGAGGTCATCGAGGCCCCCGCCAGCATGAGCGAGGCGTTCCTGGGATCTTTGAAGTCCATGCTTTTGCGGAACAAGGGGGCCTTCGTCACCGCGACCTTCCTCATCGGCACCCAGGGCACCACGACCTGGGAGGGCCTCCTCCATGACGTGGGGAACGACTATATCATCATCTTCCAGCCCGGACGCCAGCGCTATATCGCCAGCGACATCTACTCCTTGAAATACATCGAGTTCTACGACACCAAGCAGCGGCAGATCTGCGAGCAGCTCCTCCGGGAGAACGGGCTGGACACCTTTTGACCGGCGCAAAGGAAGCGGGGACCTCCGTAAGAGGTCCCCGCTTTTCGGGCAGGTATGCGGTGAAGGGCGCTCAGCGCTTGGAGAACTGCGGCGCGCGGCGGGCGGCCTTGAGGCCGTACTTCTTGCGCTCCTTCATGCGAGGGTCGCGGGTCAGGAACCCGGCCTTCTTCAGGATGGGGCGGTTGTCCTCGCTGGCCAGCAGCAGGGCGCGGGCGATGCCGTGGCGCAGGGCGCCGGCCTGGCCGGTGACGCCGCCGCCGGAGACGGTGGCCACGATGTCCATCCTGCCGGTGTTGCCGGTGGCCTCCAGGGGCTGACGGACGACCATCTTCAAGGTCTCCAGGCCGAAGTAATCGTCGATGTCACGGCCATTGATGGTGATGCTCCCGGTGCCGCCGGGGAACAGGTGGACGCGGGCGACGGAGGACTTCCGGCGGCCGGTACCGTACAGATAGGGCTTCTTAGACTGATACATACGCTTCCTCCTCCTTATTCGGCGTCCAGGGCGATGGGCTTCTGGGCCTGCTGCTTGTGCTCGGCGCCGGCGTAGATGTGCAGGCGCTTCAGGGAATCCTTCGCGACGGTGTTCTTGGGCATCATGCCGCGGACGGCCACCCGCATGGCGACCTCGGGCTTCTCCTGCATCAGGATGCGGTAGGGGGTCTCCTTCAGGCCGCCCACCCAGCCGGAGTGGGTCCGGTAGATCTTCTGGGTGCCCTTCTTGCCGGTGAGGACGGCTTTCCCCGCGTTGATGATGATGACGTTGTCACCGCAGTCGGCGTGGGGGGTGAAGGTGGTCTTGTTCTTGCCGCGCAGCAGATCGGCGGCCCGGACGGCGGTCTTGCCCAGGGGCTTCCCGGCGGCGTCCAGGATGTACCACTTGCGCTCGATGTTGGCCTTATTCGCCATAA
>NZ_CAJUBK010000021.1 GCF_910584465.1 uncultured Oscillibacter sp.
ATGAACGCAATCATCGTGACCGGCGGCAAGCAGTACAAGGTGGCCGAGGGCGACGTGGTCTACATCGAGAAGCTGGACCAGGAAGCCGGCGACACCGTCAAGTTCGACCAGGTCCTGGCCGTCATCGACGGGGAGAAGGCCACCTTTGGCGCTCCCACCGTGGAGGGCGCCTCCGTGGAGGCCAAGATCGTCAAGAACGGCAAGGGCAAGAAGATCCGTATCTTCAAGTACAATCCCAAGAAGGGTTACCGCAAGCGTCAGGGCCATCGTCAGCCCTACACCAAGGTCGAGATCGCCAAGATCTCCGTCTGAGCATGACCAGCGTCACCTTCTACACGGAGGGGGGCCGGATCACCGGCTTCGAAGCCAAGGGCCACAGCGGCTATGCCGAGGCGGGGGAGGACCTCCTCTGCGCCTCCATCGGCGCCGCCGTCACCCTGGTGGAGGCCACCGTCAACGACGTGCTGGGCCTGGCCGCGGCGGTGCGGACCGACGAACGGCGGGCGCTGGTCTCCCTGCGCCTCCCCGGCGGTCTGGGGCCCGCAGCGGAGAGCACCTGCCAGTCCCTGCTGACGGGGCTGATGCTCTATTTCACCATGCTCCATGACGAATACCCGGAAAATATCGAAGTCCTGGAAGCGGACTGAGGTCCCTTCCCCATCTAAGATCTTTCAGAAAGGATGGTCCCTGACATGATCCGCATCGGTTTACAGTTCTTCGCCCACAAGAAGGGCGGCGGCTCTACCAAGAACGGCCGGGACTCCAAGGCCAAGCGCCTGGGCCCCAAGCGCGCCGACGGTCAGTTCGTCCTGGCCGGCAACATCTTGGTCCGCCAGCGCGGCACCCACATCCACCCGGGTGTGAACGTGGGCCGCGGCAGCGACGACACCCTGTTCGCCACCGCCAGCGGCACGGTCCGCTTCGAGCGGCTGGGCAAAGACCGCAAGCAGGTCTCCGTTTACGAGGCCGAATAACAGCTCCCGAACGGGCCCGGACCGATGGTCCGGGCCCGTTTCCGGCCCTGTCGAACGTGGGAGGGGCCCCTCCCGGCCCCCTCTCACAGCGCTCCCCTCCCCATCGATGGGTCTCCGCCGCTTTTCCGGCGCTCCGGAGAGGGCTCGGGCCCCGTCTTCCGGTCCCCCGGCGGGGACGCGGGGCGGCTGCCGGGGCGCCCCCAGGGCCGCACCGCATCGCCTCCCCTGGACCGGAGAAAATTTTTTGCCCACACCCCTTGCATTTATCCGGACGATATGGTATAGTATAAATACCTTTGTGGTTAGGAGGAGCTAACCTTGCAGAAACGTACTCACACGCTGCTGGCCCGCGCGCTCCTGCGGAGCGAGACCGGGTTCTCCGCCAGACGGTTCGAGCTGGCCTTCCTCTTCGGCTCGTTCGAGCCGGACGTCAACCCGTTCAGTTATCTGAAGGGCTCCCTTCGCCACAACAAGCTGAAGGGCCACAACTACACCAACTCCAGGGCCTATATCAACGCCAAGATCGTCAAGCTCCAGCGCCGCCGGCAGTGGACCATCTGGCACTATTACACCCTGGGCAAGCTGACCCATTACCTGGCCGACGCCTATACATACCCCCATAACGAAAACTACCCCGACACCATGCTGGACCACCACTGCTATGAGACCGACCTGCGGCGGTTCATGCGGGGCTATCTCGCCCACCGCTATGTCCAGCGCCAGCAGGCCCGCCGGGACCTCATCGCCGCCCTGGAGGAGCTCCACGAGCAGTATATGTCCACCCGCGCCAGCATGATCCGGGACGCCAACTACATCCTCAAAGCCACCGGCCTGCTGATGGCCGGCTGTCTCCCCGCCGCCTGATCGTGCGAGGAGCACAAGAGGGGCGGGCCGTATACGGGCCGATCTTGGACAGATCCACAGTATCCTTTCCCGCCCTGCCGTGTTATGCTTTAGATATCTAAAGGATCAAGGGGAACGCGACATGACCATCACCGCTCATAGCATGGGATACGGCTATTCCTATTTCAGCTTTACCTATTTTGGTAAGGCTTTTCGTGGTTTGGCTGGGAACGTGTGCGTGTGAGCGTTCGGTCCTGTGACAGGGCATCTGAACGGAACGACCCGCGGCCAGACCGGCCGCGGGTCTTTTACGTCCCCGATCGTATTAGGAGGAGAGCACCATGATCGTCATTCTCAAGAGCGACCCCAACCAGGAGCAGCTGGACAGCCTCATCACCTGGCTCCAGGAAAAAGGCGTCACCATCCACACCAGCATCGGCGAGGCCCACACCATCCTCGGCCTGGTGGGCGACACCTCCAAGCTGGACATCGACCTCATCGCCGCCCTGGACATCGTCCAGGACGTGAAGCGGGTCCAGGAGCCCTATAAGAACGCCAACCGCAAGTTCCACCCTGAGGACACCGTCATCCAGGTGGGCGGCACCCAGATCGGCGGCGGCACCCTGACCATCATGGCGGGCCCCTGCTCCGTGGAGAGCGAGGAGCAGGTCGTCGCCATCGCCAAGGCCGTGAAGGCCAGCGGCGCGACCATGCTCCGCGGCGGCGCGTTCAAGCCCCGGACCTCTCCCTACGCCTTCCAGGGCCTGGGGGCCACGGGCCTGGAGTACCTGAAGACCGCCCGGCAGGAGACGGGCCTCCCCATCGTGACGGAGCTGATGGACGTGACCCAGCTGGACCTGTTCAAGGACGTGGACGTGATCCAGATCGGCGCCCGGAACATGCAGAACTTCGACCTGCTCAAGGCCGTGGGCCATCAGGACAAGCCCGTCATGATCAAGCGCGGCATGTCCGCCACGTACGAGGAGTGGCTGATGAGCGCCGAGTACGTCATGGCCAGCGGCAACGACAACGTCATCCTCTGCGAGCGGGGCATCCGCACCTTCGAGAGCTACACCCGCAACACCCTGGATCTGGCGGCCATCCCGGTGCTGCGGCAGCTGACCCACCTGCCCGTCATCATCGATCCCAGCCATGCCACGGGCAAATACTGGCTGGTGGAGCCCTTGTCCCGGGCCGCCGTGGCGGCGGGGGCCGACGGCCTCCAGATCGAGGTCCACAACGACCCTGCCCACGCCCTGTGCGACGGGCCCCAGTCCCTGAAACCGGAGGTGTTCGCCCCCCTGGCGCGGAAGCTCCTGGAGCTCCACGCCTTCATGCGGGGCCTCGACGCGGATCCCTCCTGAGCGGGGAGGGGCGAGACGGCGTTGGCGCGCCCCGCGGCCCGGAGGCCCTCTGAGCCGCGGCGGCGATGATGAAGAGCAGGAGGATATCTATGAACGTAGGCATCGTTGGCCTGGGGCTCATCGGCGGGTCCATGGCCAAGAGCATCAAGGCACGGACGGCCCACACGGTCTGGGGCGTGGACCTGGACCAGGAGGCCATGGCCCTGGCCCGCATGAGCGGGGCCATCGACGGCGCGCTGACGGAGGAGCGGATCTGCCAGTGCGGCCTGATCCTGGTGGCCATCTGTCCCGGCGCCGCCATCCGCTGGGTGGAGGAGCACGCGGCGCAGATCGCCAAGTCCGCCATCCTGGTGGACCTTTGCGGCGTGAAGCGGGTGGTGGTGGAGGCCCTGGCCCCCATCGCCGAGGCCCACGGCTTCGCCTATATCGGCGGGCACCCCATGGCGGGGAAGGAGCGGGGCGGCTTCACCGCCTCCTCCGAGGACCTGTACGTGGGGGCCTCCATGATCCTGACGCCGGACAAGCGGACGGACATGCAGCTCCTGGAGACGCTGAAAGCCTTCTTCCTGGACGTGGGCTTCGCGGGGCTGACCTTCTCCGACCCGGAGGAGCACGACCGCATCATCGCCTTCACCTCCCAGCTGGCCCATATCACCTCCAGCGCCTATGTCAAGTCGCCGGAGGCCCAGCGCCGCCGGGGCTTCTCCGCCGGGAGCTTCCAGGACATGACCCGGGTGGCCCGGCTGGACGAGGACATGTGGACGGAGCTGTTCCTGGACGACGCGGACTACCTGGTGAAGGAGCTGGACATCCTCATCGAGAACCTGCGCGCCTATTCCGACGCGCTGAAAGCCGCGGACGCCGAACGGGTCCGGGCCCTGCTGAAAGAGGGCCGGGAGCTGAAGGCCACCGCGGGCGGCAGCTGAGAGGGGGGAGCATCCATGCCGGCATATCAAGAGATCCAGGTGGAGACCTCCCCCTCCTATACCGTGACCATCGGCCCCGGCGTGCTGGGGCAGTGCGGGCGGCTGCTGCGGGGGAGCGTCCCTCCCTGCCATATGGCGGTGGTCACGGACTCCACCGTGGGGCCGCTGTACCTGGAGACCGTCAAAAACAGCCTGGAGGCGGCGGGCTATGCCGTCAGCACCTGCACCTTCCCCGCCGGGGAGGAGAACAAGGACCTCTCCACCCTCTCCGACATCCTGGAGTCCCTGGCGCAGGCGCGCCTGACCCGCACCGACTGCCTGGCCGCCCTGGGCGGCGGCGTGGTGGGGGACATGGCGGGCTTCGCCGCCGCCTGCTACCTCCGGGGCATCCGGTACGTCCAGATGCCCACGACCCTGCTCGCCGCCGTGGATTCCTCGGTGGGCGGCAAGACCGCCGTCGACCTCCGGGCCGGGAAGAACCTGGCCGGGGCCTTCCTCCAGCCCGCCGCCGTGCTGTGCGACACGGGGTGCCTGGGGTCCCTGCCGCGGCCGGTCTTCGCCGGCGGGGCCGCGGAGGCCATCAAGACCGGCGTCCTCTGCGACGAGGGACTGTTCGCCCTCTTCGAGAACGGCGCCCTGGACACCGACCCGGCGGAGGTCATCGCCCGGTGCGTGGCCTATAAGGCGGGCGTGGTGGCGCGGGACGAGAAGGAACAGGGGGAGCGGAAGCTGCTGAACCTGGGCCACACCGTCGGCCACGCCATCGAGAAGTGCAGCGGCTATGCCGTCCCCCACGGCCACGCCGTGGCGGCGGGGCTCGCCGTCATCGCCCGCTCCGCCGAGGCCCTGGGCTGGACGGAGGAGCCGGTGGCGGCGCGGATCGCCGCCTGCCTGGAGGCCAGCGGCCTCCCCACCGGCACGGACTTCCCCGCCGAAGCCCTGGCGGCCGCCGCCCTGTCCGACAAGAAGCGGGCCGGGGACGCCATCACCATCGTGGTCCCGAAGCGGATCGGCGCCTGCGGGACGAGGACGATGCCCGTGACGGAGCTGCTCCCCGTCATCCGGGCCGGACTGGAGGCGTAGATGGACGTTCGGATCGCGCCCCGGCGGCTGTCCGGGGCCGTCACGCCCCCCGCCAGCAAATCCATGGCCCACCGCCTCATCATCGCCGCCTCCCTGGCCGCCGGGACCAGCACGATCCGCCGGGCGGACTTCTCCCAGGACATCGAGGCCACCCTCCGCTGCATGCAGGCCCTGGGGGCCTCGTGGGAGAGCCTGGAGGACGGCATCCGGATCTGCGGCATCGGCGGCCTCCGCCGGCCCTTCGGGGACCCGCCCCGGTTCGACTGCGGGGAGTCCGGGTCCACTCTCCGCTTCCTGATCCCCATCGCCCTGGCGGTGGAGCAGGGGGGCGTCTTCACCGGGCGGGGCCGGCTGATGGAGCGGCCCCAGCAGCCCTATCTCGACCTCTTCGCCGAGAAGGGGATCGCCTGGGCGCAGGGGGAGGGCGTCCTCACCGTCCGGGGGGATCTGACGCCGGGGGAGTACCGTCTGCGGGGGGACGTGTCCAGCCAGTTCTTCACCGGCCTGCTCTTCGCCCTGCCCCTGCTGGAGGGGCCCAGCGCCGTGATCAGCACCACGAAGCTGGAGTCCGCCTCCTACGTCTCCATGACCATGGGCGTGCTGGAGCGGGCGGGGATCCGGGTGCGCTGGTCCCCCGGGCTGAACGGCTTCGGCATCGAGCCCGGGATCTACGCCCCCTTCGAGGAGACCGTGGAGGCGGACTGGTCCCAGGCGGCGTTCTGGTACGCCGCCCTGGCCCTGGGGAGCAACATCCGCCTCAAGGGCCTCAACGCCCATTCCGCCCAGGGGGACGCCGCGGTCACCTCCCTCTATCGGAAGCTGGTCCAGGCCGGGGACCTGACCATCGACGTGTCCGGCTGTCCGGACCTCCTGCCGCCCCTGGCGGTGATGGCCGCGGTGCGGAAGGGGACGACCCGGTTCGTCAACGCCGCCCGCCTCCGGCTGAAGGAGAGCGACCGGCTGGCCACGGTCTGCCGGATGCTCAAGGCCCTGGGCGGCGCCTGCGCGGAGGAGGCGGACAGCCTGACGGTCTACGGCGTCCCGGGCCTGCCCGGCGGCGTGGTGGACGGGGCCAACGACCACCGCATCGTCATGTCCGCCGCCGTGGCGGCGACCCGCTGCCAGGAGCCCGTGGTCATCCGGGGGGCCGAGGCGGTGAAGAAATCCTATCCCGGCTTCTGGCGGGATTACGAGGGACTGGGAGGTGAGGTCCGTGTCGTCTGAATTCGGGAAGATCCTGCGGATCGGCGTCTTCGGCCAATCCCACGGGGAGGCCGTCGGCGTGCTGGTGGACGGCCTGCCCGCCGGGGAGGCCGTGGATCTTGAGGAGCTGGGCGCCTTCCTGGACCGCCGGAGGCCCGGGAAGGGCCCCCTCTCCACCGCCCGGCAGGAGGCCGACCTCCCGGTGTTCCTCTCCGGCCTGGAGGGGGGCGTCACCTGCGGCGCGCCCCTGTGCGCCATGATCCGCAACGCCGACCAGCGCTCCCGCGATTACCGCGGGCTCCAGGACCAGCCCCGCCCCGGCCACGCGGACTACACCGCCGCCGTCAAGTGGGGCGGCTGGGCCGACATGCGGGGCGGCGGGCACTTCTCCGGGCGGCTGACCGCCCCTCTCTGCATCGCCGGGGGCATCGCCAAGCAGATCCTGGCCCGCCGGGGCATCTTCGTGGGGGCCCACCTGTCCGCCGTGGCCGGGATCGCGGACCGCCCCTTCCCCCTGCACCCCGGCCGGGAGCTGTTCGAGGCCGTCGCCGCCAAGCCCTTCCCCGTCCTGGACGACGGGGCGGGCGAGCGGATGCAGGCCGCGATCCTGGCGGCGAAGGCGGACCTGGACTCCGTGGGCGGCGTCGTGGAGTGCGCCGCCGTGGGCCTCCCGGCGGGCCTGGGCGGGCCGATGTTCGAGGGCGTCGAGAACCGCCTGGCCGCCGCCGTCTTCGGCATCCCCGCCGTGAAGGGCGTGGAGTTCGGCGCGGGCTTCGCCGCGGCGGAGCTCCGGGGCTCGGAGGACAACGACCCCTTCGTCATGGAGGGGGGGCAGGTCCGGACCGGGACCAACCACGCCGGGGGCATCCTGGGCGGCATCACCACGGGGATGCCCGTCGTCCTCCGGGCGGCGGTCAAGCCCACGCCGTCCATCGGGCGGCCCCAGAAGACCGTCCGCCTCTCGGCGAAGGAGGAGGCGGAGCTGACCATCCGCGGGCGGCACGACCCCTGCATCGCCCACCGGGCCGTCCCGGTGGTGGAGGCGGTGACCGCCGCTGTTTTGCTAGACTTACTTTTGGAGGGAGACCATGGAACTTTCTGACATCCGCAAGAAGATCGACGCCGTCGACGACCAGCTGCTGCGGCTCTTCCTGGAGCGCATGGACCTGAGCGACGAGGTGGCGGCTTATAAGAGCGAGCATCGCCTGCCCATCCTGAACCGGGAGCGGGAGCGGTCCATCCTGAACAAGGTGACCGCCGCCGCCGGGGAGCGGGAGCGCTACGCCTATCACCTCTTCTCCACCCTCTTCGAGCTGGCCCGGTCCCGCCAGGCGGAGCTGACCGGCGCGCCCACGGAGGTGGGGGCCCAGATCCGGGCCTCCCTGGAGGCGGGGGACCAGGTCTTCCCCCAGACGGGGACCGTGGCCTGCCAGGGCATCGAGGGGGCCAATTCCCAGGTGGCCTGCGACCGGATCTTCCCCAGGGGGAACATCCTGTACGTGAAGACCTTCGACGCGGTGGTCTCCGCCGTGGAGTCGGGGCTGTGCCGGTTCGGCGTGCTGCCCATCGAGAACAGCTCCAACGGCTCCGTCCGGGCGGTCTACGCGCTGCTCCAGGAGCACAGCCTCTCCATCGTCCGCTCCGCCCGGCTGTGCATCCGCCACGAGCTGCTGGCCCTGCCCGGCGTGGAGCTGGAGGACGTGCGCGAGATCTACTCCCACCAGCAGGCCATCGGCCAGTGCAGCCGCTTCCTGGACGGCCTGAAGGGCGTGAAGGTGATCCCCTGCGACAACACCGCCGTGGCCGCCAAGATGGTGGCCGAGTCCGGGGACCGCCATGCCGCCGCCATCTCCTCCCACCCCTGCGCGGCGCTGTACGGCCTGGCGTGCATCGGCGACAAGATCCAGAACAGCGACAACAACTACACCCGCTTCCTCTGCGTGGCCAAAGATCCGGTCATCTACGCCGGGGCCAGCCGGATCAGCCTGATCATCGCCTTCGACAACCGGCCCGGCGCGCTGTACGAGCAGCTGTCCAAGATGGCGGCGCTGGACATCAACATGACGAAGCTGGAGTCCTGCCCCGTCAGCGGCAGCGATTTCGAGTTCATCTTCTTCATCGAGCTGGAGGCCGACGTCCGCGATCCCAGCGTCCTGGCGATGCTGGAGGAGATGGAGCGCAGCTGCGCCCAGTTCCACTTCCTGGGGAACTACGCGGAAGTGTGAGCCATGGAGAGGATATACGGCCTCCTGGGCCGGACCCTGGGCCACAGCTGGTCCGTGCCCATCCATGAGGCCCTGGGCTGCAAGGGCTACCGCCTCATCGAGCTGGAGCCCCAGGCCCTGGGGGGCTTCCTCCGGCGGGGGGACATCGGCGGGCTGAACGTCACCATCCCCTACAAGCGGGACGTGATGCCTTTTTGCGACGTGATCGACCCGGCGGCGGAGGCCATCGGCAGTGTGAACACCCTGGTCCGCCGGGACGGGGCGCTGTACGGATACAACACGGACATCGACGGCTTCCTCTACATGCTCCGGCAGGCGGGGATCTCCCTAAGGGGGAAGAAGGTCCTGATCCTGGGCAGCGGCGGGGCCTCCCGGACGGTCCGGGCGGCGGCGGGGCAGGAGGGGGCCCGGGAGATCGTGGTGGTCTCCCGCTCCGGAGCGGACAGCTATGAAGACCTCCCGGAGCGGCACGCGGACGCGGAGGTCCTGGTCAACACCACCCCCGTGGGCATGTGGCCCAAGCTGGAGGAGCGTCCGGTGGACCTGCGGCTCCTCCCCGGCCTGACGGACGTGGCGGACGTGATCTACAACCCGGGGCGGACGGAGCTGCTCCTCCAGGCGGAGGAGCTGGGCCTCCGCCGGGCCGGGGGCCTGTCCATGCTGGTCCACCAGGCCAAACGGGCGGAGGAGCTGTTCTTCGACAAGAGCATCCCGGACGGGGAGACGGAGAGGATCGCCGCGAAGCTCCGGCGGGACATGACGAACCTCGTCCTCGTCGGGATGCCCGGCAGCGGCAAGACCACCGTGGGACGGGAGCTGTCCCGCCTCTCCGGCAGGCCCTTCGTGGACCTGGACGAGGAGATCGTCAAAAGAGCGGGCCGTCCCATCCCGGAGATCTTCGCCCGGGAGGGCGAGGGGGCCTTCCGCAGACTGGAGCACGAGGTCTTGACAGCGGTCTGCGCCGGGAGCGGACAGGTGATCGCCACCGGCGGCGGGGCCGTCCTCTCATCCGAGAACCGCTCCGCCATGCGCCGCACCGGGCGGGTGTACCGCCTCCTGCGGCGGCTGGAGGACCTGCCCACCGAGGGCCGTCCCCTGTCCCGGGCGGGGGATCTGGCGGAGATGGAGCGGGCCCGGGGACCGCTGTACGCCGCGGCGGCGGACGCGGACATTTGGAACGGCGGCGGCCCGGAGGAGGCTGCGGGCCAGATCTGGAGGGATCTTCTTGGGTAAAAAAAACATCCTGGTCCTCAACGGTCCGAACATGAACCTGCTGGGCGTCCGCCAGCCGGAGATCTACGGCAGGACCAGCTACGAGGACCTGAAGGCCATGATCTCCGCGGAGGCGGAGCGGCTGGGCGTGGCCGTCTCCTTCTTCCAGTCCAACCACGAGGGGGCCCTGGTGGACGCCATCCAGCAGGCGTACTTCGATAAGGCGGACGGCATCGTCATCAACCCCGCCGCCTACACCCACACCAGCGTGGCCCTGCTGGACGCGGTGAAGGCGGTGGGCATCCCCACGGTGGAGGTCCACATCTCCGACCCGGACGCCCGGGAGGACTTCCGCCATGTGTCCTACATCCGCCAGGCGTGCATCGCCACCATCCGGGGCCATGGCCTGGAGGGCTATCTGGAGGGGCTGCGGCTCCTGGCGGAGCGCTGAGGGGCCCGGGGCCCCTCCACCGGGGACGACGAGAGGGACCCTCCCGGGTCCCTCTCGCCATGCTCTCTCTTCCCGTCGGATGCGATCCCCGCTATGTTTTCGGCCGGCCGGCGCGGGAGGCCCGGACAGGGCCCCCTGTCCGCCCGTTCACCCCTTGCAGCCGCAGGGGGCGCTGTGGCAGGTGCCGCAGTCCGTGCAGGAGATGGTGGCCTCGCCGGAGTCCATGCCGACACCGTAGCACACCGGCACGGTGACGCAGACCTGCTGGGTCAGCGTGATGGTGGCGCTGGTCCCGCAGGGGTCCGCCGTACAGTTGATGCTGGGCGCACCCTGGCAGGACACCGTCACGGTGCCCACAGACGCGGTGGGGGTCAGGACCACCGGCGCGGTGACGGCGACGCACTGTGTAACGATCTTCTTGCAGCCGTTATTGGGGAGACGGCCCTCGTCCCCCTGACCGGGGAGCATGGGCTCGTGCTCATAAGCTTCGTTGATACGCAAAACGGATCCCTCGTTTCCTGGAAGTGGCGCTCCCTCGGGAGTGCCCATGCCATCCTATGCGGCGGGGCCGTCCGATGTTTTTTCAAGATCTTGCTTCCGCTTTGGGACGAGTCGTGTTATACTGGTATGATCATGAGATCGAAACGCGGTCCGGGGCGCGCGCCCCGGACCGGAGGAACGAAGAGGAGGCGCCCCCTATGGACGGCAGGATGGACGAACAGCAGGAGCAGAAATTCCACCGGATGACGGAGACCCCGGTCAGCCGCCTGATCTGCCGGCTGGCCCTCCCCTGCATCATCAGCATGCTGGTCACGTCGTTCTACAACATGGCCGACACCTTCTTCGTCGGGATGCTGAAGAGCAACAGCGCCACCGGCGCCGTGGGCGTGGTGTTCTCCCTCATGGCGATTATCCAGGCGGTGGGCTTCTTCTTCGGCCACGGCAGCGGCAACTTCATCTCCCGGGAGCTGGGGAAGCAGGCGTACCAGGAGGCCAGCAATATGGCGGCCACGGGCTTCTTCTCCGCCCTGGCGGCGGGGACGCTGATCTGCGTCCTGGGTCAGATCTTCCTGGAGCCCCTGGCCATGCTCCTGGGCTCCACGGCCACCATCCTGCCCTATACGAAGTCCTACCTCCAGGTCATCCTCCTGGGTGCCCCGTGGATGACCTCCTCCCTGGTGCTGAACAACCAGCTCCGCTATCAGGGCTCCGCCGCCTACGCCATGGTGGGCATCGCCAGCGGCGCGGTGCTGAACATCGCCCTGGACCCCCTGCTGATCTTCACCTTCGGCCTGGGCGTGGCGGGGGCGGCCTGGGCCACGATCGTCAGCCAGTTCGTCAGCTTCTGCCTGCTGCTGGCGGGCTGTTCCCGGGGCGGGAACCTCCGGATCCACCTCTCCAGCGTCCAGTTCACGCTGTCCTATTACGTCCAGATCGTCCGGGGCGGACTGCCCTCCCTGGCCCGGCAGGGCCTGGCCAGCGTGGCGGCGATCTGCCTGAACCGGGCCGCCGGGCCTTACGGCGACGCGGCCATCGCCGCCATGGGCGTGGTCCAGCGGATCATGATGTTCGGCGGCTCGGCCATGATCGGCTTCGGCCAGGGCTTCCAGCCGGTGTGCGGGTTCAACTACGGCGCGAAGCTCTATAAGCGGGTGAAGGAGGGCTTCTGGTTCTGCGTGAAGACCTCCGCGGTCTTCCTGCTGGCAGTGAGCGCCCTGGGCATCACCTTCGCCCCCCGGCTCATCGCCGTCTTCCGGGACGACCCGGAGGTGATTGCGATCGGGACCGCGGCGCTGCGGGCCCAGTGCCTCACGCTGTGCTTCTCCAGCTGGATCGTCATGAGCAACATGATGCTCCAGACCATCGGGAAGACGGCGGGGGCCACGTTCCTGGCGATGTCCCGGCAGGGGATCTTCTTCATCCCGCTGGTGTACCTGCTGTCCATGCAGCTGGGCCTTTTGGGCGTGGAGGTGACCCAGTCGGCGGCGGACCTGCTGACGCTGCTGTTCGCGGTCCCGATCCAGATGCGGGCCCTGCGGGAGCTGGATTGGATGGAGCGGGGCAAGTCGATCGGATAGACCGGATAAACGGGAGGCGGCGTCCGCCGGACGCCGCCTCCCGTTGGTACGCCGCCGGGCGAGCGATCCGAAAAAAGTTTAGATAACGTTTATCTAGATCCTCATGGCCTGGATCTGTCTATGGTATGATGACCGGCGAGGTGATCTTACATGGATGGCAAAACGATCAAAAAGCGCGTCTCCGTACAGCTCCGCCAGCAGGAATACGAACGCCTGTCCCGCATGGCGGAGGAGAGCGGACGGTCTCCCGCCGGATATCTGCGCTGGCTGCTGTACAAAGAGCTTCGGGAACTGGAGAAGGACGCCGCCGGGGGATGATCCCCGGCGGCGTCCTCCGTCCCTCAATATCCAAAGATCATGTCCCGCCGGATCTGCGCCAGGGAGTGCGCCCCGCACATCGCCATGGCGTCGGCCAGCTCGGCCTTCAGCTTGTCCACGTAGATCTGCACGCCCTCGGCGCCGCCGCCGTAGACCATGTTCACGAAGGGCCGCCCGATCAGCACGGCGTCCGCCCCCAGGGCCAGGGCCTTGAACACGTCCAGGCCGGAACGGATGCCGCCGTCCACCAGGATCTTCATCTTCCCGCCCACGGCGTCCGCGATGCCCGGCAGGACCTCGGCGGTGGAGGGGCACTGGTCCAGCACCCGGCCGCCGTGGTTGCTGACCACGATGCCGCTGGCCCCGGCCTCCAGGGCCTTCTCCGCGCCCCGGACGGTCATGATGCCCTTGAGGATGAAGGGCGTCCCCTCCATCATCCCGACGATCTCCTTCAGCTCCTCCACGGTCTTACTGCCCGCCGGGGGCTGGAGGTTCTTCAAAAAGGGCAGGCCCGCCGCGTCGATGTCCATGGCGATGGCGAAGGGCCCCGCCTCCCGGACCTGGGCCAGCTTCTCCCGGATGGTCTCGATGTTCCAGGGCTTGATGGTGGGCACGCCCCGGCCCCCCTGCTTCTTCAGGGCCTCGGCGGCGGCCCGCATGACGGCGGGGTCGGTGCCGTCGCCGGTGAAGGCGGCGATCCCCGCCTGGGCGCAGGCGGCGACCAGGATGTCGTTATAGGCCAGGTCGTCGTACTTGTCGCCGTAGTGCATCCGCATGGCCCCCACGGGGGCGGCGAAGACGGGGAGGTCCACCTCCTGCCCGAAGAGGGCGGCGGAGGTGTCCACGGGCCCGTTGGCGCAGATGGTGTCCATGTTGACGCAGAGCTCCTGCCACTTCTGGTAGTTGCGGATGAAGCCGGTGCCGATGCCCTTGGCGCCGGGGCCGGGGATCGTGTTGCGGCAGCCCAGGCCGTTGCAGGTGGGGCAGGACTTGCAGTAGGGGCCCATACAGGTACGGGCGTTCGCCAAGACTTCCTGATAGGTCATGTTCGTTCCCTCCAGATATGTAGATTTCCCGTTCAAAGCCGGATCGCTGTCTCGATTGTACAGGAGATGCGGGGAAAAGGCAAGGGGGAGGCGCGCACGTCCCTGCCCAAGATCTCCGCCGCCGGCCGGAGATCCGGCGGTCCCGCGGAAATGAGTTGGCAAACGGGCCGCACCATGCTATGATCGAACAGGCAGATCCATATCCTGCTATAGACCGCTTGGGGAGGATGAGATATGATCACACAGGGACCCACGCCAGGGATGCTGGCCGAATGGAAAAAGATCTCCGAACAGTATAAGGGCCTGCTTCGGCCCAACAGGAAAAGCGGCGCCGACCTTTTGGGGTACCTGCAAAGCAGCTATCCCTTGACCGAGATAACGGATAAAGGCGCGCTGGCGGTCATCTCCGAAAACGTCTCCCAAAATGCGTTTTGGGCGGAGAAACTGCCGGCCGGCCAACTGCCGCTCCCGAAAGCCTTTTACCTCGAGGATATCGGGAACGGGCATAAGTTCTATCTCCCCGAAAATAAAGACCGCCCCGACCTGTGGGGAGGCGAGATAACGAAGATCTTCGTCGGGGTGGATCTGTGCAGTGGTTTTTACATGGTGGAGGGGAGCACGATGCTCTGGGATGAGCTCCGTGCATTCCAAGGCGTCGATGAGGAGGATCTGGAAAACTATGTCGTCGTCGCAGACTATATCGGTGCCCTGGAACGCTTCGGGAAGCTCGACAGCGCGGTCTCGCATGAGGGATAGCCGCGGTCAGATCCCGCTCCGCCGGGCGGTCAGGATCCAGGGAGGCGCATACCTCCCTGGATGCGGCGCTCCCGCCGGGAACAGCCGCCCCCGCTTTTTCATAGACTGTCATGGGTGATCCTATGAACCGCTTCGACTGTGACCCGCTGGCCCTGACCACCGCCATCAATTCCCTGGCGGTGGCCATCGCCATCCAGCTCAATGACGACGAATTGGATATGGTCTCCGCCATCTTCAACCAGCTGGGGGAGACCTTAGGGACCATCGCGACCCAGCGGGAGATCTGCGGCCGCTGAGCTCAGAGGCCCAGCAGTCTCCTGGCCGCGTCGACGTTCCCCCGCTCCAGCTCCTGGAGGCGGCGGACGGCCTCCGCCTGGGCGTCCTTGTCCGACGCCTGGGCGGCGGCCCGGTCGATCATCGCCGGGAGCGTCCGCTCCGTCAGGTCCTCCAGGTCCGTGAAGTTCTCCTGCCCGATATACCGCAGGAAGGCCGAGACCTTGGGGTCGTACACCACCCCCGCCAGCGGGATGCCCTGCCCGGCGGAGAAGATCAGGGCATGGAGCCGCATGGACACCACGATCTCCATCCGGGACAAGGCCCCGATGATGGTCCCCGCGGCCCCGGCATCATCCAGGAAGTAGTGGGGCACGCCCTCCAGCGTCTGCGCGGCCTGCCGGGCGGCGGCGGGGTCCTGGCCCTTCTCCACCGCCGTGAACACCGGCGTCAGACCATAGGTCTCCCAGGCGTACCGGGCCGCCGCCCCGAAGAGCGGGGCCTTCGCCTGGAACCCCGGCCAGGGCCGCAGGGCGAAGCAGATATACCTCCCCCGCGGCGGGATGCCCGCCCGGAGCAGCACGCTGTCCGTCTTCTCGTCCGGGGCGGGCGGGAGGGTCAGCGCCGGGTCCGCCGTCAGCTCGATCCTGGGCCCGGTGACGCCCATGGACTTCAGCTCCTCCAGGGAGTCCGGCTCCCGGAGGGTGATGACGTCCACGTTGCGGTCCAGCACCCTGGCGGCCAGCTTCCGGTGGTTCTCGCGGGTGATCAGGCCGATGCCGCAGCCGTACATCTGCACCCTGCACCCCGCCCATTTCGCCGCCCGGATGTTCATCAGGTAGAACCACAGCGACCGCCGGGAGGTCACGTCCTGGATGAGGTTCCCGCCGCCGTTGATATAGAGCCTGGCCCGCCTCATGGCCCCCAGCCAGCCCGCCAGGTCCAGCCGGCTCACCGCCCGGACCCGGTAGCTCCTCCGGGTGCTCATGGGGTCCTTCGAGAGGACCGTGACCGGCATGTCCGGGTCGATGGAGCGCATCTCCCCCAGGATGGCCTCCAGGATGGCGTCGTCCCCGGCGTTCCCCCGGCCGTAGGCCCCGCAGATCACCACGCCGTCCCGCCCGGTCCTGGGGCGGCTGTGGCGGCGGACGATCTCCTCGTAGATCCGCAGCTGCGTGTCCACCGTCTCCCCGATGGAGAACCGGGCGGACGCCTTCTCGAAGAGCCTCTCCCCCATCTCATGGCGGAGGGCGGGGTCCCCGCCCAGCGCGGCCAGCCGCCGCCCCAGGTCCTTCCAGTCCCCGGGCCGGATGAGGAAGCCGTTGACGCCCTGGTCGATGAGGTAGGGGATGCCGCCCACGGCGGTGGAGATGGTGGCCAGATGGAACCGGGCCCCCTCCGTGAGGGCGTAGGAGAACGTCTCGGACAAGCTGGTGAGGACGTTGATGTCCAGGGCGCTGTAAAAGCGGTCCATGCCGCCGCTGATCCACCCGGCGAAGGTGACCTGCCTCTCCACGCCCAGCTCCCTGGCCAGGGCGGTGAGCTTGGCCCGCTCTTCCCCGTCCCCGGCGATAACGAGGCGTAATCTGTCGCAGGACTTATACCCTTCGGCGAAGCCCCGGATGAGGGTGGACATGTCCTTCACCGGGTTCAGCCGGGCGGCGATGCCCACCACGACGGACCCCTCCTCCACGTCGGCCCCCAGCGACCGGAGGTAGGGCAGCCGGTCCCCCTGGTCCGGGGCGGGGGTGAAGTCGATGCCGTTGTAGATGGCGAAGAAGCGGTCCGCCGGGAAGCCCCGGGAGATGAGCAGGTCCACCATGGCGTCGGAGACGCCGATGTGGTAGTCCAGCCGCCGCAGGGCCCAGGTGTTGATGGCGCCGAAGGTGCACCGGGCCAGCGGGCGGCCCATATAGTCGATCCGATAATCGCTGTGGACGGTGGTGACCACGGGCAGGCCGGTGATCTTGCGGAGGAGGGCGCCGGTCATGTTGGCCCGTGAGCCGTGGCAGTGGACAATCTGGAAGCCCTCCCGCCGGATATAGTCCGCCAGCTCCCGCCGGATCTTCAGGATGTTGTTGCCTCCCATAATCTTCGTGGGGATGCCCATGGACCGGGCCTCCTCGGCGAAGGGGCCGTCCCGGAAGCAGACCAGCTGGGCGGTGATGGTCTCGTTCAGGTGCTGCAGCAGGCTCAGGACGTGGGTCTTGGCCCCGCCGGAGTCGCCGCCGCTGATGAGATGGATGACTTTCATGCAAAAACCCCTTGTGATTTTTTGAAAAGTATTATACAATATTTCCCGGGCCTTGTCCATAAGGCCCGCACGAAAGAAAACGAGCGTCCCGCTTACGGAGGTCAAGCATGGAAGAGAAGAAAGCATACCGCATCGGAAAGTTCAATATCGTCGACATCATCGCCGTGGCCATCATCCTGGCCGCTGCCGTCTTCGGCGCCACCCGCCTGCTGGACCGGGGCGGCAGCGTCGAGGTCCCCACCATGGACATCACCTACGTCGTCCGGGTCCAGAACGTGGCCGCGGAGCTTTATGAGAACGCCAAGGAGAACCTCCCCTCCCCCCTGATGGCCTCCGGCGCGCGGCTGAACGGGCGGATCGAGTCCGTGGAGATGACCCCCTGGCTGGAACTGGGACCCGACGGGCAGTGGCACGAGGATCCGGACCACGTGAACCTCTATTTCACCTGCACCGCCACGGTCCCCCACACCGAGGTCATGACCACCAAGGTGGGCGAGCAGGAGGTCCGGATCGGCAAGACGGACTACATCATGAAGAGCGAGACCGTGGAGTTCCAGAACGGCACGGTCATCGACGTGGACTGGGGCTGATCCTTTCTTGAAAGAAAGGATCCAAAGAACTTTAGCGCGCTCTGGCGGTCTGGTGTGCATCCAGGCCGAAGCGACGGCGACGCGAGGTCATGTTTGAGGAGGATCTGAGATGAAAAGACAGTTCGTGCTCCTGGCCCTGCTGGCCCTGGTCCTGAGCGGCTGTTCTTCCGCCGGGGCCGCGCCGGTCATGTATATCCAGCCCGCCGAGCTCAGCGCGGAGGAAGAGGCCGTAGCCAAGCTCCTAGGAGCGGACACGGACCAGCACCTGTTCGATGTCGTCCTGGACGGCACGGCGAAAAAGGTCAGCGTCAACACCTATGAGCTGGTGGACGGCGCGTGGGAGCAGTATACCGGCGGCGGCGGGATCTCCCTGGACGAAGAGGATACCCGGGGCCGCATGGCCTTCGGCTTCGAGGACCTGCGGGGCGAGTACCGGGAGGCCATCCAGTTCGGCAGAGATCGGACGACGGTGAAGTACTGCGCCTCGGAGGAGCACGACGACACTCTGGGCCGGGGCATCGCGTTCCTCTCCGACCGGACGGAGATCGTCTATGAGGAGGAGATCCCCCTGGCGGTGCAAATCAATACATCTGGGAATAAGATCGTCTCTTATGATGTGGAGTATTTCTTCCAGCCGGAGGAATACCAGGAGCTGGGCTATGAGCACGTCTACGCCCTGACGGTGATGTTCAGCCAGGAGCCCCTCCCCTGAACCGAGAGATGAAAGACGGCGGACGCTCTCGTCCGCCGTCTTTTCGCGTATCCTCAAAGGGCGCATTTCCCCCGGGCCATGTACCTGCCCCTGGGGTCGGTCTCCAGCACGTTGCCCTCCTCCACGGCCAGCCTCCCCCGGAGCCACACCTGCCGGATGCCGCCGTCGGCGGCGAAGCCCTCGTAGGGGGTGTACCCCGCGGCGGAGACGCAGTCCTCCGCCCGGATGATGTGCCCGCCGCTGGGGTCGTAGACCACGATGTCCGCGTCGGACCCCGGCTGGAGGATCCCCTTCCGGGGGAAGAGCCCGTAGAGCCTGGCCGGATCCTCGCTGAGGAGGCTGCACATCCGGGCCGCGCCGATCCTCCGCCGGGCCACGCCGAAGGACCACATCAGCTCCCCCCGCGTCTCCACGCCGGGGAGCCCGCCGGGGATCTTCCGGAAGTCCTCCCGGCCCAGGGCCTTCTGCTCCAGGGTGAAGGCGCAGTGGTCCGTGGAGACCGTCTGGATCTCCCCCCGGCGCAGGGCCTTCCACAGCTCGTCCTGCTCCTTCCGGGCCCGCAGGGGTGGGGCGCAGACGTACCGCGCCGCCTCGAGGAAGTCCTCCTGGGCGTACAGCTCCTCGTCCAGGAGCAGGTACTGGGGGCAGGTCTCCACGTAGACGGTCTGGCCCCGCTTCCGGGCCCGCCGCACCTCGTCCAGGGCCTCGCCGTTGGTGAGGTGGACGATGACGACGGGGGCCTGGGCCGCCTGGGCGATGCGCAGGAGGCGGCCCACCGCCTCCGCCTCCAGATAGGGCGGGCGGGTCCGGGGATGGCTGGCGGGGGAGAGCTCCCCCCGCGCCGCCGCCTCGGCGGCCATGCCGTCGATGACCCCGGCGTTCTCGCAGTGCACGCCGCAGATGCCCCCCAGGGCCTTCAGCTCCTTGAGCGCCCGGTAGAGGTCCCGGTCCCCCAGCATCATGGCGGGATAGGTCATGTACATCTTGAACGAGGAGATGCCCTGGGCGAACATCTCGGGCAGCTCCCGGCGGATGTCCTCGCCCCAGTCGTCGATGGTCATGTGGAAGCCATAGTCGCAGAAGGTCTTCCCCCCGGCCTTCTCCCGCCAGCGGGCCAGCCCGCCGGCCAGGGGCTCCCCCTTATCGGGGCAGGCGAAGTCGATGACGGTGGTGGTGCCCCCCCGGAGGGCCGCGCGGCTGCCGGAGGCGAAGCCGTCCGCGGTGACGGTGCCCGCCACCTCCAGGTCGAAATGGGTGTGGGCGTCGATGAAGCCGGGGAAGAGGACGCAGCCGGTGACGTCGACGGTGCGGTCGGCCTCGGCCTTGAGCCCCCGGCCCAGGGAGACCACCTTCTCCCCCTCCACCAGCAGATCGGCCCGCCGGACGCCCCTGCCGGAGACCACGCTGCCGCCCTTGAACAATGTGCGCATATGCTGTCCCTCCGTTCCGAAGATAGTCGATGGAGACAGTATAGCACAGCTCCCGCCAGATCTCCAGCGGGAGGCGGCCCGATGAAAAAATTTTCCCTGCGGGGACAACTTCCCTCTTTCCATTTGGGAAAAATGTGCTATAATGCACACAGGAGCGGACGAGCGTCCGCCTGAACGAAGAGGAGGTAACAGAATGCAGACTAAAAAGTTCCTGTCCCTGCTGCTGGCTCTCGCGATGATGTTCTCCCTGGCCGTCACCGCCAGCGCCGAGGAGGAGGAAGAGGCCAAGTCCCTGGAGGGCCGGATCGTCATCCTCCACACCAACGACGTCCACGGCGCCATCGGCAATTACGCCAAGGTCGCGGCCCTGAAGGGGGCCTTCGAGGACGCGGGGGCTTATACCCTGCTGATGGACGCGGGCGACTACATCCAGGGCGACCCCACCGTCAGCGTCAGCCAGGGCAAGAGCGCCATCGAGCTGATGAACCTGGCGGGCTATGACGCCGCCACCATCGGCAACCACGAGTTCGACTACGGCTATCCCAACTTCAAGGAAGTCACCAAGGATGCCAAGTTCCCCGTGGTCTCCGCCAACGTGCTCTATAACGGCGCGGCGGAGAACGCCCATACCGTCTTCACCGCCCCCGGCGGCGAGAAGATCGGCGTCTTCGGCCTGACCACCCCCGAGACCGCCACCAAGGCCCACCCCGCCAAGATCCAGGGCGTGACCTTCGCCGCCGGACAGGCCATGTTCGACATCGCCCAGAAGGAAGTCGAGTCCCTGAAGGCCGAGGGCTGCGACTATATCGTCTGCCTGGGCCACCTGGGCATCGACGACGAGTCTGAGGGCAACCGCTCCATCGACCTCCTCGAGAAGGTCTCCGGCATCGACGTGTTCATCGACGCCCACTCCCACTCCACCATCGAGGAGACCGCCGCCGCCGCGGGCGAGACCGTGGAGACCCTGCCGGAGCAGGGGAGCATCGTCACGGGCGAGACCGCTACCGTCGCCGTCGAGTCCGGCAAGACCCTGGTCACCTCCACCGGCACGAAGCTGGCCAACGTGGGCGCCGTGATGCTGTCCAAGGACGGCTGCTCCGCCCGGAACATCCCTGTGGAAGCCGTCACCCTGGACGGCGTGAAGGACGTGGCCGACCGGGCCGCCGTCATCCAGAAGGAGATCGACGACGACTACGGCGCCGTGTTCGCCAAGACCGAGGTCCTCCTCAACGGCGAGCGCGATCCCGGCAACCGCACCGAGGAGACCAACCTGGGCGACCTGATCACCGACTCCCTGGTCTGGGGCGCGGCCAAGAACGGCGAGGAAGTGGACGCGGCCGTCACCAACGGCGGCGGCATCCGGGCCGCGATCGCGGCCGGGGACATCACCAAAAAGGATGTCAACACCGTCCTGCCCTTCGGCAACACCCTGAACATCGTCAAGGTCACCGGCGCGGAGCTGCTGGAGGCCCTGGAGGCTTCTACCTACTGCACCCCCACCGCCGTGGGCGGCTTCCCCCAGGTGAGCGGCATCGAGTTCACCGTGGACACCACCAAGGAGTTCGACGAGGGCGACCTCTATCCCGGCTCCACCTATCATAAGCCCGCCAGCATCCAGCGCGTCTCCATCCAGACCGTGGGCGGCGAGGCGTTCGACGAGGAAGCCGAGTACTCCATCGCCACCAACGACTTCATGGCCGCCGGCGGGGATACGTACTACGCCTTCGCCGCCGCCTCCGCCAACTACGACCTGGGCATCCCCATGGACGAGGTCCTGATGGACTACATCAAGGAAGAGCTGGACGGCACGGTGGGCAGCAGCTACGCTGAGCCCGCGGGCCGCATCACCGTCGCCGCCGAGCCCGCGGAGGCCCCCGCCGAGGAGCCCGCCCCCGCTCCCGAGCCGGAGCCCGCTCCTGCTCCCGAGCCCACCCCCGAGCCCGCCCCTGAGCCGGAGCCTGCTCCCGCTCCCGAGCCGGAGCCCGTCCCCGAGCCGGAGCCCACTCCCGCCCCTGCTCCCGCCGCCGAGGGCGACTACGTCGTCAAGTCCGGCGACTGCCTGTGGAGCATCGCGCAGAAGGCTTATGGCACCGGCCGTCAGTGGCAGGTGATCTACAACGCCAACAAGGCCACCATCAAGGACCCCAACTCCCTGAACGTGGGCCAGGTCCTGGTGATCCCCGCGGCGTGAACGTCCCCTCCTCTAAGGGAATAAGGAAAAAGGAGGCCGGAGCGATGCTCCGGCCTCCTTTTTTTGTATCGGTGTACCGGCGTACCGGTGTCAGCGGGGGAGCAGCTGCCCCAGCAGGGGCTCGAAGTCCACGCCCTCCTGGAGGGAGAGGCCCTGGGCCACGGTCCGCACGGCGCAGGCATGGATGAACTCCACGGCCAGGGCGGCGCCGTCCCGGAGGGACGCCCCCCGCATCAGCGCACCGGTGAGGACGCTGGCGAACACGTCCCCGGTGCCGTGGAGGGGATGGGCCACGAACTCCGCCTGGACGGCCTCGGTCCGGCCCGTCCGGGCGTCGAAGCACATGGCCCCGGTCTGTCCCGGCGACAGCGCCGCCCCGGTGAGAGCCACGGAGCGCTCCCCGCCCAGGCTCAGCTCCTCCGCCAGCGCCCGGAGGGCCCCCTCGTCGTGGAGGGCCCGCCCCCCGTCCAGCAGCCGGCCGTAGTCCCGGCCCAGGAGGAAGGCGGCTTCGGTCAGGTTGGGGGTGATGACGTCGGCCAGCTCCGCCAGGCGGGCCATCCCGGCGCACATGGCGGGGGTATAGGTCCGGTAGGCTTTCCCGTCGTCCCCCATGACGGGATCGACGACCACCAGGGTGTCGGGCCCCCGGAACTCCCGGATGAAATCCGCCACGATGCCGATCTGCCGCTCACTGCCCAAAAAGCCGCTGTAGATGGCCTGGAACTTCAGATCCAGGGACTTCCAGTGGGCGGCGACCCGGGGGAGCTCCTCGGTCATGTCCAGGAAGGTGAAGCCCGTGAAGCCGCCGGTGTGGGTGGAGAGGAAGGCGGTGGGCAGGGGGCAGCACTGGACGCCCATGACGGAGAGGATGGGGATGACCTCGGTGAGGGAACAGCGGCCGAAGCCGGAGAGGTCATGGATGACGGCGGCACGGGGGGTAGACATGGCGGGCCTCCTCTTCTCGTTGCTTTTCCTTTGGATGCTGGGGCCATTTTACAACGGATCGGGGGAAAGCGCAAGAGTGGAAAAAGGGGGTGGACGGGGGGAGGACGGGTGTGGTATAATGGGTGGCGTCCGCAGAGGGCCCATTTCGTGGATACGCGCCTGTGATGGAATTGGTAGACATGCGAGATTTAGGTTCTCGTGCCTTCGGCGTGTGGGTTCGAGTCCCTTCAGGCGCACCAAGATTCATATGATCCGGATCTGTTTCCGATAGGAAATCGGTCCGGATCATCGATCTTTTTCTGTAATTACAATGGTGTAAAAGTCTACTCTCCAGGCCAAGAGGGCCAAGGAAGCCAGAAGCGAACTGCATAAAGTATAAGAGCAGACGCACCGTTCCAGCGATGTGCTCACCTTCATGTATGATACTATTTTGCATAAATAAATAACGGAACAGATAGTTAATAAAATCGCTTGTCAAAAATTGGAGGAAGTATTATACTTTATAAAAATTGCCGAGACTCTTATATGCCTAAACCAAAAGAAAAGAAAGGAATGCTTGATTATGAATGAGATTGCGATCCAAGACATTTATGCGGGAATGCCTGACGCAAAAGATGAGATTACCACCAATCAAGCTGATAAATTTTTCGCCAGCTTTATTGTTCCACCTGGGTTGCCCCTCAACAGCTTGCTCAATGGAAAAAAATTTTTAGTTACTGGTTATAAAGGTGTCGGGAAGACATCTATACTGTTTTATTTGCAAAATCGAACGCAAGAGCAGGATCCCTTGACTTGCACTTCATTCCTTTATTTTAAAAGTGATTTTGAGGAAGTTAAAAAAAGCAACATCGATGCTGTTGCAAAAAGGTTGTCCTCTTTAATCGATATAAGTGGAGATATTCAACCAAACAAAATTGAATATCTCCACATATGGCGTTGGGTATTTTTTAAAAAAATTGCAGATGACTGTGCGGAGAATCAAGGGGGTCTGTTTAAGCAGGATACGAACTGGCATGATTTTGTCAAAGAAGTAAATAGGATCAGTTTTTCTTCCTCAAGCAAAAAAACTATCGTGCTCTCGGAATTGGGCATTTCGTTAAATAGTTCACCGATTTCAGGTACATCCCTCAATGCAAATGCATCATTCCAACGAATAGCTAACGATTATTCTGCATTTAATGAACTTATTGAAACGGTAGACCGGTGTGAAGCGCTGTTCCGGAAATTGGAAAGGACTGATATCCCCTATTATCTTTTTGTAGATGAAATGGAAGCATATTATGGGAATCAAGAGTTATTTAAACGAGATTTGACCTTAATCCGTGATATGATATTTACTATTCATAGATTAAACGGGTATGGAAAAGTACGAATCATAGCCGCAATACGAAATGAAATCGTTTTTGCCATGGATAGATTCATCCAAACCAAAGAAATCAATAAAATAATAGACGGTTATAGTGTACCGATCAAATGGACATATAATAATACAAATTCGATAGAGCATCCTATCATCAAAGTTCTGATGAAGCGGATAGAGGTAGGAAGCGGTGGAAAACCACAGTCCTTTTGGGATTGGTTCCCCCGACGCATTTATAATCGGGATGCAGTAAGTTACATTCTTGATAATGGATGGAACAAACCCAGGGATATCGTAAGGCTTATTACTGCAGCACAAAATGATAGTGTACACTGTGAGGACACTTCCTTTACCAGAGCGGCGTTCGATAACTTGAGAAAGGAATATTCCAAGGGGAGCCTTGCTGAGGTCCGTCAGGAATTACAGTCACTGTATACTACTCAAGAAATCGAAATGGTAATCCGGTTGTTAAGGGGAGGGCCAAAGTTTACCACCGCAGATGAAATTCGAAAAAGAACAGCAAAAGGTAGTTCTGCTCGAGACTTTTGGGACAAGAGAAGTGAGGACATCCTTGAAGACTTTTATCGGGTCGGCCTTTGGGGGAATATAAATCGCAAAGGAGCGTATTCATGGCGGTGGAACCACAAAGGTGATTCAGGGGTATTGAAAGATAACGGATGGGAATTGGCAATACATCCAGCACTCTACAGTGAACTCTCAATCACATTTTATTGAGAAGTAAAGAAAATTGTTCTAATAAGATTTATTTTACACAATCGCAATGTCTATAGTGCTTGACCCTGCCATATTCATATGCATATAATCTAAACCTCCTTCCGATACCGTTGCAGCCAACCCCAAAGCCGAAAGGCCCTCGAAAAAGCAACAGGCCACATAAATGTAAAAAAGACGGACATGCCCGTTTTCACGGTACGTCCGTCTTTTTTGTTTTGGCCTTATCCTCTAAACCTCGGTCCTCCCTCCACTCTTTCCATTCCATTGCCAGCCTTTCTTGGCCTTATAAAAGGCAAGGATATCAGGCCCTTGGCACTTAGATGGGTGTAAAGAGATGAACGGCTAATGTGTTGTGCACGCCGTGATTTGAAAAATCACGGCATACACAACACAAGACTCAAAATCCTCACTGGGCACCACGCCTCAGACTGCAAATATCCCCGAAACCAGATACATCCTACTCCCGTCCATCAGCAGGCATAGGCGAAAAGGGGCTTGCGTTTTTGGGTGGATATGGTATACTATATCCGTCAGATCGCAGCCGGTATCCGGCTGACGCCGAAGGGCGGTATTTTCGTATATATATGAGGTGATCGTATGATCGGCGGGATCGCAGGTGTCGGCAGCTTCGGGATGGGCCCGGCAGGGGCCTTTTACCGCTCCCGGCTGACCGAGAACATCCGCAGCATGCGGGACGCGCAGCAGGCCCCGGCCTTGACGGTCCGGAAGGCCGCTCCCCCGGAGACGCCGGTGCAGCCCGTGAAGGCCGTGCGCCCCGTCTCCCGGGACGAGGTCTCCGTGCCGGAGCTGGCCCAGCGGCTGGAGAACGACGCCGCCGCCATGGCCGGACGGATGCGGACCCGGTATGGCGAGGTGGACGGCGAGGGGATCTTCGTGGAGGCCGGAGGGGCCCGTCCCTCCCCCGTCCTGGGCCCGCAAAAGGACGTCCTGGAGGGCCGGCTGTCCCGGGCCGAGGACGCCCTGGCGCTGGACGACCCGGCCCGGGCGGCGGACGTCCTGGACGACGGCGCCCCCGCGCTCCCCGGCCTGCCGGACCGGGAGGGCGAGATCCCCGGACTGCTCGGCCGGGAGGATGAGGACGCGGCCTCCGGCCTGCCCGGCCTGGAGGATATGGACGGCCCGGGGACCACGAAGACCGAGAGCGCTCAGGAGGCCGCGGAAAAAGGCAGGTGCGAGACCTGCGAGAAGCGGAAGTACCAGGACGGCTCCGACGACCCCGGCGTCTCCTTCAAGACGCCCACCAACATCAAGCCCGAACAGGCGCCCTCCGCCGTCCGGGGCCATGAGATGGAGCACGTCGTCCGGGAGCAGGCCAAGGCCAAGCGGGAGGGCCGCGAGGTGGTCAGCCAGGACGTGACCATGCACACCGCGATCTGTCCGGAGTGCGGCAGGTCTTATGTTTCCGGCGGCACCACCCGGACCGTCACCAAAGCGGTGACGGACGACGACGTCCAGCAAGAGCAGGAGCAGGAGGCGCAGGAGCCTGCCGCCCTGACGGGGAAGCGGTGAAGATCGGACAGGGCTCCGGGGAGGGGCCCTGTTTTTTTATCAGCGGCCCTTCGCGGGCGGAACTTCCCGCGGTGAAAAAGCGTCTATATGGATGAAGCGCCCCGCTTGGGAGACGGGGCGGAAAAGGAGGATATGCAGATGAAAAGAGGACTTGCCCTGATCCTGGTAGCACTGCTGACGGCCCTGGCCCTGACCGCGTGCGGCGGAGGCGGGGACGGAGGCGGCATGACGGCCTCCAGCGGCTCCGACGCCCCGGCGGACTACTACGGCGGCGCGGAGAGCTCCGGCGTCCGGGGGGACTGGGGCTTCCAAGAGGCGGACGGCGGGCTGATGGAGCCCTCCGCGGCCCCCACGGAGGAGGAGGGCCAGACGGAGCCGGAGGACCGCCTGGCCAACGCGAAGATGGTCTACACCGCCGGCGTCGAGGCGGAGACCATGGACTTCGACGAGTGCGCCTCCGGGCTGGAGGCCCTGGTGGAGCAGATGGGGGGCTATATGGAGTATGCCTCCATCGGCAGCTACGCCGACGGCCGCCGGATGGGGGACTACACGATCCGGGTCCCCTCCGCCCGGTTCAGCGGCTTTTTGAAGAGCGTGGGGGAGCTGAGCCACGTCACCGAGCAGAGCAAGAGCGCCGAGAACATCAGCGAGCAGTACTACGACACCGAGAGCCGCCTGACCACCCAGAGGACCAAGCTGGAGCGCCTCCAGATGCTCCTGGCCAAGGCGGAGGAGATGGAGGACATCATCACCCTGGAGAGCGCCATCGCCGAGACGGAGCTGCAGATCGAGCAGCTCACCGGCTCCCTCCGGCGCTACGACGCGCTGGTGGATTACGCCACCGTGGAGCTCCGCCTCCGGGAGGTGCCCCGCCTGACCACAGTGGAGGAGGCGCCGCCCACCTTCTCCAGCCAGCTGGGGAACGCCTTCGCCGACGGCCTCCACAGCTTCGGGGACTTCCTCCAGGGCATGGCGATCTTCCTGGCCTACAACTGGATCTGGCTGACGCTGCTGGCGCTGGCCGCCGCCGCGGCCGTGGGCATCTCCAAGCGGAGACAGGCCCGGCGGGCGGAGACCTTCGGGCAGGCCCGGGCCCAGGGGCTGGGCGCGTCCCGCCGGAAGAAGGGGGACGGGCCGGAAGGACCGGATGACAAACAGCCGAAAACCTGATATACTGAGGGCGGGCTGGGCCCGCCCTTCGTATCTCCCGTCCCATCCGGAGGGGGCCCGCCTCCCCGCGCTCCCTCTGGGGCGCGGGACACGCCTCACAAAACAAAAGGAGGAGATCGATATGAGACTGACCTGGCTGGGCCACTCCTGCTTCCTGCTGGAACAGGACGGCTATACGATCTTGCTGGACCCCTACACCGGCGTGGACGGCTATCCGCCCCTGTCGGAGCGCGGGCTCGCCGTGAACGAGATCCTTTGCAGCCATGAGCACGGCGACCACCATGCCGTGGACCAGGCGGCGCTCCTGCCGGGGGGCGCGCCCTCGCCCTTCACCGTCCGCACCGTGGAGACCTTCCACGACGGCCAGGGCGGGGCGCTCCGGGGGAGCAACACCGTCCACGTCCTCTCGGCGGGCGGCGTCACCGTGGCCCACATGGGCGACCTGGGGCACCCCCTCTCGCCGGAGCAGGCGGCGGCCATCGGCCCCCTGGACGCTCTGCTGATCCCCGTGGGAGGCTATTACACCATCGACGCCGCGGAGGCCAAGGCCGTCTGCAGCGCCCTGAGGCCCCGCTGCGTCCTGCCCATGCACTACCGCCTGGGGACGCGGGGCTATCCCGTGCTGGCGGGCGTGGAGGACTTCCTGGCCCTGTGGCCCGCGGAGGAGGTCCGGCGGCTGGACGGCCCGGCCCTGGACCTGGACGGGACCGCCCGGGGCGTGATCGTCCCCCGATCCTCCGAGGAGGTCTGATATGTACCGTTACATACTCTTCGATCTGGACGGCACCCTGACGGATTCCCGGGAGGGCATCGTGCGCTGCGTCCGGGAGACCATCGCCGAGTACGGCGGCCCCGTCCCGGAGGAGGAGACCCTCCTCCGCTTCATCGGCCCGCCCCTCCAGGACTCCTTCGTCCGCTTCTGCGGCTACAGCCCCGCCCAGGCGGAGGATGCCGTGGAGCGCTTCCGCCTGCGTTATGAGCCCGTGGGCCAGTACGAGAACCGGGCGGCCCCGGGCATGGCGGAGCTGATGGGCCGGCTCAGGGAGGCGGGCCGCGTGCTGGCCCTGGCCTCCTCCAAGCCGGAGGGCCTGTGCGTCTCCATCTGCGCCCGCTTCGGCTTCACGCCCCACCTCTCCGCTCTGGTGGGCAGCCCGCCCAACGGCGACCAGGAGAAGGCCGACGTGATCCGGGAGGCCCTGCGCCAACTGGGGCTGGGGGAGGCGGACCTCCCCCAGGTCCTGATGGTGGGCGACCGGAAGTTCGACGTGCTGGGGGCCAGGGCCTGCGGCGTGGACTGCGTGGGGGTGGAGTTCTTCGGCTATGCCCCGGCGGGGGAGCTGGAGGAGGCCGGGGCCGTCGCCGTGGTCTCCACGCCGGAGGAGCTGGAAGCCTTCATCCTGGCTCACTGAGCCGTCACATCGGCCCGCTTCCCCGGGTCGGCCGGGAAGACCGTCAGGTCCTCCCCGCCGCCCCAGAGGGCCAGGAAGACCTCCCGCTCGTCCCGGTAGCCCTGGCGGAGCAGGGCCCGGCGGACCCACTCGTCCTCCTTCCCGGACTGGCGGACGTTGCCGGAGAGGAGCTTGCCGTCCATGACGAAGGGCGTCTGCACCTGGGACTGGGAGGGGTTTTTGTTCAGGTCCGCGGGCGTGGCGGGGCGGTCGGCCTCCTTGGGCAGGAAGCTGACGGTGCCGTTGTGCTCGAAGACGGCCGTCTGGATCTGGCTGAGGTCGAACCAGCCGCCGATCCGGCAGTAGGTCAAGAACTCGTTCAGGTCCAGCTTGGCCTTCTTCAGGTTCTCCTTGTAGATGACCCCGTCCTCCAGCAGGATGATGGGCCGTCCGGAGATGACGGAGCGGATCTTGAGGGACCGGTAGCACAGCACGGAGATGAGGACCGCCACCAGGGCATAGACGATGAGGGCGGTGAGGGGCTTGTGGGGCTCCTCCAGCTCCGTGGCCAGCTCAGCGGCGACGGAGCCGATGGTGATGCCGACCACGTAGTCGAACATGGTCATCTGGGACACCTGCTTGGCGCCCATCAGCTTGGTCAGCAGGAACAGGGCCAGGATGGACAGCAGGGTGGTCAGGGCGGTCATACCGATGTCTTGCAGGAACTCCATAAAAAGAACGCCTCCCATGGCAAATGTCGTTTGAGACAGTATGCCGCGGGAGGCGGATCTTATGCAGGCACGTCCAAGAGGGGGCCGTCCGTTCCCCGGCCGCGCGCCGGGGCGGGGGAGGTTCCGGACGGGGCGCGCGCCGTCACAGCGCGGCCTGTCCTTCCCGCTCCTCCGGGGGCGCCGCCTCCACGGCGGGATCGTTGGCGTGGACGTTGATGTACCGGCCCTTCAGCTTGGAGTGGAGGATCTTCTGGCTGGAGTAGAGCCCGTTGTAGCCGGAGAGCACATAGCTGACGCAACAGGCCAGGGAGAAATACAGCAGCCCCCCGCTGCCGAAGAGCTCGACGGACAGCGCGATGGAGGCCAGGGGGCAGTTCACCGCCCCGCAGAACACGGACACCATCCCCAGAGCGGCGGCGAACCCCGCCGGGATCCCCAGCGCCGGCCCCGCCGCGCACCCGAAGGCCGCCCCCACGAAGAAGGACGGCACCACCTCCCCGCCCTTGAACCCGGCGCCCAGGGTGACGGCGGTGAAGGCCAGCTTGAGCAGGAAGGCGGCGGGCCGGGCGCTCCCCTGTTCCACGGCGGCGGCGATGACGTCCATGCCCGCGCCGTTGTAGTCGCCGCTCCCGCACAGCAGGGTCATGGCCACCACGGCGCACCCCCCGGCGAAGGCCCGGGCCCAGGGCCCCGGCAGGCGCTTGGACAGCTGGCGCTCGGCGAAGTGGATGGTCCCGCAAAAGAGCATGGACACCAGGCCGCACAGCGCCGCCAGCACCGCCGTCCGGACCAGCAGCCCGGCCTCCAGTGCCGGGGCCTCCACGGTGAAATGGGTGGGCTCCACCCCGAAGAGGCGGGAGGCCCCATAGGCCACCAGCGCCGCGGTCAGGGAGGGGAACAGGGCGGCGTGGTAGAACGAGTCCACGCTGACCACGGCGATGGAGAACACGGCGGCGGTCAGCGGCGTGCCGAAGAGGGCGGTGAAGAAGGCCGCCATGCCCGCGGTGGTGGCGACGCGGAGGTCCCGCTCGTCGAAGCCGAAGAGCCGCCCCGTCTGATAGCCCAGCGCCCCGCCCATCTGGAGGGCCGCGCCCTCCCGCCCGGCGGAGCCGCCGCAGAGGTGGGTCAGCACCGTGCCCAGGAAGATGGAGGGCACCAGCCGGAGGGGGATGCTGCCGCCGGTGTGGACCTCGTCGAAGATGTCGTTGGTGCCCTGGCCCTCGGTCCCCAGCAGCTTGTACAGCGCCACGATCCCCAGGCCCGCCAGGGGCAGGCCGTACAGCAGCCAGGGCTCCTCGGCCCGCAGCTCCGTGACCCGCTCCACGGCGATGTGGAACAGCGAGCCGGTCAGCCCGCAGGCGCACCCCGTCGCCGCCGCCAGCGCCAGCCACTTCCCCAGCGCGCGCCCATAGAGCAGGGCCAGCCCCCACCGGGCCCGGAGGCCCCGTCTCAGATCTCCTCGCATATCATCATGCCTCCGCCCCGGGATCCCTCGAACGATCCCTCTATGCCCAGTATACCGGATCTGGAGGAAAATGCAAGCGGATATGGCCGGCGGGCCCGCCTCCTGCCCGAACGGCCGGGAGGTGGTTGATTCTCTCCGGGGAACGCGGTATACTGTGACGAGGGACCGCCCCGGAACAGGGGATGGGACCCATCGAAGCTATCGAACGGGGGAAACGACTATGCGATACGGACGCACCTATAATTTTTCGGCGGGCCCCGCCATGATGCCGGAGCCCGTCCTGGAGGAGATCGCCGCCGAGATGATGAACTACCGCGGGAGCGGCATGTGCGTCATGGAGATGAGCCACCGCTCCAAGGTCTTCCAGCAGATCCGGGACGAGGCGGAGGCAGACCTGCGGGAGCTCATGGGCATCCCGGACGGATATCAGGTCCTCTTCATCCAGGGCGGCGGCACGCTCCAGTTCGCCATGGTGCCCATGAACCTGATGCGCGGCGGCAGGGCCTGCTACGTGGAGACCGGGGCCTGGTCCAAGAAGGCCATCGCCGAGGCGGAGAAGTTCGGCCGGGTGGAGATCTTGGCCTCCTCCGCCGACAAGGACTTCTCCTATATCCCGGACTGCTCGGATCTGGACATCCCGGAGGACACGGACTATGTCTATATCTGCGAGAACGAGACCATCAACGGCACCACTTACGCCCGCCTGCCCGACGCCAAGGGCCGGCCGCTGGTCAGCGACCAGTCCTCCATGTTCCTCTCCCGCCCCTGCGACGTCAGCCGGTACGGCCTGATCTGGGGCGGCGTGCAGAAGAACGTGGGCCCCGCCGGCATGGCCATCGTCATCGTCCGGGAGGACCTCATCCGGGAGGACCTGCCGGCGTCCGTGCCCACCTATCTGCGCTATAAGACCCACGCGGACAGCGGCTCCCTGTACAACACGCCCAACTGCTGGGCGGTCTACTGCTGCGGGAAGGTCTTCAAATACCTGCTGGCCCAGGGCGGGCTGGAGGCACAGCACCGGCGCAACCAGGAGAAGGCGAAGATCCTCTACGACTTCCTGGACCAGTCCAGGTTCTTCACCGGGGCGGTCCGGAAGGAGGACCGCTCCCTGATGAACGTCCCCTTCGTCACCCCCAGCCGGGAGCAGGACGCGGAGGTAGCGGCCGCCTGCAAGGCGGCGGGCTTCGACAACCTGAAGGGCCACAAGAGCGTGGGGGGCCTCCGGGCGTCCATCTATAACGCCATGCCCAAGGAGGGCGTGGAGGCCCTGGTGCGGTTCTTGCGGGAGTACGAGTCGGCCCACGGCTGAGCCCCGCCGGGGAGCGCGGGAGGCGCATCCATCGAAAAGGGACGCAGGCGCGGGGGCCCCGGAGGGGGCTCCCGCGCCTTTTGGATCGGTCCGCTCCCGGGGATCCCCAGGGCCCGGGGCTCCCCCCGTCGGGTCCCCCTTTCGGCGGCCCGAGGGCCCGCCCGGCGGGCGGCGCAGGGGGCTCCCCGCCGCGGGAGGGGCCCCATGTCCGCAAAAGACCAGGGGATATATCGTGAAAACATACAGCGCGGGCGGACGGATCTCGTCACCCGTTCGATTGTAAATGGAAGTTATTGGTGCTATACTAGGGATAGCTTTACTTGGGCCGGGGGCTCTCCCCCAGGCGAACGTGATGAATGGAGGAAGGCACTTATGAAAAAGCTCATGTCCCTGTTCTTGGCGGCGCTCATGATCTGCGTCATGATCCCCACCGCCGCGGCGAGCACCATCTACACCGCCAAAGAGATGAAGGTCAAGCACGACTTCCAGATCGAAGGCGTGGACGACGGCAAGGGCGCCGCCACCTATGTGGAGGTGGAGGGCGGCTACTACATCTCCCCCTGGAAGTACGATGTGGAGAACATCAGCCTGACCGTCACCTACAAAGGCGAGGACTACAAGGTCAAGACCAAGGACCTGGACCTGGACGGCCTGAAGGACGTGAAGGTCAGCGTCTTCGAGCTGGACGGCAAGGTGGAGACCAGCACGGAGAGCGCCCCGGACGACGCCAAGAAGGTCGCCAAGTTCAAGGTGGACCTGGAGACCTGGACGGTCATCGCCATGCCCAAGACCGAGGACCTGGAGATGGCGGTGAAGTTCCAGTATAAGGACGCCAAGCCCGCCGACGCCAACAACGTGGACGCCTTCCCCCTGGACGCCGCCGCCCAGGAGCAGGCGGAGGCCCCCGCCGGTTCCGTCCAGCTGATCCAGGATTTCAAGGACTGCAAGGGCGTCACCGACGAGACCAAGGAGATCCGCACCATGCTGTCCCCGGACGAGGACGGCGTGTACTTCGCCTCCCGCTGGGACTATAAGATGGCCACCAAGGCGGGCGACGCCGGCGTCGGCCCCAACATCGACTGCAAGGTGGTCTACAACGGCTCCAACAAGAAGATGAAGGGCGAGGACATCACCCCCGACGCCAACAACTGCGGCACCATGTACTTCTTCGACAAGGACGGCAAGCTGGACGTGGACGCCGAGGTCCCCGAGGGCGCGGTCCTGCTGGCGGAGTGCACCATGAGCCTGGACGGCGCGATCTGGTTCACCCCCAAGAGCGACAAGATCACCACGGAGCTGGAGTTCAACTACGACGCCTCCGAGACCTATGACGCGAAGAAGAACGTGGACCAGGTGAAAAACGAGAAGCCCGGCGCCGCCGAGGCTCCCGCCGTCCCCAGCTTCACCGACGTGGATCCCTCCTCCGCCTTCGCCCCCGCCATCGGCTGGGCCGCGGCCGAGGGGATCGCCTACGGCACCTCCGCCACCACCTTCGCCCCCAGTAGCACCTGCTCGGTCTCCAACATCCTGACCTTCCTGTGGCGCGCCAACGGCAAGCCCGGCGCCGCCGAGGGCACGGCGGACCGCGACTGCGCCGCCAAGTGGGCCGCGGAGCAGGGGATGATCGCGGCGGACGCCGACGTGGGCGCGCCCTGCACCCGCGCCATGGCCGTGACCTTCTTGTGGAAGGCCGCCGGGAGCCCCAAGGTCGAGTCCAAGGCCAAGTTCAACGACGTGGCCGAGGACGCGGAGTATGCCGCCGCCGTGGCCTGGGCCGTGGACAAGGGGGTCACCAACGGCACCGGCGAGGCCGCCTTCTCCCCCAACGACACCTGCACGCGGGGCCAGATCGTGACCTTCCTGTACCGCGCCGCCCATTCGTGAACCCATCCATCGCCGTGCGCCCCGCCAGGGGCGGGGCGCACGGACAAAACAGATAAACAAGGAGGCCCCGCCGTCTTTGGACGGCGGGGCCTCCGCTTTGCCTTCCCGCTCTCCTATGCCCGCCGGGCCGCCGAAGGCCCCACCCCCAGCTCCAGGCGGTACTTCGTCACCGTCCGTCGGGCGACCCGGATCCCCCGGTCCGCCAGGAGGCGGCACAGGATCTGGTCGCTGAGGGGCCTCTGGGGGTCCTCGCCGCGGATCAGGACCAGCATCGTCTGCTTCACCGCCTGGCGGGAGACCGCGCCGCCGCTCACCGGGCGGCTGAAGAACCAGCGCAGGGGGAACGTCCCCTGGCGGCACTGGAGGTACTTCCCCTGGACGGCGCGGGAGACCGTGGAGGGGTGGACCTCCAGCCGCTGGGCCAGGGTGGAGAGGGTCATGGGGGCCAGCTCCCCCGTCTCCCCGGCGAAGAAGGGCCGCTGGACCTCCAGCAGGGCCTCCGCGCAGCGGCGGAGGGTGCTCCCCCGGCGCTCCAGGCTGTCCAGCAGCCACCTGGCCTGCCGGAGCTTTTGGCGGAGGTAGTCCCGGGTCTCCTTCTCGTCGCTGCTTTTCAGCAGGCGGAGGTAGTAGTCGTTGACGGACACCCTGGGCAGGTAGTAGTCGTTCAGGACGGCCCTCAGCTCCCCCTCCAGCTCGGCGACGAACACGTCGGGCCGGACGTAGACCGCCGCCTCGGCCGGCTGGAAGGCCCGGCCCGGATGGGGCTCCAGGGCGGCGATGGTCCGCTCCGCCTCCCGGACGGCCTCCACCCCGACGCCCAGCGCCTGGGCGATGGCGGCATAGCGCTTCCTCCCCAGCTCCGGCAGGAAGCGGGCGGCGATCTCCATGGCGGTGCGGTCCGTCCCGCCCCGGCGGCTGAGCTGGAGCAGCAGGCACTCCGAGAGGGACCGGGCCCCCACCCCCGGCGGGTCCAGGCCCTGGAGGGCGTCCAGCGCCTGGTCCACCAGGGCCTGGGGGATCTTCATGCCGGACAGGCCGTCCAGGTCCTCCTGGGCGAGCCAGCCGTCCTCGTCCACCAGCTCGGCGAGATACTCGCACAGGGCCGTCAGGGGCCTGGGCAGGCGGAGGCGCTGGATCTGGTCCCGGAGGAAGGCGGAGAGGCCCTCCAGCTCCCGGTCCTCCCGCCCGGCCTCCACGGCGGCCTCCTCGTGGGCGAAGGTGCCCCGGTCCCGCAGTCCGCCGTCGATCCAGCCGGCCTGGCGGCGCAGGGCCTCCCAGGCCGCCTCCGGCGGGTCGGACTGGTCCAGGAGGGGGTTCTCCTCCGCCTGGCGGGAGAGGTACTCCAGCAGCTCCTGGGAGCTCATCTGCAGCACGTCCATGGACTGGAGGAGCTGCGGCGTCAGCTTCAGCTCCTGGCGCAGTTCGGTCTTCAGCTGGACGAGGCTCATGGCTCGCTCCCTCCTCCCGGCGGGCTCACCGCACATACTTGGCGATCTTCCGGGCCGCGGTGGCCTGGGAGATGCCCAGCTCCTTGGCCACCGCCACGGTGGTGCCCCAGCGGCGGTAGGACTCCCGGACGATCTGCCCCTCGTAGGCGTCCATCCGTTCCGCCAGGGTGCCCTCCCGGGAGGGGGCGGGGGCGGCGGAGGCGGCGTCGTATTCCGGCGGGAGGTGCGCCAGGTCGATGATGGGATCTTGGACGGTGATGACCAGCCGCTCCACCAGGTTCTCCAGCTGGCGGACGTTCCCCGGCCAGTCGCAGCGCTCCAGGAAGCTGAGGAGCCGGGGGCTGAAGGTGAGGGACTTCTCATACTCCCCGCAGAAGCGGGCCAGGAACTGGTGGGCCAGGGGGAGGATGTCCTCCCGCCGCTGCCGGAGGGGCGGGATGTGGATGCGGATGACGTTGAGCCGGTAGAAGAGGTCAGAGCGGAACAGCCCCCGCTGGACGGCCTCCTCCAGGTTTCGGTTCGTGGCGACCAGGAGGCGGAAGTCCAGCTCGATCCGCTTGTTGCCGGAGAGGCGCTCGATGGTCTTCTCCTGGATGAGCTGGAGGAGCTTGGACTGGATGTGGGGCGGGAGCTCGCCGATCTCGTCGAGGAAGAGGGTGCCGTCGTTGGCCAGCTCGATCTTGCCGATCTTGCCGCCGCTGGCGGCCCCGGTGAAGGCGCCCTTCTCATAGCCGAAGAGCTCCGATTCGATGAGGTTCTCGTGCAGCACGGCGCAGTTGACCTCGATGAAGGGCCCGTCGGCCCGGCTGCTCATGGCGTGGATGGCCTTGGCCACGGCGCTCTTGCCCACGCCGGTCTCCCCGGTGATGAGGATGTTGGCCTTGGTGTTGGCGGTGTTCTGCATCAGGGTCCACAGCCGCTGCATGGACGCGCTCTTGAAGATCAGGCTGGTGGAGGTGGCCCGGGTGCGGAGCTCGGCGATCTCCTGGGTGTACTGCTGGAGGGAGTCCTGGAGGTGGCGGTAGTTGCGCTGGATGACGTTGATCTGCTCCATGGACACGGTGTTGAAGCAGACGGCGAACTTGAGCTCACCGCTGCTGTCGAACAGGGGGATACCCACGGTCATGACGTTCTTATGGATGTGGTTGATGGTCTGGGTGGCGGTGATCTTCCTGCGCTGGCGGATGACCTCGGCGGTGACGCAGGGGGAGAAGGTGCCGTCGGCCTCCAGGTCGAAGGCGGACCGGCCCACGATGGAATCGTGGACGAAGCCGAAGTTCTTCTCATAGCTCTCGCTGACGCGGAGGATGACGCCCTTGGCGTCGGAGAGCATCATGTCGTCCGCCAGGACCAGGTTGTTCTCGGGGCTGAGGATGTCGAAGAGGCCCCGGAGGTTGATGCCGTCGTCGAAGAGGGCGGTGAGATCGGATGCCTGGGACATGAGGGGACCTCCTTCCCGCGTCTCAGCCCCAGAGGGCGGACAGCATGGGGATGACCTGCTTCTTCCGGGACATGATCTTGGGCAGGAACGCGCAGTTCTCCCCCCCGCGGATGGAGAACGCCTGCCGGATGGTGTCCTCGTCCCCGACGAAGAGGAGCTGGGTGCCCTCCAGCAGCACGTCGGTGATCATCAGCACCACGGTGTCCAGCCCCTGCGACTCCTGCGCGGCGGTCATGATCTCGATGAACTCGCCCTTGCGGTCCAGCAGCCGGGCGGAGTCCACGGTGGTGATCTGGCTCACCGCCAGGTCGTGCCCGGCGATGTGGAACTCCTTATAATCCGTCATCAGCATGGCCTCGGCGGTCTTGTCGTCGCCGCAGCTGGCGGAGAAGATCGCCTGCCCCAGGTCCTCCAGGCAGACGCTGGCGATGCGGGCCAGGCGGTTGGCGATGTCCACGTCCCGCTGGGTGCAGGTGGGGGACTTGAACATGACCGTGTCCGACACGATCGCCGCCGCCATGAGCCCCGCCATCTTCGCCGTGGGCATCAGGCCCTTCTCCTGGTACATCTCGGCGATGATCGTGTTCGTGCTGCCCACGGCCTCGTTCCGGACGTGGATGGGGTTCTTCGTCTCGATGTCCGCCAGGCGGTGGTGGTCGATGATCTCCAGGATCTCCGCCTGGTCCAGGCCCACCACGGACTGGGACTTCTCGTTGTGGTCCACCAGCACCACCCGCTTGTGCCGGGGGCGCAGCAGGTGGAACCGGGACAGCATCCCGACGACCTTCTCCTCCTCGTCCAGGATGGGATAGGCCCGGAAGCGGCTCTCCAGGACGGCGTCCTGCACATCGTCGATGTAGTCGTCCAGGTGGAAGCAGACCAGGCCGCTGCGCTTGCAGATCCGGGAGATGGGCAGGGCGTGGAAGATCAGGCGCAGGGCCTGATAGGCGTCGATGGGCGTGGAGATGACGCAGGTGTCCCCCGCGCGCTCCAAAAGCTCCGGGGAGACCTCCCCCTGGCAGATGATGACGCAGTTCACCTGGAGGTCCAGGGCCCGCCGGACCATGTCCGGCTGGTCGCCGCAGATGACCACGCTGTCCGGGCTGGAGAACAGCAGGTTCTCCCGGCTGGCGGGCAGGGCGATGGTCACCTCGCCGCAGATCTCGTCCCGGGCCTCGGCGCCCTCGTTGAGGAGCTTGCCCTCCAGGACGGAGATCAGGTTATAGACCGGGATCCCGTCCACCCGCGGGTCGCGGACGGAGGTCATGTCGTAATTCGCCACGTCCCCGGCGGAGAGGGTGCCGTGGAGGGTCCCGTCCTCGTTGGCCACGGGGAGGATGGAGATGTTCCCGCCCTGCATGGCCTGCCAGCCCCGGCTGATGGTGGCGGCGGGGGAGAGGGTGGGCGGCGTGTCGTAGTCCAGGTCCCGGACCTGGGTCCGCACGTTCTCGATGAGCCTGGGGGGCTGGAAGCCGAAGCGGTCCAGCACGATCTGGGTCTCGTCGCTGATCTGGCCCAGCCGGGCGGCCTGGTACTGCCGGTCGCCCAGGGCGTTGCGCAGGGCGGCGTAGGCCATGGCGGAGACGATGGAGTCCGTGTCCGGGTTCCGGTGGCCCATGATATAGATAGTGTCCATATTGAAAAAAGGCTCCTTTCGCGGGACGCGGGGCTCGCCCCCGATCCGTTATGCCCCCATTATGCGTCCCCGGAGGGGAAATGTCAATGTCCCGGGGGCGGAGTTGGATCTTCCAAAGAAAAATCTTGCGGATCTGTTAATTCCCTCTTGCATTGGAAATACTGCTGTGGTATGATATTTCAGCATTCCGCACGGCGTGTCGACTCCCTGTCTGTGCCCTGGGCCCGGTCCCCGGGTTGGCGGGGGGGCTGAAGCCGCCGGAGGACCAACTAAATTCATATTTGGAGGAACAAACAACATGGCAAATTCCAGCGTCGTATCCATGAAGGCCCTGCTCGAGGCGGGCGTCCACTTCGGCCACCAGACCCGCCGGTGGAACCCCAAGATGGCTCCCTACATCTACACGGAGCGCAACGGCATCTATATCGTGGACTTGCAGAAGACCGTGCGCAAGCTGGAGGAGGCGTACAACTTCGTCCGCCAGCTCAGCGAGAGCGGCCAGTCCCTGCTGTTCGTCGGCACCAAGAAGCAGGCCCAGGACGCCATCCGCGAGGAGGCCGGCCGCTGCGGCCAGTACTACGTCAACGCCCGCTGGCTGGGCGGTATGATGACCAACTTCAAGACCATGCGCACCCGCGTGGACCGGCTCAACCAGCTCAAGGCCATGCAGGAGGACGGCACCTTCGACATGCTGCCCAAGAAGGAAGTCATGAAGCACCTGGGCGAGATCGCCAAGCTGGAGAAGTACCTGGGCGGCGTGAAGGAGATGAAGAGCCTGCCCGGCGCCCTCTTCATCGTGGATACCCGCAAGGAGCGCAACGCCATCGCCGAGGCCCACAAGCTGGGCATCCCCGTGGTGGCCATCGCCGACACGAACTGCGACCCCGATGAGATCGACTACGTCATCCCCGGCAACGACGACGCCATCCGCGCCATCAAGCTGATCTCTTCCATCATGGCCAACGCCGTGCTGGAGGGCCGCCAGGGCGAGCAGAACGAGGAGGCCGCCGAGGCCCCCGCCGCCCAGTGAGATAGGACGATAATAGATTTGGAGGTAAGCGATCATGGCTTTTACCGCAACTGATGTGAAGACCCTGCGCGAGATGACCGGCGTGGGCATGATGGACTGCAAGAAGGCCCTCTCCGCCACCGACGGCGACATGGACAAGGCCGTGGAGTGGCTGCGCGAGAAGGGCATGGCCGCCTCCGTGAAGAAGGCCGGCCGCGTCGCCGCCGAGGGCATGGCCTACGCCGCCGTCATCGACGGCGTGGGCGTGGTGGTCGAGGTCAACGCCGAGACCGACT
>NZ_CAJUBK010000022.1:0-31672 GCF_910584465.1 uncultured Oscillibacter sp.
GGTGATATTTTCGGTCAGGTGGGGATAGTAGCGGTTTAATTTGATGGTTGTCATATGTAACCTCCATTTCGATGTTGGCGGAAAGGGACAGATCGAAATGGAGGGGCGGGGAGCGGTAGCGGGCCTCTGGACACGGTGACCAGAAGCTCCAGAACAGAAACACGTCCGCACAGCGCAAGGCTATACGGACGTGTCTGGGCGACTGAATATTACAATTTTCGCAGTTTTGGGTGGGATTTCCCTTTAGAGAACGAGGGCTTTTTTTGACAGATCAGGGGAGTGAGTAAAACAGAAAGACACGACAACGCCTCCTTGACGGTTGCCGTGTCTTTTCAAAAGAAAGGGCCGATAACCGCATTTTACATCTGCGTGTTATCGGCTCTGCGTCTGTGCGTCTGGCTCTGTGATAACTGAAACATTGAATTTTTCTACACGGATTAGCGTTTCTTTCCGGCATTTGGGGCAGAACAAGGGAAAGTTTATTAGCTGCGTATCGGAACGCATCTTGATACGGGTCTTACTGCCGCACACAGGGCATAGCAGCCATTCAAAACTTCCCTTGGCGGTATCACTGTTCATCTTTCCTGCCGCCGCTTTCGTGGCGCAGTACAACGCTGCTGATAATGCCGAGGCCACCCAGCACAGCGCACCACTTGGACGGGAGCACAATGCCCGCTGCGACCAGGCCAGCGCCGACAGCAAAATTGCACACCGAGGCCGCTTTCAGCGTTTTCTTTTTGGGGTTAGGGAGCGATACAGAAACCCCCAGCTTTTCATTCAGCTTTTCGCAGGCATGATTGACTTCTTTTACCATTGTCTTACCTCCTGAAAATCAGTTGTATGCCATGATTGGCTATGAGCAGTACGCCGACACAAATCAAAATCCATGCAAGCGTGTTCTTCTCTTTCCCTTTTCTCTTATTCAAGAACAGGAAAAGCACCCCCACGACCGTAACGCAGATGCCGACAATCAGCGAAACGATTGAGATAATCTGCATCGTTTCCGCACCGGGAACGGGGATAAAGCTGGGAATGGGAAAATTCATATAGCCGCCTCCTTTCTGTCAGTTTCTCAAATCAGAAGAAACCATTTTGTGGACAGCGATTGCGGAAAAGCCCGCACCGATCACGCCAAACACGATAGCCGCAATCGGAATGGACATCAGTCCCGCGCCACCGCCCTGGGAATTGGAAACGATGGCGGCGATTGCAAAAGATGAAACGATGGTCGCAATCGTGGACTTCTTTATCATGCCGATATAGAGCGGGAGCAGACCCAGCAGAACAGCCGACAAAGCAGTGATGGCTTGTGTCATCAGATTTGCGGGGCTGACGGTGACAAAGGGGAAATACCTGCTTGCAAGGGATAAGCAGGCAAATTGAAAAACACCGGACAGCCCGTGAAACAGGAGCATGACGCCGCATATCAAAATGATTTTCACAGCAATCAATTTCCCACGCTGGACAGGATAGGTAAAGAGCAGGTTTATCGTTTTGTTTCGGTATTCTTCCACGATAAATACCGAAATCAAGACTGCCTCCCAAACAATCAGCGTAGCCCGGACAAGCATGGTTGCCAGCGTCAATGTATCCAACTGCGCGGGCGGCAGGCCGGTCACAGCGACCCCGCCGCCTGCCTTCAAGAGCGAGGATGTAAACGCACTCAACATGGCAATCACGATATTTGCGGCCAGCAGTCCGATGAAATGTGATTTGAGAGAAACCCTTTTCAATTCCAGCTTAATGAGGTTTAACACCGTTTTTACTCCCTCCTAGCAATTCCAGATAGTAGGTTTCAAGGTTCATGCCCTTTTTCGCAATCTCCGCCATGGATATTTCCGCAAGCATGGAGCCGTGGTCTATGATACCGATGGTGTCCGCGATTTTGGATAGTTCGTCCAGGATATGACTGGAGATTAAAATGCTCGTGTGGTACTCCCGGTTGATCTGCCGGAGAAGTTCCCGGACTTCAAGAATACCCTGGGGGTCTAAACCGTTGATTGGCTCGTCCAGAATGAGCAGCTCCGGCCTTGTCAGAAAGGCTCTTGCAAGGGCAAGCCTCTGTTTCATGCCCAAAGAAAACTTCCCCACCGCCTTGCCGCCTGTGTCCGAGAGGTCCAGCATCGCCAGTGTTTCCCCGATGCGTTCATGGCCTGCGCCCATGTAGCCGCAATGCAGCTCCAGATTTTCACGGGCGCTCAAATGCTGATAAAAAACGGGGCTTTCGATGATGCTCCCAATCCGGGAGAAAACAGGGTAGTTTCCCTTCTCAACGCGCTCCCCCAACAGGGTGATTGTTCCGGCGTCCGGGGTGATGATGTGATAGAGGGTTTTCATCAGCGAGGTTTTTCCCGCGCCGTTTGCGCCTAAAAAGCCGTAAATCTCGCCCTGTTTCACACTCATAGTTATATCGTTCAGTATGGGGCTGCCGTCGATGGTCTTGGACAGGTGGCGGGTTTCAACTGCATAGGTCATGCCTGCGCCGCCTCCCCGGATTGGTTCAGTCGCTTGAAAATCAGCGTGACCCGATGGGCGAGGCCCACAAGAGAATACTGCGAGCTGCCCAGGTAGGGGTGGGTGAGGGAGGACACCAGTTCCCAGCCCTCTTTGCCCCAGCGGTTTAATTGCGTGGTCAGCGTGTCCTGGGAATGTTCCATGTCCTTGCAGTCCACAGTGACAGTTTTGTACTCGAATGTTTCCATGAAAGCTCCTTTACTCAAAGATACTACTTACAAGAATATCCGCCATACGGTCAAAGACGGCGAAATAGTCACAGGTAACAGCAAGCGTTTCCTTTGCGTTGATGGTTGACAGCAGCGCACTCAAAATCCCGTATGCCTGGGACGGTTCAATCTTCAAGGTGAGGTCTGCGGCCTGGACAGCCTGCTTGAAAAATTCAAAGCTATCAAACTTGATTTTTTGAATGGTTTCCTCTGGGAGCTTTGTCACAAAAGACTGAAAATCCGGTGTGTTGACATTATACAAAAATGGCTTGCTGTCATACTCCCGGAACAGTTCTTTCATGGACTGAGCAAACCCCTCCTTGGTTTGACTGCTCCTGTTGATGGCAAGGACTTTCTCGGTCAGCCTCTTTTCGATGCGCTCAATGGTTTCCGAAAACAAATCTTCTTTTGTGGGGTATAGCGTGTAAAATGTGCCGATGGAGATGCCTGCATTGTCACACAGATTTTTGATGCTGGTCTTTTTGTAACCGTGTGCAATCCAGCACTCCTCGCACAGTTCCCCCAGCCTCTTTCGGATCGCCTTTTTATCAGCATCTGAAAGAACAGGTTTTGATGGCATTGATATGTCCTCCTCTCTTGCGATTTCATATTGCGAATATTCGTTATTTATATTCGCAATATGAATTGTAACATTTCCTCTTGCCCATGTCAAGGGAAGATTGTTACATAGCAAAATCGCTGTTCCTATTTTTGGCTTCATTTCCAGTGAACACACTCTTGGCAAGCAGGGCAAGTGTATAACACTTGCGATTTTCGCCTTGCGAAAATGCTTGTTGGGGTGCCCCCAAACCCGCCGGGAGCTTCTGGTCACCGTGACCAGAAGCTCCCCTGTCTGCGGCCCCGTCGCTAACGCTCCTGGGCCTTATGCGCTTACAGCGTCACTATCTCCGAAAGTCTCTCCAACAGTTCAGAGAGCGGTTCCCATAAATCCGCATAATCTTTTTGCAGGGCCTTGATTTCATTGGGGTAAACTCCTCCTTGGGTATTTGCCCGGATAGCTATCTGATTGAGATTATTTGCACACCGCCTTTGCAGGGAGACGATTTCTTTGACAGGAGCGAGGTCAACATGAAGTACATAGCCGTTAAGAGCCATTTTCCGCATATAGGCCGAAAGGTTGTGGATGCCCACATCTGCCATACGCCCCCGGATTTTTGCCTGTTCATCCTGGGACAGCCAGACACAAACCGATGTACTCCGAATACGTTTCTTTCCTGCAACGACTGTTGACTGACTTTCGGAGCCGTAAGCCACTGATTTTTTGCTACTCATAGATACCTCCTATAAATTCAAATGTTGACAGTATTTCGATAAATCGGGACTGGGGAATGATACGATACCGGCCCCTATGAAACCAGGGCTGGAAACCTTTGCGGTGCAATGCGTTGAGATTGCTAATTTTCAACACATCAGCCGTGGAAAGGCAGCAGTTTGAGGAGAAGCGGTTCGACCCTATCCCCCCGCCCTTTCCCTATCCAGGGAAAGGGGGCGGCTCTGGAGGATATATCCCCCGTCGCGCCTTGGGAGGTAGCACAACCGGGACAGCCTGTCAAGGGTGCGGAGCACCGCCGCGCAGCGGCGGCTTTGCCCTTGACAGGCAGCCCCGGCTGTGCTATGGGTGGCGCGGCGACGGGGGATAAATCCAGCAGAGCCTCCATGGACGGAACGGAGAAAACAGGCGGGGGGACTTCTAGTCACGGTGACCAGAGGACAGACAAAAACACCGCTCCGTTTTTTAGCGGAAGCGGTGCTTTGTGTAAGGTTGACAGCCCATTTAGTTTGTTGTGCTTCTGTATGCTCTTGTTAAGGGAAGATATCCTTATAAAAATCAAATCCTATGACGGCTTTTCTACTTTTATGAAAACTTGCTTTCCAAATATTATCTTTTCGGAGGATATTGAAACAGGGATGAGAGGAATTACCCATTTTGAGACAGTGGATGTACGGAAAGCAATTATACATGATCTTGGCGTATTAAATGACGAAGCCCTGGAAATATACAGAGAATATGCTCCCAATACAGAGAAAATGTGTAAAGTCCTGGGATCGAAGGTGCTAGCCTGCAGTATGGATACTTCTGACCACAATCAATTTTTAAGTTTCTCCTTTTCCTACCTTCACGACAATCAGGATATTCAGATAAAATCTGTTCTTTGTTCGCCACACACTAAATTGCTTCGCCGGGATTCCAACCTGCGAATCTACTTTTCGTGGAAAGATTCCATTGTTGGGAAAGGAGAAAAGGTTCTAGTAGGGCATATTGGTGGACACCCATATTAGATTTTAGAAGCCATGGATATACGCGGTGCTTTTAAACTGGTACCAAGAGCAGATATCAATACTCCAAGCAATAAACGATACTATTAAGATTTCGGTGCAAATCTTAAAAAAGAAACCATGTTTTATGTCTCACCGTGAGACACATTTCGCTGGGGGTATTAGGGGGAACTCCCCCCTAACAAGGGTCGTCTGTTTAACAGACGACATACTTGCTGGGACTGCGCTGCAAGCGGCGCCGGTTTAGGGCTTCGTCCGGGAGGCTGGTTTTCAGATAGGCTTGTCTTTCCTGAAGAAGTCCAGCACAACAGCGGAGCGCAGATTGCCCTCCGTATAAATCCCCTATTTGCTTCTCTCTGCTCGTATCGATCTATCCCCTCCAGCCTTGGTGGTCGGTGCGAAGGGATGGATAGATTGATTTGAATAAACTCTGTTTGATTCTTATTAGTCTTATTAGGGTCAGCTTTTGAAACCCCTAGAAGTCGGTTTTCTCGACCTCTTGAAGTCAGAATTTCCGATTTCTGCACGTCGGAAAAATCGGCCTCTGAAACGGGCGCAACAGAGGTAGTTTCTACCGTGTTGGGTATTTCAGTGTCCTCGTGGACAGATATTTTCTTGACGAAGATTTTATCCGGCTTGCCTTGGCCTTGTTTGATTCGCTCAATCAGGCCAATGCCCTTCACGGTGTCCAGCTCTGCCAGCAGCCGCATGGCCTTGTTCCGGCCACAGCCAATGTCCTGACACACTTCTTTCACAGTGTAGTAGATGTAGACCCATCCGGCATCATCATGCCAGCCATTCTTCGCGGACAGGCTCATGCGGTCCAGCAGCATACCGTACAACAGCTTGGCGGCTACGGAAAGGCGCTTAAAGTAAGGAACGTCAAAAAGCTGGCGAGGCATTTTGAAGAATGCGGATTGTGCGGTTTCGTCACCGTAGAGATAGTCTGACAGAATGATTTCTGACATGGCTGGACCTCCTTTCCATTTCTAAATGCAAAAGGGTGCGATTTGGTAGTCGCACCCTTTTGAAATCAAATAATTGCTTGTCCATAAACACAGCTAAAATAAAGAGACCGATTCGGGTGTAGATATTGTTCCGCAAGTCCTTGATTTGCATGGGTTTCAGCGGGTGTACCAACTTCGGCCATCCTATGAGTGGGGATACACATACGACCAATCAGGTTATAAGTAATTCTTTCGCCATAAGCTTCGGATACACATAGAGCCGCATATCACTTTCCCGCCAGGCACCGCCTTGACTCTTGAAATAAACGACGTGATCCACTACCGTTTTCAATAGCGCGTTTTGTTCCGCGGGGGTCCCCAGCGTGGCGTACACATCCAGCACGTTCTGGATGCTGGGCGCCACGCTTTTCCGTGTCAACTCCGCCCGCCTGAGCGCGCCTAGGTGCGTCCGCAGGGCCTCGATCTGCCGCTCCGTCTCCGTGATCCGCGCGGCCAGGACGCGGGACCGCTCAAGGAATACATCCTTGCTGTAAAGCCCCTGCTCCAGTAAGTCGTACAGACTGCCTTTTTGCTTGTTCAGCGTATCCAACTGCTTCCGGGCCTTGGCGATGTTCCGCTCCGCATCGTGGACGGCCTCATCGTCCCCTCGTGCTCCCGCATCAGACTGGGCGCGGACCTTGTACGCCTCCAGCCACTCCGCCAGGGCGGACAACAGGGCGTCTTCCACCACATCCCGGCGGCTGCCAACGGTAGGACACTTGGCGGTGGGGCACATGATCATAGGCGCGCCGTGGCTGCCCTGGGGCAGCTGCACCAGAGAACGGCCGCAGACAGAGCAGTAAAGCAGCCCCGCCAGGGGGTTCGAGATCGTTTTGCTGCCGGGGACAGGCGCATGCCCGCGGCTGGTCATCATGGCCCTGGCTGCGGTCCAGGTCTCCTCCGAGATCAGCGGGGGATGGACGCCCTTCCTCAGTTCTGTGTCCTGGTTCACCGGATGGCTGATCACCACCCTGCCGTCCACCATGCGCTTGGTATCGGGGCGGTAGGACCAGCGGATATACCCGGCGTAGGTGGGGTTCTTCAGCACGTCCCGCACGGCGGCGGCGGACCACTGGACGCCTCCGGGAGAGAGGATGCCCCGGGCGTTGAGCAGGTTCGCGACCGCATAGCTCCCGAGGGGCTTGCGGCCGCCGTCGGGCTGCGGATCCCCCAGGGTGTAGAGCTGGAAGATCTCGCGGACCACATCGGCAGTTTCGGGCACGGGCTCCAGGGTATAGCCCTTCTGGTGGGGGAGCTTCACTTTCCGGTAGCCGTAGGGCGGCGTCCCGGCGATATACTTCCCCTCGGACAAAGAGGCCATGCGGCCCCGCTGGAGCCGGCGGTTTATGGCTTTGTATTCCCGGCGGGACATGAAGAGGCCGAACTCGAAATATTCCTCATCCGCCTCGTCGGCGGGGTCATAGATCTTCTCCGGAGTGACGATCTTCGTGCCACTGTACTGGAAGGTCTCCGCCACCACGCCCTGGTCCCTGGTGTTGCCTCTGGCGAGGCGGGGGACCTCCATGACCAGCACGCCCTCGAAAGCGCCGGTCTCCACTGCGGCCAGGAGCTTCTGCATCTCCGGCCGGTCGGCGATAGAATCGCCGCTGACGACCTCCTCGTAGATGTGGGCGATGGAGTACCCCCGCTGCTTCGCCAGGGCCAGGAGGGTGTCCCTGTGGCGCTGGAGGGTATCGAAGCTGCCGGTCTGGAGCTCCAGGTCCCGGTCCTTCCGGGACTTGCGGAGGTACATGAGGTATTGTTTCATGGCGGGGCCTCCTGCGAGAAGCCGCCCCGGAGCCGTCTAGCCGGGGCGGTTTTTATTTACAAAGCTTTATTTCCATAAATTCATCCAGCCGTCGGAGGATCTCGACCAGCCCATCTAGGTCAGCATCGTACAAAGCGGCCTGCATTTGGAGGGGCATGGTATCCAGGTATTCTATATGCAGGGCGATCCTATCCCTCAGTTCTTCAAAGGCAGCGGTAAGCGTTTCTTTGGTTTCCATATGCGTCCTCCTGGATGTTCGATTTGGATATCGGTTCATTTATCGCGCTCCGCCTCCCGCCGCCGGCCGGAGGTCCTGCGGATGACGACCCGGTCCCCCTGGCAGGAGAGCTCCACCTCATCGTCCCCCCGCACGCCGATCTGCTCCAGGAACCTGACGGGGATCTGGACGCCAAAGCCGTTGTCGGGCCATTGGATCACATGAGGGCGAGGCATAGGGGAGACCTCCTTCGTGATGTGTCCATGCCGGACACATGTTTACTGCGCCTTTTTCAGCTCCGCCACATCGTGGACCAGCAGGCGGATTACGGTTTTCAGAGTGCCTGCTTCCTCCTCCGGCGCCTTCACACAGTCCTTGGGGGCCAGAGTGTCCAACAGGTTTTGATGTTCTTCCGCCAGCAGGACCAGGCGATTGATTCGTCAAGCCGCCGCCCATCCTGGGAGGCGTTTTATTCACTTCTGGCTTATGAATTCGCACTTCGCCCCAGTGGGGACGCCTCTCTTTTGCGTCGAAGTTTGGATGAATTCATTTTCAGTCAATATTGCGGTTTCCTCCGTAGAAAATCCGCCCACTTTTCAAAATCTTGCGGTAGCCGCACAGCATGGAAAACGAGGGGTCGGGATGGACGCATACTTTTGCGTCACTGCATTCCTCGTAATGTGAGCAGCAGTCGAACTCTTTGGGGACCAGCTCAATGGCCAGAAGCGTGGCCTTCTCCATGAGGGAGGGGACGTCGTTTTCGGTTAGCAGGTCAAATGCGATTCTGAAAAAATGCTTTTCGGACGCGATTTGAGTTGTTTCTGTGCCTTCAGGAATGACCTCATGCAGGCGGCCAGGGATAGAGATGTACCATTTTTTCCCGCGCAGCTTCAGCTTGCAAATAAGGGAAGAACGAAATTTAAGGGAACTGTATGTAGACAAAACTTCGTAAGTAATATCCTCCGGGTTGGCATTTCTGGACTTCGCCGCCTCTTGAAGAAGCGGAAGGGCCTGTTTGAAAAATGCTTCTTCCCGTTCCATCCCAAGTTCTTTCTCAGTTTTGGGAAAGAGGGAAGTTTGATTAAAATCGTCCATCGTAAACCTCCCGTTGCATGATTGACAGGAATTGACTTTCACGGAGAATTTCGATATGGGCCTTTCCACTCCAATTCAGCTCGGCGGCTTTCTTCTCTTTGGTGCTTGTGCCATCCTCTCCGACGAGGCTTATATCCTGTTTTCCTACTACAAGATAATCGACTTTTCGGGATACGGAAGTTTTTACGGACGCTCCCATGTTTATGACGGCCTGCATAGCTTCCGCCCGGCTCATGCACAAATCGCCGGTGAAGACAATGGTTTTTCCGAAAAACGGGTTTTTCGGGTCAATGGAAGAAATATCCGCTGTCCTTTCTATATCGCAGGGGCGAATGTTACTATAAGTTGGAATACGTTTTTCTTTGTGAAATTCAGTAGCTACAGAAGGATTCAAGTCTGAAAATTGATAGATTTTTACATTTGGTAAGGAAAAACATAACTCACCTAAGTTTTTGCATTGGGAAGATTCAATACATGAAATAGCCAATTTTGCGCATGTTATTGCATCATCCAATCCATTGTGATGCTGGCCAAGATTAATGTTAAAAAAGTTTGCGCAGTTCACTAGACTCTTTTTCCCCGGGACAAATTCCTTACAAAGTGAGACGGTATCAATATATTTGAAATCAGTATTGTAGATAAATGGAAATGAACGTTTTAGTACGGACATATCGAAAAAAGCATTATGGGCGAGTACTGCATAGTGTCCAAAAAAATGAAATATATCCCTCCATACATCGTAAGGAGTCGGAGCGCGTTTGACATCTTCTGGCGTAATTCCGTGAATTCGAATATTACCAGAGTCAAATTCTGAATTGGGCTTGATGAGGGAATAATAGGTGTCTACAATTTCAGAGTCTCTTACAGCGGCAATACCAATAGAGCAAGCGCTATCATAATTATGATTTGCCGTTTCGAAGTCAATTGTAATAAAATCGTAACGTTCCATACCCACCACCCTTTTATTTATTTTCGCTTAACCTTCAACATCCGAAAGGTTAGGCTTTTGCAGATCAATGTTCGATTTGGATACGGTTTGTTTATTGACCTCTGGTCTGTCAGTTCGCCCCAGCAAGTAATCTATAGAGCAGTCCAAGAAGTTGGCTATTTTGACAAGATTATTTACAGTTGGAATTTTCTCCCCGCGGATATAAGAAGCCATCAGCCCTTGGGAAATACCTGTTTCCTTAGCTATTCGATAGCCTGTAATGTTCTTGCTTTGTAAGATTTCTCTAAAGCACTCCGTGAACAATCGTGCATCCCTCCAAATATAGCCCGATAGGGCTATAAAACTGTTGACAAATATAACCCGATTGGACTATAGTAACCTCACGGACAGAAAATAGATCCATAGGACAAGTGAATGACCAGACAGGATACCTGCTGGACAGGGAAGCCACGCCTTTGCGGGCCAAGTCCAGTATAGCGTCGTCGAGGCCGCCCGGGGTACAAGGATGGGATTCCTGACAACTGGAAACGATATTGCATTTTGCTGAAGATCGTGATATCCTCGAACGCAGGAAAGGATCATCTTTCAGCGCTGCCAGTAACGGCGGACGGTTGGCCCTCTTGACAGGGGGCGGCTTCTTGCCCTCTGATCTTCGGAAAGGGGGCGGCTTATGGTTACATACAGTGAACTGTTTCAGTACACGCTTGTTATCATCGGCATTATCGGCCTCTTCATTGCGGTCAATAAAAAGAAGTAACCGCCCGGCTCCTCAACCAGCGGTTACTTCTTTGTAACTCATGAAGGGGGCCAACCGTCTACCGGCAGCGCCCTTTCTATGTTTAGTATAACCGCTCATAATGAAATTGTCAAGAGTTCCCCGGCGTCCAGCATGAGCGCCGGCTTATTTTTTGCCCCAGCACAGGGGCGTGATCACATTGCCTCGCTGGTACGCCCGGACTCTTGGGGGACTTCGTTCACATCCAGGAGCTTGCGGACGGCGGCTTGGGTGCCTTTGTCCGCCTGGTCGTAGGCTGCCGCTACCATAAGGCCAAGAAAACTGAAGCCCGGATTGGCCTTAGTAAACACTTCTATAGTGTCACGGAGCATACTCACATCATAGTTTATTTGCGATTTTAATAGCTTTAAGTTCTCTTCTTTTGACAGATACTTTTCTCCTTCTCCAAATACAAGCCATGCAGGAGATACATTCAGAACCATCGAAAGCATAGTACCCATTCTAACAAAAGAAGCACTTTTCCCTTTCTTCCAATCTGTAACTGTTTGAGGCGCAACATTCATTCTTAAAGCAAATTCTTTTTGTGACATACCAGATTCTTCTAAAGCCTCAAAGATTCTGCTACGAATATCAGCGTAATTATTAGCAGAAATATCCAAAAAGTACACCCCCGATTTGTGACATTAATAGATAATCAGAATTATCCTGATTATTGTGTTGACAATCAGAAATAATCTGATTTATAGTGTAACCATACCGTCACGGAAGATAAATCTGATGGAATGGAGGTGAGGCAAATGGCTAAGACAACCACTGACCTGGAAAAAATCAGAAAAGAGCTGGCGGAAATACATTCCCTTTCCAATCACGTGTGATTTTGCCGGTTGACCTCCGGCACATCGGTCCGGCCCAGCAGGTAGTCCACGGAGCAGTCCAAGTAGTCGGCGATCTTGGCGAGGCTGATGCAGGAGAGCTGCTTGCCTTTGGAAAACTCAGATATGGCATTGATATTCATGCCGCAGTCAGAGAGAAGGGTGCGCACAGTGACCTTTTTTCCCCTGGCGCGCAGCTTTATACGCTCGGCGATCTCTTGTGTAACGTACATAAAGCAATACCCCTCGATTTTGTGCAAAGCCGAAAAAATCAAGTAATAACTTGATTTTGCATTGATAATCAAGCTATGGCTTGATATAGTGTAACCATGCCGACAGCAACCACAAGGACAATATACCATGTTTATCCCAAAGTTTCAAGAAAAACGAAAGGAGGAGCGCAATGAATAATATCCGGCTCCTGCGGGTTCAGAACGACATGACCATGAAAGAACTGGCGGAGCGTGTCGGCGTGAAGCACCCGGCGGTGTTTAAGTGGGAACATGGCTTGAATGAGCCTTCTTGGAAGAACGCGCGGAAATTAGCCGACGTGTTCGACGTTTCCATAGACTATCTCATGGGCCGCGGCAGCGCCTGATCCCACATCACTATCCTACCCCAAAAAGGAGGCCCGCGCCATGCCGGAGGATGGCCGGAACATCTACAAGACCTGCCGGGAGCTGGCAGGCCACACCCAGGAACACGCTGCGGAGCTGCTGGGCTGCTCCGTCCGGGCCCTGGCCCGATACGAGAGCGGGGAGGTGTCCCCCCCGGACGACCTCGCCGTCCGTATGGACGCGCTCTACTCCAACCACTTCCTCGCCTATGACCACCTGTGCCGCACCTCCCAGGTAGCGGCGGCTCTGTTGCCGACGGTGGAGGATTGCAGCTTGCAGACAGCGGTGATGCGGTGCTTTAACCGTATGGAGCGGTTTTTGGAGAAGCGCCCGGACCACCGGCTCATGGAGATCGCGGAGGACAACGTCATCGACGAAAGCGAGAGGCCGGACCTGGATCTGATCCTTGCTGACCTTGAGGAGCTGACCAAAGCATTTACCGAGGTCCGCCTGGCGGCAGGCCGCAGCACATAGGACGAGCTCCCGCCGGCGTAGAGTTGAGGGAGGTGATACATATGCCGAAACTGGGCCCGTTCCCCTTTGTCCCCAATATGGAGGACTGCCGTAAGATCGTGAAGACCGAGGGCTGTACCTGTTACATCATGGATACCTGCTGCCGGGATATGACCGCGGCAGACAAGGCCGCCGCGGACGAGCGGATCCTCCAGGTCTACGTGAACCATGCTCTGAAAAAGGGGGCCTCCGGGTCCGCATGAGGGAAAGGGCTCATCGATGGGTCCTGATGGACATCCCCTGAGCGAAAAAGAAGGGAAAAACGAATGAAGACGACAAAAAAAGACCGCCCGAAGGCTGGCACCTTCGAGCAGTCGCGTCCAGGGCTTGCGCCGAGAACTCGTTACGAAAATATTATATCAAATCCTCGGCAGAATGCAAGCCCCAATCTGGACGGGGGAGGAGGTGCCCCCCATGTCCGGATGGGTACTCGCATTGACCGTAATCGGGACCGGCTGGCTGACCGGCCAGCTGTTCCGCCTGATCGACTGGATAGAGAGGTGAGAGGATGGAGGACCAGAGAAGCTACTGGGGCGTGATCCCCGGCGAGGTGTTCCATGACAAGGAGCTGACCGCAGCGGCGAAGTTGCTGTACCTGGTGCTGTCTTCCATGGCGCACAGGGATGGATACTGCTGGCCCTCCAACGAGACGCTGGCGGCAGAGCTGGACCTGTCCAAGCGGCGGGTCCAGCAGATGCTCGGGCAGCTCCAGGAGAGGGGCTATATCCTGGTAGCCGTTCAGCGCGCCGAAGGGACGAACGAGGTGGAGCGGCGGTATATTTACTGCGGCCTGTTTACGGGCAGAGGAACGCCTCCTCCCTCCGGCGAAGCCCTGCCGGACCCTCATGAAGAAAATTTCACCCCCTCGTGCAATATCTTGCATGACCCTCGTGAAATTCCTCACAGTTGTTTAATAGGTAGAAAAGATAAACTAGAAAATATACCCCCCATACCCCCCAAAGGGGGGCGGCGCGAGGGGCGCAAAAAGGACAAGTCTGTCCCGGCTTGGAACCCGGAGCGCTTCGAGGCGTTTTGGGAGTATTACCGGACCCACGCCCGGGGGGAGGACCGCCAGGGGGCGGTCCGGGCCTGGGACAAGCTCCAGCCGGATGACGCGCTGATCGCCACCATGGGCAAGGCCCTCCAGGCCCAGGTGCGTTCGGAAAGCTGGCGGGAGGGCGTGGGCATCCCCTACGCCGCGACCTGGCTGAACAACGCCCGCTGGACGGATACGCCGAAGGCGCCCCACGGCCCAGAGCCCCCGGAGGAGGAAGGAGAGCGGTTCGGATGGCGGTGACGAAAGGATTGACAGCCTCCCTGGAGTCGGAATACGCCGTCCTGGGCTCCCTGCTCATTGTCGGCGCGGAGGAGGACAAGGCCGGCATCCGGGCCATTTTATCCGCCGTCCGGGAAGAGGACTTCCAGTCTCCGGTCAACCGGGAGTTGTACCAGGCCGCCCGGGATCTGTTCCGGGCGGGAAAGCCGGTGGACGGCGTGACGCTCCGGGAGTGCTGCGGCGGAAAGTACGGCGATTATTTGCTCCAGCTCATGGAGATCACGCCCACCGCCGCCAACTGGCGGGAATACGCGGAGATCATGCGGGAAAAAGCGATCCTGCGGCAGGCGGCGGATCTAGGCCGCTCCCTCGCCGCCTCGCAGACACTGGAGGACTGCCGCCGGGACCACGCCCAGCTGGGCCAGCTTCTCTCCGATGGCCGGAAGCTGGACTCCTGGGGCATGCCGGAGCTGCTGGAGAGCTTTTTCCAGAGCCAGGACCCGGAAGCGCCGAAGCCGGAATATATCACCTTCGGCCTGTCAACGTTGGACAAGGGGACCTACATCCAGCGGGGAGACGTCGTGATCCTGGGCGGCTATCCCAGCGACGGCAAGACTTGCTTGGCCCTTCAGATGGCGTGGCATATGGCGGCCAAGCACAAGGTCGGTTTTTTCTCTCTGGAGACGAACAAGGAAAAGCTCCGGGACCGGCTGATGGCCCATGCCGCCCAGCTTCGTCTGCCGGATATCAAGGACCGGACGATCCCCGAGGCGGACTGGACGTGTCTGGCGGAGAAAGCAGGACAGTTTTCCAAGCGCTCCTTTCGGGTGATCCAAACGCCGGGCATGACGGCGGCGGATATCCAGTCCGCCAGTGAGGCGTATGGCTTCGATATCATTTTCATCGACTACGTGCAGCTGATAAAGCCGGAGACGCCCCGAGGGACGATGCGGAGCGAACAGATGGCCTCTGTGTCCAGGGATCTACATACGTTCGCGCAGACCTCCGGGACGCTGATCATAGAGCTGGCTCAGCTGACCAGGCCGGACCAGGGGAAATGGCGGGTCCCTAATATGCATGACCTGAAGGAATCCGGCCAGTTCGAGCAGGACGCGGACGTCATCTTCCTGATCTACCAGCCCAAGCCCAAGAGTGATTTGGCCAAGAAGAAGGCGCGCTGGCTGACCATCGGAAAAAACAAGGAGGGCCTTCAATGCGACTGGCCTCTGGATTTTGACGGCGAGAAGCAGACGTTCTCCGTTATGCCGGAGGAGGTATGCCGCGCCATCCTCCGGTCCCTTGAGGAGAAGCGCCGGAAGGCCGAGGCCAAGAAAGAAGCTGAACAGAACGCGGGGCAGGTGAAAATGACGGAACTCACAGGGGAGCACTATGACGTGCCGTTTTGAACAATACCCACGCCGCCTCCCGGCGGCTGAAAGGACAGCCTATGAAAACCATAGCGATCATGAACAACAAGGGCGGGGTCGGGAAGACCGTCACCGCCATCAACCTGGCGGACATCCTGGTCCGCGACTACCACAAGCGCGTCGTCCTGGCGGACTGCGACGGGCAGGTGAACCTGACCCGCTTCTTCCTGCCGGAGTTCGACCCGGAGGACGGCGGCACCGTGGCGGAGGTCCTGACCGGGACCCACGAGCCCTATTGGCGGGCAAACCTGACGGAGATCCGGGAGGGGTTGGCCCTCCTGCCCGGCTCCCCGGCGCTGTATGACCTGGACCTGATCGCCATCCGGGACGGACTGCGGGATACCGGCGCGCTGCGGCGCTTCCGCGAGGCGGTGGAGGAGGACGGGGAGACGGACTACTTCATCTTCGACTGCCCACCGGGCTACACGCTCTCCAGCGTCTCGGCCCTGCTGGCCGCCGACGAGGTGGTGGTGCCCCTGGTGATTGACGGGTTCTCTTTTCGCGGCATGATGGACATGAAGGCGCAGCTGGAGAGCCTCCAGCGGGCGGCCCCGGAGATCGCCGGTGTGCTGGTGCTCCAGTGGCGGAACAGCGAGGTGGTGAAGCAGGGCGTGGAGCTGGTCCGGCAGATGGACCTGCCCATGTTCAAGACGGTCATCCGGCGGACGGAGAAGATGCCGGAGAGCACCTTCGCCAGCCAGCCGATCGTCTGCTACAGCCCCGGCAGCGCCGCCGCCCGGGACTACCGGCGGTGGGTCCGGGAGTATTTGGGAGAGGAGCCGGGGCATGAAGAAAGCGTTTGATATCTCCAAATACGCCGCCACCCTGGACCGGTCCGCCGCGGCGGGGGCCGCGAGGGACATCGAGACCATCACCACGGAGATCGTCCGGCTGAAGCAGGACGCCGGGAGCGCCATCCTCGGCATTGGGGAGCGGCTGATCGAGGCAAAGGAAATGCTTCCTCACGGCGCTTGGCTTCCCTGGCTGGAGGAGCGGGTGGAGTTTTCAGAGCGTACTGCCCGCAATTTTATGCGGCTTGCCCGGGAATGGACAAATCGGCAAGCGCTTGCCGATTTGGGGGCCGCCAAAGCCTTGACGCTCCTGGCGCTGCCCCCGGGGGAGCGGGAGGCGTTCATGGCGGAGAACGACGTGGTGGACATGACCTCCCGGGAGCTGGAGAAGGCCATCCGGGAGCGGGATGCGGCCCGCCGGGAGGCGGAGTCCGCCCGGGCCGACGCCCGGACCGCCGAGGAGAGCCGGGCGAAGATGGGATCGGACCTGAAGGCCCTGACCGAGATCCACCGCGCCGCCCAGGAGGGCGAGGCTCAGGCCCGGGAGGCCCTGGCCAAGGCCGAGGCCGAGCTGAAGGAGCTGCGGGACCGTCCCGTGGAGGTCGCGGTGGAGGTGGACCGGGAGGCCGTGGAAAAAGCCCGGGCGGAGGCGGCCGCCGGGATGCAGGCCAAGGTGGACGCTGCCGAAAAGCAGCGTGAAGAGGCCGAGAGGGCCCTGGCCGGCTTGAAGGGACAGGCTGCGGACCGCGCCGCCATCCTCTCTCGGGCTGAGAAGGCGGAAGCGGAGCTGGCGGAGGTCCGGCGGCAGCTGGACGCCGCGGTGAAGTCCGGCGCGCCGTCCGCCATCGGCCCCGACGGGGACCTGGCTTCCTTCCGGCGGCTTTTGGATCGGTCCATGACGCTCCTGGAGCAGATGCTCGGCCTGCGGATGAAGATCCAGGGGCGGGACGCGGAGTCAGGCGAAGAGTGCCGGAGGGCACTGCTCGCCTATTTTGAAGAGGGGAGGAGACGTGTGGGATGAGTGCGGGACGAGCCGCTGCCCTGCCAAAAGCGCGGCAGTCTAAGAAACGGAAACCCCGGATGTGCTCCCGTTTCCGCTGCGACAAACGCGGGGGCCGGTACTGCTGCGCCGACTGTGTGGAGCGGAAGCGGGACCGCTGCCGGGAACCCTGTCTCAACGATCCGGACCGCTGCGGCCTGGAGGACAGGAGGCCGAAGCCGTGAGCGGTTTTTCGGGCCCCTCGCCGGGACCCAGCGGAGCGGTCTCGGCGGGGAAAGGAGGAGCAAAGGAACAGGACGGAGCTTTCCGCGGCAGCGGGAAACGGGATGGCGTGGATCTCGCCCCGATGTGGTACTGCACGAGACAGAGGGCGGGCCCCCTCGTCAAGGAGTGCCGGGCCCTGCGGCCTCGTCTCAGTCCAAACGACAGCCACTATGAGCGGACGGAGAAAAACAAGATCCTCCGTCCGCCCCGGGATTCCTCCGTCTGCCGGACCCGGGTAGACCGGCTGGAGCTCCGGCTGGCGCTGTTCTGGTTCGAGGGGACCCGGTACGACCTGAGCTTTGATCCGGAGTCCCTTCCGGAGAGGTTCCAGGACGTGCGGAAGGTCTGGCGGGCCTTCCTCGCCCGGCTCCGGCGGTGGAAGGGCGGGCCCTTTGATTACATCTACCTGGTGGAGGGCCGCCACGGGGACCACCGCTATCACCTCCACATCGTCCTCCGCTACGGTGACTTCCCGCCGGCGGTGATCCGCTATCTCTGGAAGTACGGCAACGTAGAGGACGAGCCCCTGCTCCGGGGCCCTCATGACAGCTACCGGCGGACGGCCAAGTACTTCAACAAAGAGGCGACAGACGGCCTGATCCTGCCCATCGGGGCGAAGCTGTGGAACTGCAGCCGGAGCCTGAACGCACAGCTGCCGCCGCCGGAGCGGTGGAAGGATGAGTCCGGCGCGATCGAGATCCCGGACAACGTTTCGATATCCGGGCGGAACGACGTGAAAAACGAGTTCGGAGCCTATTATTACGCCTGGTACATCGAGCAGAAAACGGGACTTTTATTTTAAATCAATGATTCTATCTTGGAATGTAGTTGAATATCTGACACGTTTTACAAAAATAGGAGGCGAACCTATTGCACAGCGGAGGAGATCGTGCTACACTGCTCATAAAGGACGGATGGATCACTTGCCCGGTATGCAAGCGGAACCACCGGCTGCTGCGGATCGACGACAGCACGGAGGCGCGGAGCCTGCCGGTCTACTGCCGGACCTGCCGCCGGGAGATCGTCCTGGATATCGAGAGAGGCCAGAGCGTCAAACGCCAGAGCCCATGAACAGCCAGCAAGGCTGCATCGTGGGTCCTGGCGTTTTCGTTTTGCGTGGAGGTGATAGCCCATGGCAATGAGACCGCCTCGGCCCTGCCGCCATCCCGGGTGCGGCGTGCTGGTCTCCGACGGGTACTGCGCCGCCCACCAGCCGCCGAAGGAGGACCGGCGCAGCGCGGAGTCTCAGGCGTGGCGCTGGATGTACGGGACGGAGGACTGGAAGCGCCTGCGGGGAGACCAGCTGCTGGCGGAGCCCTTCTGCCGGGAGTGCGCCCGGCGGGGCGTGCGCCGGTACGCCACCGACGTGGACCACATCCGGGACCACAAGGGGGACTGGGCCGTCTTCACGGACCCGGGGGACCTGGAGAGCCTCTGCCACTCCTGCCACAGCCGCAAAACGGCCCGGGAACTGTGGCAAGACCGGAGGAAAAAGCGGCGCCGCTGAGGCCGGGCCCTGGCCCAGCCTTGGGCGCGCGGGCCACTTGTGCGCCTGATGCGCCCGGATCCTTGCGGACCCGCCCCGGTCAAGAAAGTTTCGGCGGACCGGCGCAATACCGCCAGGCCCCCTCCATGTGGGGTTTTCTCCCCACCGGGTTATAGGTCCGCCGAAAATCCCACGAGACCCTGCCGAAAGGAGCTGAAAATATGCCGGGATCAAGACAGCCCACCGCATTGGTGGAAGCCAAAGGCCGGAAGCACCTGAGCCGCTCGGAGACTGATGAGCGGCTGGACCGTGAGGTCCATGTCCCGCCCCCGGATCGGGCCTCGCCGCCCAAGTGGCTGCCTAAGCGGCTCCACGAGGAGTTCCACGAGGTGGGCGAGATCCTCCTGTCGGCAGGTCTGTACGCCGAGCTGGACCGGGACGTGCTGGCCCAGTACTTCCTGGCCCGGGACCGCTGGCTGAAGGCGGACAAAAAGGCCGCGGCGGCTATCCGGGCGGACGATGAAAAACTGGCCCGGGAGTGGACCGGCGTCCAGGGGACTTATTTCCGCCAGGCCCGGCAGTGCGCGGAGTCCATGGGCCTGTCCGTCACCTCCCGCTGCCGGATCGTGGTGCCCGCGGCGTTGGTCAATGCCGCGGGGGCCCCGCCGGACGAGGACGACGAGTTCACCCGCCGCCTGCGGGCCCGCCAGGACGCGGCCATGGAGAAGGCGGGGAGCTGACCTGTGGCGGAAGTCTTTGACCAGGAGGCCGGCCGGTTCGTCTGCGATTTCGTCTCCCGGCTGCCCACCACCGACACCGGGAAGCCCTTCTGCCTCTACGACTGGCAGCGCAGCGCCCTCATGGAGTTCTATGGGACCATGGAGGAGGATACGGGGGAGCGCCTGCGGAAGTACTGGTACTTGTACCTGGAGATCCCCAAGAAGAACGGCAAGAGCGAGCTGGCGGCGGCCCTGGGCCTCTACCACCTGTTCGGAGACGGGGAGCTGAACGCCGAGGTCTACGTCTGCGCGGCGGACCGGGAGAATGCGGGCATCGTCTTCCGGGCGGCGGTGTTCATGCTGGAGACGGCCCCCTGGACGGCGAAGATGATCGCCAGGGGCGAGCTGAAGGTCAGCAAGTCCCAAAAGCGGATCGAGTACCGCCGGAGGGTCCGGAGCAAGAACGGCGGTCACGCCTGGGTCACCGTGGGCATCATGGCCGTCCTCTCCGCCGAGGCATACAGCAAGCACGGCGGTCACGCCTGGGTCACCGTGGGCATCATGGCCGTCCTCTCCGCCGAGGCATACAGCAAGCACGGGTACAAGCCCAGCTGCGTGATCTTCGACGAGCTCCACGCCCAGCCCAGCCGGGACCTGTGGGACGTCATGACCGCCGGCGCGGGCTCCGGCCGGAAACAGCCTGTGTGGATCGTGCTGACCACCGCGGGCGACGACCCGGACCGGCTGTCCATCGGCTGGGAGATCCACGAGAAGGCCGTCGCCGTCCGGGACGCCCGGCAGCTCCGGCGCATCCGGGCTGAGGGCGGCGATCCCCGGCAGGTGCTTTCCCTGCGGCATGTGGAGGACGCGGACCTCTCGGAGGCGGAAGGAGCCCTGCTGGAACGGGACCTCCCCAACTGGCTCCCCATCCTCTACGGCCTGACGGCGGTGTTCGGAGACGACCCGGACGATTTGGCCAAGGTAGACATCTGGGACGAAACTGTCTGGTCCCTCTGCAACCCGTCCCTGGGGAAGCACCTGTCCCTGCGGAACATCCGCATCGAGGCCAGGGACGCCAAGCTCAGCGAGGCGGCGGAGAAGCTGTTCCGCTGGCTGCGGCTGAACCAGTGGATCTCCACCAAGGCCGTGGGCTGGCTGCCGCTGACGCTCTATGACAAGTGCCAGTGGGGCCCCAGCCGGAAGGCGGACCGGGAGACCTGGCTGGAGCAGCTGCGGGGCAAGACCTGCTACGGCGGCGTGGATCTCTCCACCTCCCGGGACCTGACGGCCTTCGTGCTGCTGTTCCCGCCTCAGCCGGGGCTGGACGCGGCGGTGCTGGTCCCTCATATCTGGAGGCCCAAGGACACCGTGGAGGAGGCGGAGAAGCGGGACCATGTCCCTTATCGGGACTGGGAGCGGGCCGGCTTCCTGCGGCTGTGCGAGGGGAACATCATCGACTACGACGATATCGAGCGGACCATCCGGGAGGCGGCGGAGCGCTATGATCTCAAGATGGTGGGCTTCGACCCCTACCTCAGCCGGACCATCACCCAGCGGCTTTCCAAGCACGTGACCACCATCGAGGTCCCCCAGGACCTGAAGAACATGAGCCCGGCCATGAAGGAGATGGACACGATGATGGAGGCGCGGCAGCTGCTCCACGTACACAACACCTGCTTCCGCTGGACCTTCGGCAACGTGCGGTGCCACGTGGACGGGAACGGGAACATCAAGCCGCTGAAAAACCGCTCTCCGGGGCGGATCGACCCGACGGTGGCGTCCATCATCGTCATAGCGGTCTGGACGATCGCCCGAAACCAGCCGCCGGATCTGGCGGAGGCGATGCGGACGAGAGACTATCACCTGTAAGGAGGTGCTGACGTGAGGAAGATCGCGAACGGACTTTTGGGACACCTGGCGGAGCTGGCCCTGCTGGGCGGGGCCGCGCTGGTGGCGGTGGGCGCGGGCCTGATCTGCCTGCCCGCCGGGCTGATCACGGGCGGAGGGCTGATGATCGCCGGGGCCGTGCTGTCCCTCTGGGGCGGCGAGGCCGAGGAAGGAGCGGATGCCGAGTGAGCTTGCGGAAGGGCCTGGCCCGGGCCGGCCGGACATTGGACAGCCTCGGCCCAGCGGGACCGGCCTCGGCAGACCCGGCGAGGGGATGCCGGGCCAGCCTCGGCCCAGCGGGACTGGCCTCGGCAGACCCGGCGGGAAGATGCCGGGCCAGCCCCCGGAAGAGCCTGGGCGGCGGCGTGGTCCGCACGCTGACCCTGGACGACCCCGCCGGGTGGCTGACCGGCGAGGGGGACATCTCCAGAGACAGAGACAAGGCCATGAAGGTCTCCACCGTGAACCGGTGCGTGGAGGTGCTCTCCACCTCCATGGCGGTGCTGCCGGTGTACATCATGAACGAGCGGACCAAGGAGCGCCTGGCGGACCACCGCCTGGGGCGCATCCTCTGGGGGAGGGCCAACGAGGCCATGACGACCTTCGACTACCAGCGGCTGATGCTCTGCAACCAGCTGCTCCGGGGGAACGCCTACGCCTGGATCGAACGGGACCCCAGCTCCGGCCACCCCCGGGAGCTGATCCCCCTGCCGCCGGACTATGTGTCCATTCAGGTGGACCCGGCCGGGCGCCTGTGGTATTCCTTCACCCACCCCGTGACCGGGGAGCGGACGGCGCTGCGGCCGGACGATGTGCTGCACTACAAAGCCTACAGCGAGGACGGCCTGGAGGGCGTCAGCGTCCTGAAGCGGGCCTCCATGACCCTGGCCACCGCCAGGGCGGCCCAGCAGTACGAAAATTCCACCTGGCTCAGCGGCGGCCAGCCCTGCGGCATCCTGACCACCGACGCGGACCTGGGAAGGCCCTATTTGCAGGAACAGCCCGACGGGACCAAGGCCCTGGTGGACCCCAAGGATCAGCTGCGCAAGTCCTGGGAGGCCGTCCACCGGGGACCGGGGAACGCCTTCCGGCTGGCTGTGCTGGATCTGGGCCTGAAGTACCAGCCCATTTCCATGAGCAATACCGACGCGCAGTTCGTGGAGAGCAACGAGGTCCGGGTGGCGGACCTGTGCCGGTTCTTCGGCGTGCCCCTGCATCTGGTCTACGCCGGGAAGCAGAGCTATGAGAGCAACGAGCAGAACGGCATCGAGTACGTCAATTACACGCTCCTGGGTTATGAGACCCAATGGGGGCAGGAGGACAGCTATAAGCTGCTCCTGCCCGGCGAACGGGCCGAGGCGCTTCGCATCAAGCGGGAGCTGAAGGTCTTCCTCAAGGGCGACTCCGCCGCCCAGGCGGCGTGGTACCGGACGATGCGGGAGCTCGGGGCGCTGAATGCGGACGAGATCCGGGGATTGGAGGACATGGGATGTATCCCCGGCGGGGACCAGTACTATTCCAGCCTGAACTATATCCCGCTGGAGGCTTTCGCGGAGCTGAGCCGTCTCCGGGCGATGAGGCGGCAAACGGAAGGGAGAGGATGATGGACCAGATCTTTAAATCCGCCTGCGTACAGGAGCAGGCGGTGAGCGAGGGCGAACTCGCCCTCATCAACCGGCAGACCCTCCGCCCGCTGGCGGCGGAGGAGGTGTTCACCTTCCGGCTGGCGGCCTGCGACACCAGGCCGGACCGGGACAACGAGCGCTTTTCCCGGAAGGCCCTGGAGGGACTGGCGGCGCGGTTCGTGGGCCGCCCGGTGCTGCGGGACCACCAGTGGAGCGCCGGGACCCAGACCGCCCGGATCTACGCGGCGGAGGTGGAGCCCCAGGGGGAGGACGCCAGACTGGTGCTGCGGGCTTACATGCCCCGGACGGAGGCCACGGCGGATACCATCGCCGCCATCGAGGCGGGCATCCTGCGGGAGGCTTCCGTAGGCTGTCTGATGGGGAAGGCCGTCTGCTCCATCTGCGGGACGGACAAGGCGGAGCGCCGCTGTGAGCACGTCCCGGGCCGGGCCTATGACGGCAAGACCTGCATGGTGGAGCTGGACGAGGCGCGGGACGCTTTCGAGTGTTCCCTCGTAGCGGTCCCGTCCCAGCCCGGGGCGGGGGTGGTCAAATCTTACGGCGGTGAGGACGGGCCCGATCCGGCAGAGGATGGCGGCGATGAGGCGTTCCTGCTGGCGCGGGCCATGCAGGAACAGGAAAAACTGCGATATGGAGGATGCGAGGGATGACGTATCAGGAACTTTTGGAGCTGAAGCATGACCGGGCGGAGAAGCTGAAGGAGGGCAGCAGCCTCCTGGCGAAGAAGGACTTCGAGGCCCACAGGGATCTTTTGGCCGAGGTGGCCAAAATGAACGCCGAGATCGACGCCGCCGAGGCCCAGCTTGCCGAGGAGGGCCGCTTCGACGAGGCGGACGGGAGGATGAAGGGGCTGCACGCCAACTTCCTGGCCCAGCGGGAGGAGAAGGCCAAGGGCAAGGCGGTGGACGATATCCGCCGGAGCAACGAGTACGCCGCGGCCTTCACCAAGGCCCTGCGGGGCGGGGTGAAGGTGCGCCAGGCGTGGGGCGTGGAGGACTTCGCCCCGCTGACCAAGGCCCTGACGGAGACCGGCGGCACGCCGGAGGGCTCCGACGGCGGCTTCCTGGTCCCGGCGGAGTTCGACGACATGATCCACGAGTACGAGAAGGAATACCTGGACCTGAGCCGCTTCTTCACCGTGGAGCCGGTGCGGGCCCTCTCCGGCTGGCGGGCCATCGAACAGGGCAAGCGGAAGCCCCTGCCGAAGATCCTGGAGATGGGGACCATCGGCAGGGACGACCAGCCCAAGTTCGACAAGGTGACCTACACCGTGGAGAAGTACGGCGACCGCCTGCCGGTGTCCAGGGAGCTGCTGGAGGACAACACCGCGGGGCTCCTCCAGTACCTGGCGGGCTGGTTCGGGCCCAAGTACATCCTGACCAAGAACACACTGCTGCTGGAGCTGCTGTCGAAGCTGGAGGCGGAGGTCCCCCTCCCCGCCGGCGGCGAGGCCAAGACCCTGCGCCGGGCCATGATCCAGAAGCTGAACACCGCCCACAGCATGGGGGCCGTCCTGCTGACCAACCAGGACGGCTATGCGGAGATGGACGGCTGGGAGGACAAGAACGGCCGGTCCCTGCTGGTGCCCAACCCGGCGGACCCCAGCGTGTACCGCCTGAACGGGCGGCAGGTGGCCTATGGGGACAACGATCTGATCCCCGGCCCGGAGGGCAAGACGCCCATCTACGTGGGCAAGTTCCAGGCCCTGGGGACGCTGTTCGTCCGCAAGGGCCTGGAGATGGCGGCGACGGACATCGGCGGCGACGCCTGGGCCACGGACAGCTATGAGCTGCGGGGGCTGTGCCGGATGACGGCGGTGACGATGGACGAAAAGGCGGCGTTCAAGGCCACGATGGGCACCGGCGCCGCGGGCTGAGGAAGGAGGACGCTATGGCGAAGCAGAGCACGAGGACTGCCACGAAGACGCCGAAGGGGAAGGGGACGGCCCCTCCGGAGCCGCCCGCGCCTATGGACGGGGCCGCGGCCGTCCCGGAGGCCCCTGGAACGGCTGCCCCTGCCGACGGGGAGCTCCTGCCCGCGGCCGCGGGCGGGACGGCGGCGCCGGAGACCCCCGAAAACGGCCCGGAGACCGGGACGGAAACCGTCCCGGAGGAGGCCGGCCGCTGCGAGGCACAGGCCGCGCCGGGGGGACCGGGCCGCCGGGCGGCGGTCCGGTCCCCCAAGGGGCTGAACCTCCGGATGGGGCCCTCCCTGAGCTATGACGTGCTGGAGGTCCTGCCGGACGGCACAGAGGTCACGGTGCTGGACCTGCCGGAGGGCGTGACGGTCCCCGGCTGGGAGCTGGCGCACACCGGAGAGCGGGCCGGTTGGGCCGCCGCCCGGTTTTTGCGGCCGCTGGAGGGCTGAGGCATGGCACTGCCGGAGGCGCGGAGGGCCGCGCTGCTGGCCTTTTGCCGGCTGGACGAGCTTTCCCCGGAGGAAGAGGCGCTCCTGGAGGTCCTGTACGCCGCCGCCGTGGGCTATATGGCCCAGGCGGGGGTCGGGGAGCCGCCGGAGCACACGACCCGCCGGGCGCAGTACGACCTGTGCGTCGACCGCCTGGTCCTGGACAGCTGGGACCGGCGGGACGCATCCATCACCGGGACGGTCGTGGCGGAGGATCCCGCCTTCCGCCGGCTTTTGAACCAGCTGAAGCTGACGGAGCCGGATGTGCCCGACTTGGACACGTCCGATGCGGAAGGAGGATGATGGGCCATGCGCACCACCGGGAGCAGCTTGGATCAGGCCATCCGGGTCCTGGCGCTCCGGCGGGAGGGGGACAGCTACGCCTGGGAGGAGGCCCGGCGGACCTGGGCGGCGGCGGAGCAGGACGACCGGAAAGACCTCTTTTCCGACCTGGGCGTGGGGGCCCGGGGCGTGACGTTCACCATCCGGAAGAGCCGGAGCCTGACCCTTCATGACGCTTTGCGCTGGAGGGGGCAGTTCTGCTTCCTGACTTCCATCGTGGACGGGGACCCGGGGTTCCAGGTGGTGCGGGCGGCGCTGTGCGAGCCGGTGGACTGCATCCGGGACGCAGACCGGGCGCCCCAGGGCGGCCGCTTCCCCGGCATCCTGACGGAGAAGTACGTGGCCCATGAGCATCTGGACCCCCACGCCGAGGTGACGGGGGACTTCGTGCTGGTGACGCCGAAGGCGGTGAGGCTGGCCCCGGGGAGCTGGGCGGTGGCGGGGGGCCGCTATTTCCTGGTACGGGCCCCTCATGAGCTGGACCCCTACAAGAACGAGTACGAGATCCGGCGGAGGGAGGACTGCTGATGCAGGGATATGGTATTTACACTGGAGAGTGGGCGGCGTTTTGGTCCCGTTGGCAGGACACGATCGACCGACTCCCCAGCTTGAAACGAGCGGTGCTGGAGACGGTCGGCGGACGGATCCAGAAGGAAGTCCGAGAGGCGGTGGACCGCTCTGGGCTGGATGACTCCCGGGGGCGTGTGAAGCGCTGGCAGAATCCTCATGTGGGCTCTAGGTCGGGCTATGTCGCCGTACGGGCGGACTCCGTGGAAACAGCGGCCGGCTATAAGGACCGCCAAAGGCTGAACGCCGGGGCGCTGACCAACTACCTTACCGCCGGGCACAAGGTCCGGGAGCCCTCTGGACGGGCAAAACGATACCAGCCTAGGGCCAGGATGACCCGGGTAAAGGGATATGATTTTTACGCCAAGGCCCAGGCGGAGGCTGAAAAGATCGCCGTCCAGGAGGCGGAGGACTTCCTGCGGCGGCTGACGGTGACGGAGCTGACATCATGAGAGACGGAGCGATCCTCCCGGCAGATATCACCGCCGCTGTGGCGGAGCGGATCAAGGAGGCGTTCCCCGGGGAGGCCGTGTATACGGACCTGACGCCCAGGGACTTTGAGCGGCCCTGCAATATGGTGGAGCTGGCAAGCCTGGGCATGGACCCGCTGTCCTATGGGCAGAGCGGCGCGGAGCTGCTGTACAAGGTCAAGGTCACCACCTTTTCCGCCGTGGACGAGGTCCACGCCTCCCATCTCCCGGTCCTGGACCTGCGGGCCATGCTGGTGCTGGGGGCCTTCGGAAGCGGATATATCCGGGTAAAGGACCGGGCCCCGAAGGTGCGGAGCGTAGAGGCGGACACCTCCTTCTTCGACTGCGTGCCGGTGACGCTGACCTTGGCGCTGACCCTGGACCGGGCCGACTTCGTGGGGCCGGAGCTTTACGAGCTGATGAAGGACCTCGAGATGCAAGTTCGAGTGAAAAAGGAGAATGGATAACATGGCTGAAAAATTGACGATGCCCACGCTGAGCATCCTGTTCCAGCAGCGGGCGCAGACCACCATCGCCCGGAGCCAGAAGGGCGTGGCGGCGCTGATCCTCCGGGACGCGCTGACCGCCGGGGAGGCGTGGTCCCTGACCTCTACGGGGCAGATCCCCGAGAAGCTGGGGAAGGTGAACCAGGACGCCATCCGGCGGGTGTTCAAGGGCGGCGTGAACCCGCCCCGGAAGGTGCTGGTGTACTGCCTGGGGGCGGAGGACACGCTGGACGGCGGATCCCCCTCCCAGGCGGAGGACGGCCAGGAGACCGCGGCGGAGGCCAAGCCCGGCAGCGGCGCCGCGGCTCTCAAATGGCTGGGGACGCAGAAGTTCGACTATCTGGCGGGCCCGGCGGACCTGAGCGCGGCGGAGGCCGCCGTCCTCCGGGACTGGATCATCCAAAAGCGGGAGGACGACCACGCGATCTACAAGGCCGTCCTGCCGAACTGCGCGGCCAACAACGAGGGGATCGTAAACTTCACCGCCTCCGGCATCCAGGCGGGGAGCGACGTGTTCGACGCCGCCGGGTACTGCGGCCGGGTGGCGGGGCTGATCGCCGGGACCCCCATGAAGCAGTCCGTGACCTACGCCGCGCTGCCGGAGGCGGAGGACATCGACCGCCTGTCCGCCCTGGAGGAGGACGAGGCCGTGGGCCGGGGCGAGCTGATCTTGACCCACGACGGGGAGAAGGTGAAGTTCGGCCGGGGCGTGAACTCCCTGACCACCACTACGGGCCGGTCCGAGGTCTGGCGGAAGATCAAGATCGTGGAGCTGCTGGACCTTTTGCAGTGGGACCTGCGGCTGGCCATCCAGGACAACTACATCGGCAAGTTCCAGAACACCTATGACAACAAGCTGCTGCTCATCACTTCCGTGAAGCTGTACCTCCAGGCCCTGGCGAAGGACGGGCTGATCGAGAGCGATCTGGTCTGCGACATCGACGTGGAGGAGCAGGACGCGTACCTCCAGAGCGTGGGCGTGGCCACGGCGGAGATGACGGAGCAGCAGATCCGGGAGGCCAATACCGGGACCTATGTCTTTTTGGCGATCGATATCAAGCCCATCGACGCCATCGAGGACGTGCGGATCAAGATCTATCTGTAAGGAGGCTTTGATATGGCATTCGAAAACGGCTCCCGGGTAATGAACGGGACCTTCGGCACCGTGTGGGCGGACGGCAGCGAGATCGCGGAGATCAGCGCCTTCCAGCTGAAGGTGACGAAGAACTGGGACCCCATCAACATGTGCGGCCAGATGGCGGAGGACCGGAAGCTGACCAGTATCAAGATCACCGGCTCCATGACGCTGCACAAGGTCTACAGCCGGGGGGCGGAGGACGCGCGGGCCGCCGACTGGGGCCATGACGTCCGGCGGACGTTGGTCGCCAAGCTGGCGGACCCGGACGCCTACGGCGCGGAGCGCGTGGCCGTGTACGGTATGAACTACGACGAGCAGACCCTGATGGACTTCGCCGCCGCCAAGGCGGGGAGCATGACGGTCCCCTTCCAGGCCACTGCGTATGAGTTCCTGGATCAGGTGGCGCCGCCGGTGTAAGGAGGAGAACATGGAAAACGAGAAAAACGTAAGCGCTTTGGACCTGCTGCTCCGGCCGGAGCTGCCGGACGTGCGGAAGGTCCTGCCGGAGAAGCGGGTGGAGGTGACGCGGCTGTCGGAGCTCACCGGCGAGCCGGCGGTGTTCACCCTGCGGGCCCTGAGCTACAACGAGATCCGGCAGGTCCAGGACAAGCCCCGGGAGGAGCAGGCGGTATCCGCGGTGCTGTATGGGTGCAAGGACCCGGATCTGCGGGACAAGCGGCTACTGGACCCGGAGAGGGGCGCCGCGACGCCGCTGGACGCCATCAAGGCCCGGCTGACCGCCGGGGAGATCGACGAGCTGTACATTGAGATCCAGAAGCTCTCCGGCTACCTGCGGCGGACCCTGGCCGAGGTAAAAAACGCCTAGAGGCGGCGGACGACCCGGAGATATCCCTGCTGTACTACCTGTTCGCGGCCAAGGACTGGGGGCTCCATGATCTGAAGACCCTGTACGAGGGCCGGGACGGGTGGACGGAGATCGTCCGGGCGTTCGCCGCCCATCAGGCGGAGCGGCGGAGCGAGGGCTTCCGATGGTAAAAGAGACCGCCCTCCCGAGGCGGGAGGGCGGGGGAGGCATCGATCATAAGATGAACGGGAGCATCAGCAAGCACCCGATCACACAAGGCCCCAGGAGGATCCCGATCATGATCCACCCGGCGCGGATGCCCGGATCATCCTTGCATTGGCGCTTAAGTATTTCCAGCTCACGACGCAATTCATTCATAGCCGAGTCTCCTTTCTTTACAAACCTGAGGCGGGGGCGGGGGATCATCCTTTTTTGGGGGTGCAAGCCCAGATGGCCCAAGCGAGATCCAGAAAGAGCATAGTGAACAATAAGGGGAACATCCAAGGAAGGTCACGGTCCGTAAACGGCATCATAAAGGATATCATCAACGCGAACAGAAGGCCGAAAACTGTCAGCCAGATCGATCCTCGAAACTCATAGCTGGTTTGCCGGAAGGTCATCTGAGGACTGCCGGCGTGTTGGGAGGATCGCTTCGCAGCGGCCTCCAGCTGCTGACGCATCTCCGTATCAAAGGCTTCGGGGATCAAGCTGCATAATCTGCTTAGCTCTTTATGGATGGCCTGTTGTTCCTCAAGATCTATCACGGCCCCATAGGGATCGCAGTCCAGTATCTTTTCAAGGAACTCCATCTGGTCCAGTATTTCAGATACATTGTCGGGAGAAACCGCTATCTCTTGCCAGGTATATTTAGATCCGCTGGACATAGCACTCCCACCTTCACAATATCTCAAGACCCGTTATTTACATTATAACTATTCACTCAAAATGTGTCAACAGGGTGTGATGCCAAGGGATGTTCCAAGGCGTTCGAGGAGCCCGAGCGACGGTCAGCGGAGCTGGCCAGCCAGCACGACGCGCTGAGAGCGTCATTGGCGGCGTGAGGGCGAAAAAAGAGGAGCCGGAGGGCTCCTCGGGGCGGGCGGGAAATTATTTTGTTACTTGATGAGGCCCTGCTTCCAAGGTTCAACATAAGAGACCCAGGCGGAATGCGCATTGACTGTGATACAGAATAGAACGAGGGCGGCAATACACGACCCAATAAAGGCAAACCACGACACTGCCCGATATACCCGCCAGCTTTCCTCAGAATAAAACTTATTTCGGTCATTTGCGTGTTTCTTTGAAAATAGAAAATAGCTGGAGATAGCCGTATTGAAAATGAAAATAAACAGCAGGACCAAATAGAAATAAAATTCATTGGCAAGCTGGGTCTTCATGATTTTGAGCCCCCTTGCGTTACTTGATGAGACTATTATAGGGAATGGCATTCAATTTGTCAACAGAGGTGATTTTATGATCTGTCCGGGGAAAAATCCATTTTGCAGGCGGAGACGAACAAGGCGCGCAAGGCCATGCTGGACGCACAGAAGCAGTTCGCCGCTACGGGGGACGAGGCGGACGCGCTGAGAGCGTCATTGGCGGCGTGAGGACGCAAAAAAGAGGAGCCGGAGGGCTCCTCGGGGTGTGTGGATGGCGGGGAGGGCGAGAGAATCCTTACGCTGAGACCCATCACCAACCTGCATAAATATCCATCAGTGCAAATAAAATGAATACTGCTCCTCCACCCCATAGGGCAAGATGGAGGAGATATTTCCACATGAAATCATCTTTTATCATGTTCTGCACCTGAGAACGCAAAGATTTTGGATCATCAGAAGGAACGAACGATAAAAAAGCGAGCGGCCCCAGGAAAAGGAGACCTAAAAGAATATGTTCCATTATACAACACCCTCCTTAATATTCTGAAATTATTATAAAACGGAGAATCAATCATGTCAACATGGAGGTGAAAGTATGCCAGAGACGAGTATCGTCGTCAAGATTGATGACCGATATTCCTCGGTACTGAAAAGCATGTCGGAGGTGACTAAGGCGTTCGACAAGAACGCGGAACACCTGGAAAAGACCCTGCATGATCTGTCCGGGGAAAAATCCATTTTGCAGGCGGAGACGAACAAGGCGCGCAA
>NZ_CAJUBK010000022.1:31772-38806 GCF_910584465.1 uncultured Oscillibacter sp.
ACGCACAGAAGCAGTTCGCCGCTACGGGGGACGAGGCGGACGCGCTGAGAGCGTCCCTGGCGGGGCAGGAGTATGAGGACTACCGCCGGAAGATGGAGACCATCAACAAGACCATGAAGGAGACGGAGAAACAGATCCGGAGCGTCAGCGGGGCGGCCAAAGGCTCCGGCGAGGCCATGAAAAACAGCGCGGGAGGCATGGGAGACTTCGGTCAGAAGAGCGGGCTCTCTCTGGCGCAGGAGGGGAGCGCCTGGATGTTCCTGTCCAGGAGCGGGACGGGAAAGATGCTCGGGGAGGCAGTTTCTAACATGGCCGGGACGCTCGTGGGCAGCGCCCTGGGAGACGCCGGAGGGTCCATGGTGAGCAGTATCGGCTCCGGGATTGCCGCCGGTGCGGCGGGCGGAGCTATGTTCGGGCTGCCGGGAGCCGTATTTGGAGGTTTCCTAGGCGGAGTTTCCGGCGCTATCAACGGCGACAATCAAATATACCAGGCCAAGGACAACGTCTTCAAAGACTACTACCGCAGCCTCTACGAAGACACCAACGCCGCCACGGCGGAACGGCTCTCCAGCGGCACCGCCCTGGCCTCCGGCCGGGAGACCACGAAGCTGTCCTTCAATACGCTCCTGGGCGACGACAAGAAGGCCGGGGCGTTCCTGGAGCAGGTCCAGGACACCGCCAACACCACGCCCTTCCTCTACGACGACCTGGTGGGCATCTCCAAGACCATGCTCAGCTTCGGCACGGCGATGGACGACATCATCCCCACCCTGACCAAGGTGGGCGACGCCGGGGCGGCCCTGGGCCTCTCCGCCGGGGACATCGGGACGGTGTCTGCCTACCTGGGCCGGATGCAGTCCAGCGATAAGGCCACGCTGGAATACCTGAACCCCCTGAACGAGCGGGGCTTCTCCGTGTTCCAGTGGCTGGCGGACGACCAGGGCGTCAGCGTGGGGGACGTATACGGCCAGATCTCCAAGGGGGAGCTGTCCGGCAGCTATGTCAGCGACGTAATCTTGACCCAGTTCGAGAAGCTGTACGGCGGGATGATGGATATCCAGTCCAAGTCGGCGGAGGGCCTGGACAGCACGCTCCGGGGGCTGAAGGAGAACGTGGACGCCGCCGGGGGCGGCGCCTACAACGAGGCCCGGAAGGGGGCCAAGGAGGCGGACATCGCCGCCTACGGCGGGTATCTGGGGGACCAGCTGGCGGAGCTCTCCGCCATCGGCGGAGAGGTGCAGGCTTATGGAGAGAACCTCCGGGACCAGTACCAGCGGGAGGCCCTGGAGGCGGTGCTGACGCGGACCATCGACAGGGAGACCACCGTTTTCTCGGAGGAGCAAACAGCGAAGCTGATCGAACTGTCGGCGCAGTACCGGGAGGCCGAGGAGGCTTACGGCCACGGCAGCCTGGAGGCCGGGCAGAAGATGCTGGACCTCCGGGAGGATGCGGAGGCCCTGGCCACCGCCGCCTATGAGTCCAGCGGATGGGCCCAGAAGCAGGTGGACATGCAGATCGAGCAGATCGACGCCATCCGGGATCTGACGAAGACCATGGCCGCCGCCACGGACGCCTGGAGGACGGACAACGCCTTTTCCAAGGGCAGAGCGGCCGGCTTTTTTGGGGGCGGCTGGGATCTGGCGATGGAGACGGCGGGGCGGTTCGAAACGCCCGGGGCATCTCCCGGGCCGGAAAGCCTGTCGGACCGGGCGCTCCACTCCGCGGGGGCGTTCGCCTACGGGCTGGAGCGCGTGCCCTATGACGGGTTCCCCGCCCTGCTCCACCAGGGGGAGCGGGTGCTGACGGCGGCGGGGGCCCGGGAGATGGACCGGGGCATCCTGGCCGGCGCCGCGGCGCTGGGGGCGGATAAGGCGCACCCCCCGGAGGGCCGGGCCCTGGGCCTCTCTGCCGCCGCGGCCCCTCTGGGCGCGGACAAGCAGTCCTTCCGGAACGAGGGGAACGGCGCGGGCGGTGTACCGGACCGGACCCTCGCGCGGAGCGCCGCTCCGCTGGAGGAGGCCATATGGGGCCCCCGCAGGATCGAAGATCTCATGGGGAGAGGCGGATGGGACGGCGCGGGCGGAGGACTCGCCGGGGACGGCGCGGAGCGGGAGCCGGCGGGGCGGGGCGGCGGGGATATCCGCCTCAGCGTGCATGTGGACGCGATCCATGTCCAGGGGGACGCCGACGACGGCCTCGTGGACGAGATCGCGGAGGCTTTGCTGCAAAAGATCCAGACCGCTGTATTGAGGGGAGGGGGATGAGATGCAGATCGTTTTCCGCCACATCGAGACGAACACCGAGCTGATCATGCCGGTGACCCCGCCGGACTTCTATGTGGAAGAGGGCCGGGCGGCGGAGCGCCTGGATATGACCGACACCGGCCAGGTGCACCTCCCCGGCCTGCGCCAGCTGTTCGACCAGAGGATGGAATTTTTGCTCCCGGCATCGGAGAGGAACTATACCGCCGGAGGCTGGGCGGGGGATCCTTACGCCGTGGTGGACCGGCTGGCGGGATGGTCCGACAGCGGCGCTGTGCTGCGGTTCATCGTCACGGGCACGCCGGTCAACTACCCGGTGCTGCTGGGGCCCGTGCGCCACGGGCAGAAGGACGGCACAGGGGACGTGTACGTCACACTGGAGCTGCGGCGCTACCGGGAGCTGGCGGAGGAGAGCACCGAGATCTGCCCGGACACGGGCAACTTGGGCCGGGCCGCGCCCCAGGAGGAAAAGGGGGAAGGCTCCTATACGGTGGTCAAGGGCGACACGCTCTGGGGCATCTGCCGGCGGACCTACGGGGACGGGAGCCTCGCCTGGAAGCTGGCGAAGGCCAACGGGATCAAGAACGCGGACCTCATCTTCCCGGGCCAGGTGGTGGAGCTGCCGGCCAGGGGGAGGCTGTGAAACGGAGGCGCGTCCGGCGCGGACGCATCCGTTGGGAGGGATCGCGATGGCATACGACGACCTGCTGAAGATCCGCACGTGGTCCGTGGACGGATCGAAGAGCGAACACATCACCGAAAAGGTCCAGGCGAAGACCTGGAGCGGGAGCTACAGGGACTGCGCCCGGCAGCTGAGCTTTTCCGTCCTCCCGGAGGCCCTGGCGGAGCTGGGCGGCATGGTGCGGTTATACCTGGGGCCGGACATCCTCTTTTCCGGGCATATCTTTTCCCGGAGCCGGGACAGCCTGGGGAAGACCATCGACGGCTCCGCCCTGGACAACGGGCTGTACCTGAAGAAGAACAGCACTTACATCGCCGTACGGGATCAGACGGCGGAGGCCGTCACGGCCCGGCTCTGTGGGGAGTTCGGCGTGCCCTGCGGGGATCTGGCGGCCACGGGGGTGCCCCTGAGCCGGAACTTCCTGGGGGTGAGCCTGTACCAGATCATCCAGACCATGTACACACTTGCGGCGGAGCAGACAGGGAAGAAGTATCAGATCCGCTTCCGCTCCGACCGCCTCCAGGTGGTGGAAAAGGCCATCGGGCCGGAGAGCATCCGCCTGGTGCCGGGGAGCAATCTGATCTCCTGCAAGTCCGCGGAGAGCATCGAGGACATGGTCAACCGCGTGGCGGTCTACGACGACGGGCTCCGCAAGCTGGCGCAGTACGACAGCCCGGAGGACTATGCCGCCCTGTACGGCCTGATGCAAAAGGCCATCAAGGCCAGCGACCGGGAGGATCCGGAGGCCGCGGCCAGGGACATCCTGGCGCAGAACGGGATCTCCACGACGATCACCGCGCAATGCCTGGGCAACGTGAAGCTCATCACCGGGAACGCGGTCGTCGTGCATGAGCCGGTCACCGGCGTGGACGGCCTGTTTTGGATAATGGCGGACAGCCACACTGTCAAGCGCGGGATCTACCAAACGAAGGTGACGCTGGATTTCCGTGACCTGATGGATGAGCAGTCCGCCGGGAGCATACCGAAGGAGTGATACGATGCGGGAAGACCCTTACAGCGGGTTCATCCGCCTCATGCAGGAGGCCGGACAGCCCAAAGGCCCCGTGGGCCCCGTCCATCTGCGGCTGGGGACCGTCCTGTCGGCGGACCCGCTGGCGGTGGACGTGGCGGGGACCACCCAGGAAGCGGGACGGTTCTACATCTCCCACCGGCTGGTGAAGGAGCACCAGGAGCTGCTCCGGCTGGACTGCAACGGCGTGAAGGAGAAGTTCACCCTGTCGGTCCCCTGCCCCGTCAGCGCCCACAGCGGCCATCCCGGCTCCAGCGACGGATCGCTGTATACCCCGCACTGCGTGGCGGTCCAGGCGGAGCCGGTGCTGAAGACGGGGGACGAGGTGCTGCTACTGACGGAGGACGACCAGATATTTTTCGTGATCGATAAGGTGGTGAAAGCGGGATGAGCGGCATTTTCCCCATCGTACAGCCGGAGGCGGCGGAGGCGGAGCCCCCGCGCCTGCCGCTGTGCAGGGAGGCGGCGTGGGACCTTGACAAGGGCACGCCCATCTTCTCCGGCGGGAAGCCCCTGGTGGTCACGGGGTCGGAGGCGGTGAAGGTGTGGATCTGGAAGGCCCTGATGACCGCCCGAGCCCACCACAGCGTCTATTCCTGGGATTACGGGAACGAAGTGGAGAACCTCATCGGGAAGCCCTTCGGCCCGGAGGTGAAGCGGAGCGAGGCCGCGCGGTACGTCCGGGAGGCGCTGCGGATCGATCCCTATATCCGGGCCGTGCGGCAGGTGGACGTCGATTTTGGATCCGACGGCCTGACCATCTCCTGTGAGGTGGAGACCATTTACGGGGAGGTGAGCGTCCATGTTTGAGGATATGTCTCCGGCGAAGATCCGCAGGCGTATCTTGGGCCGCCTGGTGACGGACCTGCAGACGCGGGAGGGGAGCTTCACCAATGACGTCATCGCGGCGGCCGCGGAGGAGATCAGCGAGTGCTACCACGCATTGGATGCGCTGGTCCCGGCGTTCTACGTGGACGAGACCAGCGGACCGTACATCGACCAACAGGCGGGGACGGTGGGCATCGTCCGCAAGGAGGGCACGGCGGCCTCCTGCCGGGTGACCTTCACCGGGCAGGACGGCGCATCCATCCCCGCCGGGGCGGCCTACTATACCGCGTCGGGGCTGGCGTTTTATCTGGAGGGCCCCGTCACGATCCGGGATGGGACCGGGGAGGGGTTCCTCATCGCCGCAGAGGTGGGGGCCGCGTATGATATCGCCGCCGGGGAGATCGTGACCGCCCTGCGGAACTACAGCGGCGTCAAAGGCTTCGCCAACGAGGCGGCGGAGGGCGGCGTGGACCCGGAGTCGGACGAGGCCCTGCTGGGCCGGTACTTAGAGCGGATGCGCAGGCCCGCCACGTCGGGGAACCCCTGGCATTATCAGCGTTGGGCCAAGGAGGTGGAGGGGATCGGAGCGGCCAGGGTCATCAGCAAATGGGATGGCCCCGGTACGGTGAAGGTCATCGTGGCGGACCAGGCCCTCCAGCCCGCCGCGGCGGCGGCGGTGGCGGACTGCGCGGCCCACATCGAGAAGGAACGGCCGGTAGGCCCCGCCGTCACGGTGGAAGCCGCCGGGGCGCGGGAGGTCCGCGTGGAGGCGGAAGTGGTCCTGGATGGGTCCGTCAGCCGCGGGAGCGTCCGGGCAGCGCTGGAGGAGGCCGTGCGGGAGTACCTCAAGAGCCTCGCCGCCTCCGCCTTCAGCGGGAACGTGGATCTGCAGCTGGAGACGCTGGATGCGGGGAGCTATGAGATCTTGTTCAACCGAATCGCCTTTTTGCTGCTGTCCATCCCCGGCGTGCTGGATCATACGGCCCTGATGCTGAACGGCGGGACGGCAAATCTCACGGTCCCGGCGGGCTCCGTGCCGGTGCTGGAGGAGGTGAGGGTGACATGAGGCCGTTCCTTGGACGCTACCCGGCCTTTTTGCAAAGGTCCCCGGAGTTCCGGGACCTTCAGCAGGCCCTGGAACCGGAGCTCCTGGAACTGTGGGCGGCCCGAGACAGCGCCTTGGAGCAGCTTTGCGTGGAGACGGCCTCTTGGGGCCTGCGGTATTGGGAGCAGACCTTGGGGCTCCCGGCGGAGGAGGGGAAGGACCTGGAAGTCCGCCGCAGCCGGGTCCGGTCCAGGCTCATGGGGGCGGATGTCACGACAGTCTCCCTGTTGGAGAGCGTTGCAGGGATATATGCCAAGCTTCCGGCAAAGGTGGAGGAACATCCGGAGCGGTTCTGGGTGGATCTTCTTTTCGATGAGGCCGGCGGCATCCCCGGGGATTTGGAAGGGCTGGTGGAGGCGCTGCGGGAGATCATGCCGGCCCACCTGGGCTGGGGGTTCCGGTTCTCGCTGGAGCTGGAGGGGGATCTGCGCTTGGGCGGGGCGTTCGGGATGCAGATGACGCTTCCCGTCCCGGAGGTCCCGGACAGGATGCTGTGGCTCAGCACGCTCCGCGCGGGCGGCCTGGCGGCATCGTCGTCCATCCTGCCGGTGCCGGAGCAAATTTAGGAAGGAGGGAACGCATTGGACTATGGTTATAAGATCACCACGCATGGGCGGCGGCTGCTGGCGGCGTGCCTGGACCTGGGCAGGCCGCTGAAGCTGACCCGGGCGGCGGTGGGGAGCGGGCTGATCGGTCAGGATGAAGACCTGGCGGAGGTCCACGCGCTGGTCCGATACGCGGCGGAGGCGTCCATCGCGGACCGGAAGCATGAAGGAGACCGGCTGTTCCTGACGGTCCGGTACTCCAACCAGGACCACCCGGCGGCGGGGAGCTTCCTGCTGTCGGAGTTCATGGTGTGGGCGGAGGACCCGGAGACGGGGCAGGAGACCGATCTCCTGTATGCCACCCTGGGGGACCACCGTCAATCGGTGCCGGGATACAGCAGGCATTTCCCGGCCAGCGTGTGGAGCTATCCCCTGGTGCTGGTGGTCTCGGGAGAGCTGCAGGTCTCCATCACCGCCTCGCCGGGGCTGGCGACCTGGGAGGACCTGCTGGCGCTGAAGGAGGAGCTGATCCGCTCGATCATGAAGGACGAGCTGGCGCTGCCGCTGGCGGCGGGGGACGGGG
>NZ_CAJUBK010000023.1 GCF_910584465.1 uncultured Oscillibacter sp.
CCGTCCGGGGGGCCACGGCGTTGGTGGCGGTCATGCCGGTGCCCGCGTCCCCCTCCGCCGGGGCGAAGGGGATCCCCGGGGGGAGCAGGCCGCCCAGCAGGGCCGCGCCGGACTCCGTCAGGGTCCCGGCGGGCCTTCCCGCCGCCAGCACCTCCGGGAGCAGATCCCGGAGCTTCCAGGGGAGGTCCTTCACCTTCGGCAGCGCGTCGAACCTCGCCAGCATCCCGGCGTCGTAGTCCAGGGCGGCGCTGTCGATGGGGAACATGCCGCTGGCCTCCCCCACCCCCACGGCGTCCACTCCGGTGAGCATGTGATGGACATAGCCCGCCAGGGTGGTGATGTGGGCGATCCTGGGCACGTGCTCCTCGCCGTTCAGCACCGCCTGATAGAGGTGGGCGATGCTCCAGCGCTGGGGGATGTTGAAGCCGAACCGCTCCGTCAGCTCCGCCGCCGCCGGGCCGGTCATCGTGTTCTGCCAGGTGCGGAAGGGGGTCAGCAGCTCCCAGTCCTCGTCGAAGGCCAAATACCCGTGCATCATGGCGGAAACGCCCATGGCGGCGATGCTCTCTCTGTCCTCCACCTTGGAGACCGCCGCCCTCAGGCCGGTCCAGACCTCCTCCAGGGGATAGGTCCAAACGCCGTCCTCGAACCGGGAGGCCCAGGTGTAGTCCCCGGAGGAGACGGGCCGGAAGGACCCGTCTATGGAGACGGCCTTGATGCGGGTGGAGCCAAGCTCGATGCCTAAGCAGGTGTTCATTCCCCACCCTCCTTACCGCCTTTGTCCTTGCGCATCAGCACGATGCTCTGGATCACCAGGAACAGGCAGAGCATGGCCGCTACGGTGATGTTGGACCACCACGCCTCGTCGAAGCCCAGGGAGGAGACGATGCGCTTGATGGTGTTCAGGCTCATGACGCCGAAGAAGGTGCCCGCCACGTTGCCCACGCCGCCGGTGAGCAGGGTCCCTCCGATGATGGAGGAGGCGATGGCGTTCATCTCGTCCCCCGCGCCGTTGGCCACGTCTCCGCTGCCCACGTGGAGGAAGTACAAGATGCCGCCCAGGCCCGCCAGGAGGCTGCACAGGATATGGGCCAGGAACTTGGTGCGGCGCACGTTGATGCCCAGCATGTTGGCGCTCTGGTCGTTGCCGCCCACGGCGTAGAAGCTGCGGCCAAGCCTCGTCCAGCGCAGGAGGCAGAACAGCAGCACCACCGCCAGCAGGGCGATGATGACACCCACTTCCACATAGGCCGGGATATACTGCCCCAGCTTGTTGTTGGAGCCAAGACCGGGGACGATGATGCGGGTGTCCTTCACCGCCAGGAAGCCCTCGCTGGTCACCCGGATGGGCTCCTTGCTGACGATGGTGGTCATGCCCTTGGCGAAGAACATGCCCGCCAGGGACACGATGAAGGGCTGGATCTCCAGATAGGCCACCAGATACCCCTGGACCAGCCCGAAGGCCAGGCCGATGCCAAGGCCGATGAGGAGGACGGTCCCGACGCTGCCGCCCTGCCGTTCCAGGTTGACCGCCCCGGCCATGCAGACCAGGCTGGTGACGGCCCCCACGCTGATGTCGATCCCCCCTGTGATCATGACGATGCTCATGCCGCAGGACAGGACGATCAGGGACGCGTTGTTGTTCAGGATGTTGAGGAAGTTCTGAGGCTTGGTGAAGCCGCCCCCCAGGAACACGACGGCGGACAGGTACAGGGCAAAGAAGACCAGCACCGTGATGGTGAGCAGCAAATTGGTGTCCGAGATCTCCCGGCGGGCCTTGAGACGGGGCGTTTTCGCCGCGGTGGTCGTCATATCACTTCGCCTCCTTTGCGATCTTATCCGCTTTGGCCTGGAACCGCAGGCCCGCCATCTTGCTCCGCACCACCGGGGCGCTGAGGACCACCAGCAGGATGACCACCACCGCCTTGTACGCGGGCAGGGCCGTGGAGGGCACCTCATATTTATAGAGCGTGGTGGTGAGGAACTGGATGACGTAGGCCCCCAGGATGGAGCCGTAGATGTTGAACTTGCCGCCGGAGAGGGCGTTGCCCCCCAGGGCCACCGCCAGGATGGCGTCCATCTCGATGTTCTCCGCGATGCGGGAGTAGTTGATGGAGCCGCTGCGGCTGACCCGGATGAAGCCCGCCACCGCCACGCACACGCCCAAGATCACATAGGTGAGCAGCTTGACCTTCTGCGGGTCCAGGCCGTTGAGGCGGGAGGCGCCGGCGTTGATGCCCACCGACTGGGTGTAGAGGCCCAGGGTGGTGAATCTCAGCACCAGCCAGAACAGCAGGATGACGAAGGCGGTGATGAAAATGGGGGTGGGCACGGGGATGCCGGGCAGGAAGGTCCCCGCGTATTTGAAGGAAACGTCGTTCATGATGGGCAGCTGGTTGTTGTTGATCCAGGCCGCGATGGAACGCCCGGCGGTGAACATGATCAGGGTCGCCACCATGGGCTGGATCTTGAAGTAGGCCACCAGCGTGCCGTTGAACGCGCCGAAGACGGCGGTCACCGCGATACCGATGAGGACCGCCAGGAACAGGGGCATCTGGAGGGTGTCGGCGGTGACCTGCCCGCCGCAGACCATCCGCAGGATGACGCTGCCGGCGATGGCCATGGTCGCGCCCACCGAGATATCCTGTCCGCCGGAAGAGGCGGTCACCAGCGTCATGCCGATGGCCAGGATCACCAGCTCCGAGGCGTTGTCCAGCACGGAGATGATGTTGCCGCTGAGCACCGGGTTGCCCAGGCTGTTCTCCTTGATCGTGACCGAGAAGAAGGACGGGTCCGCGATCAGGTTGAACAGCACCAGCAGGGCCAGGGCCGCGAAGGGGATGAAGAGCTGCTGCCGGACGAGCCGCTTGAACAGGCTCTCGCCGGGCTGCTCCGTTTTGGTCTCAGGTACTTTCACCGGCGTCATCATTCGTCACCTCCCGCGATCGTCGCCATGATCTTCGTCTGGGTCAGGTCCTCTCCGGACAATTCGCCCACCGCCTTCCGGTCCCGCATGACGATGAGGCGGGAGCAGGTGCGCAGCATCTCGTCGATCTCCGAGGAGATGAAGGTGGCGCTGGTGCCCTTCTCCGCAAGGCGCAGGACCAGCTTCTGGATCTCGATCTTCGTGCCGATGTCGATGCCCCGGGTGGGTTCGTCCAGGATCAGGTATTTGGGGTCCGTCAGCAGCCACCGGGCCAGGATGCACTTTTGCTGGTTGCCGCCGGAGAGGGACTTGATGGGGGTGTCCGCCGAGGCGGTCTTGATCTCCAGCAGCTGGATGTAGTTGTCGGCGAAAGCCTCCGCCTGGGCCCGGGAGACGGGATGGAAGAAGCCCTTCATCACCTGATAGGCCAGGATGATGTTCTCCCGGACGGAGAGGTCGCCCACGATGCCGTCGCCCTTGCGGTCCTCGGGGAGGTAGCCGATGCCCTGCTTCATGGCGTCCAGGGGCTTTTTGATCTTGACCTCCCTGCCGTCCATCTTCACCGTGCCGCCGGTGACGTGGTCCGCGCCGAAGATGGCCCGGACGCACTCGCTCCGCCCGGAGCCGAGCAGGCCGGTGAAGCCGTTGACCTCCCCCCTGCGGATGGAGAAGTCGAAGGGCTTGATGCCCGCGCTGCTGCAAAGGCCCCGGGCCTCCAGGACGGGGGCCCCCTCCCGGTCCGTGGCCACGCCGCCGGACTCGCCCTTGATGTCGGCCATGTCGTCCAGCTCCTTGCCCAGCATCTTGCTGACCAGCTGGACCCGGGGCAGGTCCTCAATGACGTACTCGCCCACCAGCTGGCCGTCCCGGAGGACGGTGATCCGGTCGCAGACCTCGTAGACCTGCTCCAGGAAGTGGGTGACGAAGATGATGCCCACGCCCTTCTCCCGCAGGTCCCGCATGAGACCGAAGAGCTTCTGCACCTCCTGCTCGTCCAGGGAGGAGGTGGGTTCGTCCAGGATCAGCACCTTGCACTCCATGTCCACCGCCCGGGCGATGGCCACCATCTGCTGCACGGCGATGGAGCAGGAGCCCAGCTGCTGCTGGGGGCTGGCGGGGATGCCCAGGGACTCCAGGATCTTCCCCGCGCCGCTGTTCATCTTCCTCCAGTTGGTGACCGCCCCTTTCGTGCGGCCGATGTACATGTTCTCCGCCACGCTCAGGTTCGGGCACAGGGTGATCTCCTGATACACCGTGCTGATGCCCGCGTTCTGCGCGTCCTGGGGAGAGCGGATGACGGCGGGCCCGTCCACGCCCTCGATACGGACCTCTCCCCCGTCCTTGGGATACACGCCGGTCAGCACTTTGATCAGCGTGGATTTCCCCGCGCCGTTCTCCCCCATCAGTGCGTGGATCTCCCCCCTGCGCAGGGTGAAGTCCACGTCCTGGAGGGCGCGCACGCCGGGGAAATACTTGCAGATGCCCCGCATCTGCAGCACCGCGCCTTGCTCCATAGGGTCACGCCTCCATTCTTCCTAGTCTCAAAAATGCGGCGCGGCATGTCAGCCGCGCCGCATGTCGGGTCACGTGATGTTCAGGCCCCGGTCACACGGGATCAGGTGCCGTAGGTGTCCACATCGGCCTGGGTGAGGGTATCGCAGTCGAAGCCCTGCTCGGGGGTGTAGATGATCTTCTGGGCGGGCTGCTTGCCGGCCGCCAGGTCCTTGATGATGCTGTCGACCGTGTCCGCCTGGAGGGGGTTGCACAGGCCCATGTAGTTCCAGCTGCCCGTCAGCACCGCCTCGAAGGCCCACTTGTCGCTGTCGAAGCCCATGACGATGACGTCCCCGTCCTTGCCGTGGGTGATCCCCGCGGCGTCCAGGGCGGCCACGGCGCCCCGGGCCATACCGTTGTTCTCGGCGTAGATCACGTTGAAGGGCTTGCCGGAGTCGATGACGGACTGGGTGATGGTGCGGGCGGTGGCCTCGTCCCAGTCGGCGGTCTGCTGGGTCACATAGTTCCAGTTCCCCTCGGCGGCGACCTTCTCGTCCAGGGCGCCGGTGCGGCCCAGCTGAGCGTCGGAGCCCATGTGGCCCTGGATGTGGATGATGTTGTACTCGTCGAGGCCCTGGGCGGCCAGCCACTCCACGGCGGTGGCGCCCTCGGCGGGCATGTCGGAGACGACGGCGGCTACGTACATGCTCTCGTCGGCTTCCAGCATCCGGTCAAAGAGGATGATCTGGGTGCCGGCGGCCTGGGCGTCCTGGAGGACGGTGTCCCAGCCGGTGGTGGAGGCGGGGGAGAGCAGCAGGAAGTCCACCTCGTCCTGGACCATCTGCTGGGCGGTGGCGATCTGCTGGGCCGCGTCGTTGTTGTTGTAGAAGGTGGCCTTGTAGCCGTTCTCTTCCGTGAACGTCGCCCGCATGGCCGCGTCGTTGGCGGTCCGGTATCCGGATTCATTGGGGTCGTTGTTGATGATGCCGACCGTGATCAGCTCCCCGCCGGCACCGGCGGGCTGCTGGGCGTCGGAGCCGCTGTCCGCCGGGGCGGAGCTGCCGCTGTCGGCGGGAGCGGAGTCACCGCCGGTCTTGCCGCCGCAGGCGGCCAGGGCCAGGACCATGCACAGGGTCAGCAGGAGACAAAAAACTTTTTTCATGACCGATTCCTCACTTTCAGATCTTGGGGCTGCCGGGCCCGCCCGGCTCCCTTAGCTGCATTAAAAACGATTCCCAACGCAAAGTCAATACGTTTTTCGTCATTCTATCTATTTTTGTATGAGTAAATAGGACAAATTTTAGTTATTATGACATAAGATAGTACAAATCTCAGGGCTATGAGGGGAGCAATCCGCCGCCAGGTCGAAAATCTTACGATTTGTCTCCTCTATTTGTTCGTTTTCTTCCGATTTTCAGCGGCGCCGGGCAGATCTCCCCCTCCGGCAGATCGCCCGATCCTGGAAGATCGGTCGATTTTCTTTGGGGAAAAGGTGAAAAATTTTGTCTGCCGGGCTGGGGCCCCCCAGCCTTGGCAGACGAATTTTGTGTTTTCTTTTGAGGAGGACGACAAAATCCCAAAAAGCATCAACCTTTATTTTGGGCAGATCACCGTCATCCCTTGGTATAATGGAAGCGATCCACGGCGGAAGGAGGCGCGGGCATGGCGACAAAATACCAGCTCCTGGCAGACCGGCTCCGGGAGGAGCTGACCCGGAACAGCGGGCAGGCCGGATATAAGCTGCCCACCGAGCAGGAGCTCAGCCGCCGGTATCGGTTGAGCCGGCAGACCGTCCGTCACGCCCTGGCCCTCCTGGAAGAGGAAGGGCTGATCCAGCGGCGGCAGGGCAGCGGGTCCTACGCCACCGGCCTCCTCCCCGGGGAAGCCCCCCGGCAGATCGCCGTGGTGACCTCCTTCCTGGACGACTACATCTTCCCCGCCATCCTCCACGACGCCTCCGACGTCTTCTCCCGCCAGGGCTACTCCACCGCCGTCTATGCCACCGAGAACCAGGTCAGCGCAGAGCGGGAGATCCTGCTCCGCCTGCTGGAGGAACCGGTGAGCGGCCTCCTGGTGGAGGGCTCCAAGACCGCCCTGCCCACGCCCAACGCCGACCTCTATCAGCGCCTCCTCCAGACGGGCACGCCCGTCGTCTTCCTCCACGGCGCTTACGCCGGGCTGGACCAGGTCCCCTGCGTGGCGGACGACAATTACGGCGGCGGCTACCAGCTGGCCCGCTATCTGACGGGCAGGGGGCACCGGGAGATCGCCGGGATCTTCAAGGGCGACGACATACAGGGGCCCCAGCGCTATCACGGGGCGGTCTCCGCCCTCCGGGACGCGGGGCTGGCCCTCCGGGACAGGCGCTTCGCCTGGTATGACACCGAGGACCGCCGCCGTCTCCTGGAGGGGAAGGACCGGCGCTTGCTGACCGATTTCCTCCAGAAGCGGCTGGAGGACGCCACGGCGGTGATCTGCTACAACGACGAGATCGCCTATCACCTCATCCAGGCCCTGCTGGAGGCGGGCCGCCGGGTGCCGGGGGAGGTGGCAGTGGTCAGCTTCGACAACAGCTACCTGAGCCAATTGGGCCCCGTCCCCATCACCTCCCTCAGCCACCGCAGCCGCATGGGCCGGGTGGCGGCGGAACAGATGATTGGCCTCCTGCAAAGGGAGCCCGCCCGCTCGAGGGCCCTGGAGTGGGAGCTGGTGGTGCGCAGCAGCGGATAGACGAAGGCCGGGAACGGATGGGACATCCGTTCCCGGCCTTTTTTGGACCTGTCCCATGCCAGCGGGCGGGCCCCCGCGCAGATCTTGCCGGAGGGGAGGCGCAGCTCCCCAGGCGCACCGGCATGCGCCAAAGGGCTCCGCCGCCGGCGAGCCCTCCCGAGGAGGCGGGCGTCCGGGCCCGCGGGGACAGGGCCCTAATACTCCCGGCCCTCGATCAGCGCCGCCGTCAGGTCCTCCGAGGTGAAGACCTGCTCTTCTACGTATGAATGCTTTTCCGGCGTCCGGCCCGCCTCCATGTCCCGGATCACCGTTTCCACCAGCGGCCCCAGCAGGGGGTTGCACTCCACCGCCAGGGCGATCCTCCCGTTCAGGCACTCCGTCAGCGCCCCCCGGGTGGCGTCGAAGGTGATGATGCTCACGCCGTCCGGCCCGCAGACGTACCCCTGTTCCTCCAGGGCCTGGAGGGCCCCGAAGGCGATGTTGTCGTTCTCGCAGTAGACCACGTCGATGTCCCCCTCCCCCGAAGGGGAGGACAGGTATCCCGTCATGACCTCATAGGCCTTGGCCTGGGTGAAGTCCCCGTCCATCTGGGCCAGCAGCTCCCAGTCCTCGTGGGCCTCCACGGCCTCTTCCAGCGCCGCCGTGCGGCCGAGCTGGGCGGTGGAGCCCAGGGTGCCCTGGATGTGGATGACGCGGACGGGGCCTCCCGCCTCCCGGAACGTGTCTTCCATCCAGGAGACGGCCCGCCTCCCCTCCCGCAAAAAGTCGGAGCCGATGTGGGCGGCGTAGAGGCTCTCATCCTCCACGTCCACCATGCGGTCCACCAGGATGACGGGGATGCCCGCCTCCTTCGCCTCCTGGAGCACGGAGCCCCAGCCGCTCTCGCTGATGGGCATCAGGACGATATAGTCCACCTGCTGCTGGATGAACTTCCGGATGGCGGTGATCTGGTTCTCCTGCTTCTGCCGGGCGTCCTCGAACAGGAGGCGGTAGCCGTCCTCCTCGGTGAACACCGCCTTCATGGACTCGGAGTTCGCCACCCGCCAGTCGGACTCCGCTCCCACCTGGCACATGCCGACGACGGTCAGGTCCTCATTGTTGGAGGGATCCCCCTGGGGATCCCTCCCGGCTCCGCAGGCGGAGCCGAGGACCAGGCTCAGGCCCAGCAGCACGATCGGGAAAACGCGTCTCATGCCTCCTCCTTCCCCTGGCGGGGGACCCGCACCGTCACGGTGGTCCCCGCGCCCTCCCGGCTGGACAGCGTCAGCCCGTAGGGCGGGCCGAACTGCAGCCGCAGCCGCTCGTGGACGGTCACCAGGCCGAAGCCCACCCGCTCCCCGTTGGCGATGGCCCGCTCCAGCTCCTCCAGCCGCGCCGCCGTCATGCCCGCGCCGTCGTCGGCGATCTGGAGGAGCACGTCCTCCCCCTCCCCCCGGCTGGTGATGCTGATGCGGCCCTTGCCCCGCTTGAGCTTGATGCCGTGGTACAGGGCGTTCTCCACCAGGGGCTGGAGGGTCAGCTTGGGCAGCCGCGTCCCCCGGAGGGCGGGATCGATCCGGATGGCGTAGTCCAGGATGTCCTGATACCGGGCCTGCTGGATCTGGAGGTAGCTGCGGACATGCTTCTCCTCCTCCTCCAGGGTGATGACGTCCTCTCCCCGGCTGAGGGAGTGGCGGAAGAAGCTGGACAGGTCGGAGACCATCTCCACCGCCGCCTGGGGCCGGTCCGCCTCGATGAGCCAGATGATGGTGTCCATGGTGTTGTACAGGAAATGGGGGTTTATTTGGGCCTGGAGCAGCGCCAGCTCCGTCTTGCGGAGGCTGGTCTGCTTCTGGGTGATCTCTTGGATCTGGGCGTTGATCCGGGCGATCATCTGCTCCATGCCCTCGCTGAGGGTGCGGATCTCGTAGGTCTCCGAGCGGACCGGCTCCCGGACCGTCAGGTCGCCGCCGATGACGTCCTCGGCCCGGCGGCTCAGGTCCACCACCGGCTGGGCGACGGAACGGCTCAGGTGGACGCTGTAGCGGGCCAGCAGCACGATCAGGACCGCGGACAGGAGCAGCACCAGCAGGATCTCCGCGGTGATCTGGCGGGAGATCTGCTGGCGCAGCAGGTTCAGCTGCACCGACTCGTAATAGAGGTAGTTGTACATGTACTCCTGGATCAGGGCGGTGAGGACGTAGATGTTGTTCTCCAGCTGCATCTGCCGGCTGTCATAGCTCTGGGTCTCCTCGATCTGATAGATCTTCCCCTCCAGGTTCTCGCACAGGTCCAGCACGCTGGTGACGGCCTGGAGGCTGTCCTTCTGGCTGGTGCTGCCCAGCAGGTCCTTGGCCAGGGCCTGGGCCGCCTGGACCTCCTGGATGGGCAGGCCCTCGGAATACCGGCTCTCGATGACGTAGTAATACATCTTGAGGTCGATGTTCTCCTTGAAATCCTGGTTGAACTCCGAGGCCGTGGTCACGTTGTAGAGGAGGTCTTTGTACTGGCCGTTGTAGACCAGCACCAGGGCCAGCGTCACTGCCAGCACCGCCGCCATGAAGCCGCAGGAGACCACCACCATGCGGCGCATCCGGCTCTGGATGGAATCCGGGCGGCTCATGGGCGCTTCCCCCGGTAATCCCGGGGCGTGCAGCCCTGGGTCTTCTTGAACAGGAAGCTGAAATAATGGGGGTCCTTATAGCCCACCGCCGCCGCCACCTCGCCGGAGCGCTTGTCCGTAGAACGCAGCAGCTCCTTGGCCCGGTCCATCCGCTTCCCGGTGACGTATTCGGTGAAGGTGGCCCCGATCTCCTGGCTGAACACCGCCGAGAGGTAGTTGGCAGAGATGTTCACCTCCCGGGCCACTTGGTTCAGGGACAGGGATTCCTCGGTAAAGTGGCTGTCGATATAGGACACCGCCTGCTTGAGGAGCTGGCGGCACTGGCTGCTGGACGCCTGGTCCCGCAGCTCCGCCATCCGCAGCAAAATGGCGGAGAAGTAGGCTTTCAGGTCCGCCGCCGTCACGTTCCGCCCCACCAGGTCCAGGCAGGTCAGCGGCGCGAAGGCCTCCCGCTGTCCGATCCCCAGGGAGGCGGCGAAGCGGGCCGCCGTGAAGCGGACCGAGAGCATGAGATACTGGCAGAAGGGCTTGGAGGACAGGGCCTCCTCCACACTGCGGATGTACTCGTCCACGAAGCTGGGGATCTCCTGGGCGCTGGCGCTCTGCATCACGCCCTGGAGGATGGCGGGGTCCACCTTCCCGGCGTCCAGCTGCTCCAGGTGGCTGTCCCCGCCGCCGGTGCCGGTGAGGAAGCTGACGGTGTCCGCCGTCAACACGTGCTGCTGGGGCAGGATGTGCCGGTAGGCCCAGAGGCGGGAGACCTCCTCGAAGCAGGCGGGCAGGGTGCTGAGCCGCTGGGTGGGGCGGCCGATGGCCACGTACCAGCTCTGCTCCGGGGCGCAGGCCGCGTACTGGCTCCGCACCGTCTCCACGCAGCGCCGGGCCAGCTCCTCCATCCGGGCGGTCTCGCCCTTGAGGAGCACGGCGTAGGTGGTCAGGTTCCAGCGCAGGAGGACGTATTCCGGGTACTTCAAAAGATGCTCCAGCAGCGCGTCCCGGAGGCGGGCCCCGGGCTCCGAGTAGGCCTCCGCCGAGGCGGAGGGCTCCGGCAGAACGGAGAAGAAGGCCAGGGCATAGCACTGGGCCCGCAGGTCGATGTCCAGCTTTGCCGCCGACTCGTAGATCTCCTGGACGGAGAGCTGGCCCGCCACCACCCGCTCGAAGAACACCCGGCGGGTGTACTGCTCGTACTCCTCCGCCTCCCGGTGGAACTGGGCCAGATAGCTCCGGTTGGCCCGCTCCCCCTCGATCTTCTCCTTGAGCTCCGCCAATACGTCCAGCAGGGCCTTTTTCGTGATGGGCTTCAAGAGGTACCGGTCCACCCCGATGCTGATGGCCTGCCGGGCATACTCGAAGTCGTCATAGCCGGAGATGATGACGATCTTGATCTCCGGGAACTCCCGCCTCACCAGCTCGCTGAGGGCCAGCCCGTCCATGAAGGGCATCCGGATGTCGGTGATGAGCACGTCCGGCTTCACCTGGCGGATGAGGGGCAGGGCCATCTCCCCGTCCCCGGCCTCCCCGGCGAAAGAGTAGCCGTACTGGCCCCAGGGGACGGTGTCCCGCAGGGTCTCCCGGATGATGCTCTCGTCCTCGACCAAAAATACGCGCAGCATGATGCTCCCCCCTCCCCGCCGCAGCTCCGCACGGCCCCGGCCGTTTTATTTAGGATATCACACTCCGGCAGAAAATTCTACAAAAGATTTCGCCGGGGGGATGCCAGAGGGGGCCCCCGCCATCCCCGGGGCACCGGTGGCCCCCAGCCGGCGCCGGGACCGCGTCCATGGCCGGGGGCCGGGCGGCAGAGGACGCAGAGGGCTTTCGGGCCATGGGGCCCCGCCCCCGGCATGACGCCCCGCACACGCGGCGCCGCACCGGGCAAAGCGCGGCACGGCCTTCCGGAGCGGGAGCTCCCCCAGCGCGCGGGCCTCCGCCGCTGATGGAGCAGGCCCCGGCAGATATCGTCTGCCGGGGCCTGCCGCCGCTTTGTCAAATATCCAAGCCCCATCCTCAACGGGGCGCCTGCCGATCCCCGCAGATCTCCTCCAGGATCTCCTTCGAGGCGCAGATCGGACCGCGCATCCGATCGTAACACGTAGGATCGAGCCGATATACCCCCTTTCGATCCGGGACGGCCACGCCGTCCAGCAGCGAGGCGATCCTCTCGTTATAAGCGGAGTGCGGCACGATCGCGGCCCTTTTCCGCCCAATGATCGAAAACGCCGTCCCGTGGAACGAGTTGGTCACCACGCAGCTGGCGGCGAACAGATAGGACAGGAAATCGAGGGGCCCCTTCCTTGGGATATCGATATCCACAGGCAGCGCATCCTCGAGATCGTCGAACTTTGCGACCTTCAGGGCCGGATCCGACCGTTTCAGCGCCTCCACCTGAGCAGCGATCTCTTCATTGGCCTCCATACGGTAGACGAAGATGTAGGGATCTTTCCACCTGACCGGATAGGTCAGATCCCGCCATCTTCCCGGATCGACCAGGAAGACCGGATCGAGCACATGGACCGCCTGTCTCCCGGCCGCCTCTCGGACGATCCCTACCGCGCTCTTTTCTCGGACGGAGATGATATGGAAATCGCTCAGCGCCTCTTTCAGGACGTCCTGATACGGACGGTCTACAAAAGCCCTCCCGAAGGAGGCCCCGTAGGAATCCTTCTCTCCCGCCTTCACGAAATCGAGGAGGTACGCCTTCGGCGTCCCGGAGAGCGCCGGGTTCCACACCTGGTCGCTCCCGGTGATGAAGACCGCATCTTCCCCGGAAAACGCTTCCAGCTCCTCCTCGGTATGATAGCGCTCCGGGGTGAGCGGGAGGCGGTCCTCCAGGAACCTGCAAAAGCTGGAGACCGTGCTGCCTCCCACGATATAGGGGCGCTTGTCCTTGTCGGGGAGGTATTTGACCGCCCGATAGGCCAGACGCGCCCATCCGGAGAGGTCCCTCCTGCGCCTTTGGATCCAAGAGGGCGCGCAGCCCCTCTCGATCCCTTCGTCCCGCACCTTCTCCGGCCTGTAATCGATCACTTCAACGCTCCGGCCGCTGCTCCGGATGGTCTCGGCCAGCGCGAAGCACTGCAGCATCGCGCCGACATTGTACGCGCAGTGGTACGTCAGGATATAGATCTTCTTCATGTCTCCCCTCCGTCCGCTCCGCCCTTCCTGCGCAGGACCACCCCGACGAGCTGCAGGATATACCGCATGCTCTCGCTCCTCGCGTACAGGCAGGCATAGGTCCCGTTCACCACGATCGTGACCATCACGGCCCCCAGGAAAATCGCCGGCATCCCCTCCAGCCTTATGAAGAGGTACAGCCGGCCGCACACGGCCGCCAGGACGAACAGGAGCGCCCAATGGGAAACATACCCGAGGAAATACCGTTTCAGACTGCCGCCCTTCAGGGCGTATTTGTAAACGATATAAGGGTCGTACCAGACATACGTGCACAGCTTGGCGAGGGCCGTCCCGACGGCGACGCCGACCATGCCGTACGCCCGGATCAGGACGACGGAGAAGACGACGTTCAGGACGCTCATCGCCAGAGGCCGGAGCTTCCCGTGCCAGAACAGGCCCGTCGCGTCTCTCGTGAGGCTGCAGGGCCTTTGGAAATTCGTGAGCGTGATGCTGACGACCAGCGCCACCACCATGGATCGGTCCAGGAGGTATCCCCGGCCGAACACGGTCTGGATCAAGGGGTCGAACAGCACCAGCAGGCCCACCGCGAGATACGTCGCCAGCCAATGATAGATGAGCTGGAGCGCATGGAAGACCTGGAGGCGTTTTTGCCCATCTCCCGTCACCATCAGGTTCCCCAGGGACGGCGTGATCGTCCCGAGCACGTTGGAGAACAGCTTGTCGGAATAGGAGATGACCAAATGGTAGTTCGAATAGAGCCCGACGGCGACGATGCCGAAAAACCTCGAGATGAGCAGGGTGTCGATGGTCGTCGCCAGCACGGTGCCCAGCTTATACAGCAAAAGGGCGAAGGTGTCCTTCCTGATGGCGCGGATGTGCGCGGCGTCGAGCTTCTCCGCCTTCTCACGCAGATAGGGGTACTCCCTCCCCGCCAGGATGGTCAGGGACAGGTCGTTGAGCAGCGTGACCGCGATCCCCGCCGCCATGTAGAGGATATAGTCCCTCTTCGCGGCCAGCAGGAAGATCTGCACGGCCGAGCGCAGGAACGAAGCGCAGATGCCCCAGCGCTGGATGACATGGCCCCGCTGGTCCGCAGAGAAGACGCTGTATCGAAAGCTGAAAAAATAGGAGAGCGCGGTCTGCGCCACGGACAAAACATAGATGGTCAGGAATTCCGGGTATGGGATGCTGGGGCGCTCTTTGATGAACAGGTCCAAAAAGGGGATCAGGCAGAGCCCCAGGACCAAGATCGCGGTCCCGATGCACAGATAGACCGCCCTGTAGAACCGGACGAGGGACTTAATCTGCTCCACATCGTCTTTCGCCAGGGGCCCGTACATGCTGTAAACGATCGCCGTGCCGGCCCCCAGCTCGGCCAGCGAGAGGATCGTCAGGATATTGGTGAACAGGCCGCTGATGCCAAGATATTCGGCGGTCAGGTATCTCACGAAATAATACCGGACCACGAAGGCGAGGAGCGCCCCGGACAGCTCGAAAAGCATCGCGGACAGGGCGTTCCTCGAAAAGTTCACAGAGCGTGGATCCTTGTCTGGCCTCATATCGCCCTCCATCCGGCGCCCGCCAGGGGCCCGGGATCAGACCGGCCCATCGAACTGCGGCCCTCTCCCCGTTTTCCTGGACCGGGCCCGCAGGCGTCTGCCGATCTTATAGAAAAGTTTCTTGGCCTTCCCGGCATCCCCGTATAGGACGGCATGGATCTCCCGGATCGACAGGCCGCGCTCATAAAGGTCGTAAAAGGCCACCCGCTGGCTGGGATCCCCGGCAGCGCCGGGACCCTGGAACAGGCATATGGAATCGACGGTATGCAACTGCAGCTGCGTCGCCTCGACCGCCCCTTCAATCGACTGCCACCATCTCCGCCCCTGCTCGGTATTGACCGTGATCAGCGACATCCCCCGATCGTCGGCGGCTGTGACGGGATCCCCCGCCAAATCCAGGGCGGCTTTTTCAACGAAATAATCTCCCAGGGAGATGTCGGCGACGCGGGGCAGCCGCTCGAACCGGCAGGCATAGCATGTGTTGCGCAGATCGGCGATATAGAAGGAGAAGAGCCGGTTGACGATATCATCCTCCGGCTCTGCGGTCACGCTGGTGCCGTCGTCGAAGACCGTCGTGAACTGGGCCGGCTTCCACCCCTTGCTCTTGTCCCTGTAATATCGGACCACCCGTTTCCCGGTCTCCCGCTCCTTGCTCTCGATACAGCGCCTCAGGGCCAGCGGCGTCGGCACGCCGTGGCAGATCAGGTCGCAGGTCAGCAGCTCGCCCCGCTCTTCCGGCCCCAGGTAGGACAGCAGCCCCGCGATCTGGCAGGGCGTGCCGGAAAACAGCACGAGCCCGCCCTGGCGGAGCAGCCCCCTGGCCTCGGAATAGCAGCGCCCCACGTCGCTTTGCAGGTACTTGGACCCCTGCATCCGATGGAGCTCCTCCTCCGAGCGGGCGGCACAGTGGCGGACTTCATCGAACCGTTCGCCCCATACCGCGCCGAAGACGGTCCCGCCGCGGTGCAGGACCGCCCTCGCCAGTTCGAAAAAGATCCCGCCTGAGGAGCTGACGGCCAATACGTCCTCGTCCCTGCTGCGGGCGGCGTAGGCCAGGGGCTGTCTCAGGATATCGCCCTTCACGCTGAGATCTAGATACGGGCACGCCCTCTCGCAGGCCCCACAGTCCACGCACCGGGCCGCATCGACCACCGGATACCGGAAGCCGTCCTTGGCCTCCCGCATGGTGATGCACTGCGTCGGGCAGGCATCGCTGCACGCGCCGCATCCGCAGCATCGGTCGTCCCTCGTGATATGGATCATATCGTCCTCCTGTCATGTCCGATGATGCGCCGCTCCACCTTCCTCCGAAGGCGGCAGACGGCTTTACACAGGCGGTCCCACAGGGAGCGCCTGCCATAGCCGGTGTATCGCTTCACCACGGATGGGAAGCCTCCCCTGCCGTACTGTCTCCAAAACTCCTCCCGGTCTCCCGGCAGGGCGGAGGGCGCCTGCAGGCTGGGCTGTGAACAGCCGGCGGCGCCACTCTCCCGGACCTCCAGATCCCGGCGGACGCGGTCGAACGCCTGCCGCCCTTTGCCGGTGTCCACCAGGACGAGGGAGACCCCCTCGTCGTCGCTGAACTCCGGCAGGCTGTCCTCGATGCCCCAGAAGTCCCCGATCGTGATGTCCCCGACCCGGCGCATACTGGCATAAGGGCACACCGAGCAGGACGGGCGCAGTGTATAATGGCTGAAGAACAGCTGTGAATAGGGGTTCGTCCCGTGATCTTCCGAGAGGACGGATCCGTCCGTCCTCTCGACGCGGAGCTCAGAGCGCCGCCACCCGCGGGCCTTGTCCCGGAAGCTCACGGACGCGATCCCGGCGTCTCCCCGGACGCTCTCCAGGTAATCCCTCCAGACCAGCGGGCTGGCCACCCCGTGGCAGACCAGGTCGCAGGTGAGGAGCCCCGCCGTATCGGCCTGATGATGCTCCATATAGCTCTGCAGCCCGGCGATCTGGCAGGGCGTCCCGCTGAAGAGGACCGCCCTGCCCTCCGCCAGGTCCGACCGGACGCGCCCATAGACGCCGCCAAGATCGCTCTGCACGTACTTCGCCCCCATGAAGGCACGGCATCCCTCCAGGTCCTCCGCGCGGTCGTGGATCACGGCGTGGCCGGGGCCGAACCGGGCGCCGTACACGACCCCTCCCCGAGAAACGGTATCCCGGCAAAGCGCCATGAACACGCCCCCGCTCGAGCTCCGGCGGCGGATCTGCGGCTCCTTGTTCTTGGCGGCGCAGACCTCCAGCGGCAATGTCCCCCGCGTTTGCAGTCCATTCGCTGCGTATATACGGAACTTGCAGCTTTTTTGACAGACATCGCAGTGGGTGCAGCGCGTGCTGTCCACGACGGGGTATAAGAAGCCCTCCCGATCCGGCTCCATGGTGATGGCTCCGGCAGGACATGCCTCGGCGCATACGCCGCACCCGCAGCAAGGTCCCTCCCGCTCCCTATCGATCATCCCCAAGCACCTCCCGGATCAGCGTCCGCACCCCTTCGGCGGCCTCGATATAAGACGGGATGCGCGCCTCCAGCTGCGCCCGGATCTCCGTCTCCCGCTCTAAAAAGCGCCGGAAGGCCGCCGCCAGGCGTCCCGGATCCCGGAACTCCGATATGGGGACCACGAAGCCGTCCGCCGTGCCGAACAGATCCGTGGCGATCCCCACGGACTTCACCGAATAACCGATCACGAGCGTGGGGACCATGGACGAATACGCGGCAATCGTTGCATGGGTCCGCGCGCCCACGAACAAGCGGCAGTTCGATATGATGTATTTTTTCTGTACGGCGCTGAGATCCTCCCGGTCGATCAGGAGCGCCCGTTCCCGGTCGCCCACATAGCGGTCGAGCTTCCTCAGCACCGACAGGTCCGCGTCCTTCTTCACATGGGGGATGAAGCAGATCTTCAGGGACGTCTGCCGGAGGACGGCGTCGATCATCTCCTTCATCGAGCGCAGCACCATCTCCTCAGAGACGCCGTAGCGCCCGTCGCCGATCAGCGAGCTCACGTTGATGCCGATCATGTTCCCGGGCTCCCAGCCCTCCGGGAGCGCCACCGCTTCCTTATCCAGGCAGAAGGCGGCGTCGGGGAAAAACCGGATATCGTTCCCCGGGAGGGCCGCTTTCAGATTTTCATAGGAGAGGGAGTCCCTGGCGGTGATATACCGGAAGCGGCGGATATCCGCGAGGGCCCGTTCCGACAGATCCTCTTTCGACACGGAGCAGTTGCAAAGGACCGTCTTTTGCGGGCCGATCTCCTCCAGGAACCGGTCCAGCTCCCACATGTAGTCCAGGGAATGGTAGGATCTGTCGAAGTTGTCACCGCCGATGATGAGCACCAGATCCGACCCTTTGGCCGCTTCCAGCAGGTGATAGATGCGATAGCGGGCGGTGTCGAACCGCTCTCCCAGCAGGCGCCGGCCCACCCCGTTCACGATCCGGACCCAGTTCATCCTGCCGCTCACGATCGAATAGCGCTGCATGTAGCGGTCCACGTCCGGCAGGCCCAGCCGCCGGTCGAACCCTTCGTCCGTCGCCGCGACAGTCACGTGACTGTCCGGGCAGACGCTCTTCACATTTTTGACCAGCCCGCGGACGAGCGCTTGGGACCCCATGTTCACCACCGGGCCGCCGATCACGATGAGGACTCGTTTCATTTCATACTCCTATCAAAGCGGCGAATCGATCTTTGATCTCCGCTGTCTCGTCAAAGTCCGTTCCCTGCAACCTCTGCACGAGGCCGGCCAAAGCGCCGGGATCCTCGATCAGCCTGCCGATCTGCGCGGCCAGCGCCGCAGGGTCCCCCACGGGCACGAGGATCCCCGTGATCCCGTCGTCGATCAGCTCCCTGCCGCCATAGGTGTCGGTCGAGATGACGGGCGTCCCCAATATCTGCGCCTCTCGGATGGCCATGCCAAAGGATTCGACCCGGGAGGCGTTCACGAGCAGATCTGCCGCCTTGATATCGGGGTATGGATCGCTCTTCGCCCCCTCGAAAACGACCCGGCCTTCCGTTCCAAGCGCCTTCGACTCGTTCAGCCAAAACTCCTCCGTATGCCCTTTATCGAAGGGACCGATGATATGCCAGCAGAAATCGGCTCCCGCCTCATCCAGCAGCTTCGCCGCCTTCAAGGCGATATCCACGCCCTTCTCCATGTCCACGCGGCAGACGCTCACGATATGGAAGACGTCCCCGCAGGGCCACGCCGCGCCGGCTCCCGCCGCCTTGGCCCGGATCTCCTCCGGCGGCACGATATTGTGGATCACCGAGATCTTGTCCCAGGCCTTGGGCATCCTGCGGCACAGGAAGTCCCGGTTCCCCTGGGAGACCGTGACAATCTTATCGACGGCCTTCGACTGGTAAAGGCCGGCATACTCCGGCGAAAGCAGATCCGCCGTATGGAAAAAGCAGATGGTCTGCCTGCTTTTGACGCGGGTCAGCGCGTAGTACAGGATGGGCTCGTCCTCCTTGAGGACGAAGCAGACATCGCACTCATGGATCTTTGGATCGGGGAAGAGATCGTCCGCAAGCAGTCCTATGGAGTTCTTCCCGAACCGCAGTCCGACAGAATAGAGCGCCCGCCTCACGGCATACCAGGGCCCCCTCGACACGACCGCGGAGGGGAGGCCACGCAGGATGGATCTGGAGAGGACCTCCTGGATACACGTGTCCACTTGGACGACCTTCAGCCCCTCCGGCAGGTCCACCGGGATGGGGTGCCTCTGATCCAGCAGATGCAGCTCTATGAGATCCTCCGGCCCGAATCCATATCTCACGAGATTGCAAAAACTGGACTCGACGCCGCCGATGAAAAATTCGCTCCCGACAAAGATCACTTTCCTCATCCGACCGCCCCTCTCCCGCTTCCATCCTTCGGCCCTCCTGCTGTGCTCATGGACATCCTCAGATCGTCACGACGCCCAGCACCGGCTTCCCCGCCAGCTCCGCCTGCGCCGCGATGTCCCGGACTGCCGCGACGCGGCTGGCCCCGGTCCGCTCCACCACCGCCACGGCGGCGCAGCCCTGCAAAGCCTCGACCGCCCGGGGATCGTGGACCGCGTCCAGGACCGCCGCCGCCCGGCAGCCGCCCTTGGACAGCACTTCCACCAGCCCGTCCATCTCCGCGCCGACCTTCTCCTGCGGCAGCGTGGACAGCAGCAGCACCGTCCCATCCTTGGGGAAGCGGGCTTTGGCCTGCTGGACGATATAGGACGCCGCCTGCTCCCGGTCCCTCCAGCTGCGTTCGCCCGCGACCTTGACGGCCAGGCGCTCCGCTGGGGTGCGGGGGATGCTCAAAGAACCCAGGAAGGGCGCCTCGACCATCCGCTCCAGCTGGGACGGGCCGGCCGCTTTGTCGGCGAAGATCCACCAGCAGCAGACCGCCGCACAGGCCAAACACACGCCCACCGCGGCGCCTATGGCGGCATACTTCGCCACGGCCTTGGCGATCGCGGCGGCGGAGTACCCTTCCTCCCTGACGGGCTCTTCCAGGTCCTCGATGGCCTGTTTGGAGTCCTCGATCGCCGCCTTGAGATCCTCGATCTCTTTTTCCAGGTCCTCCTGCTTGGTCTTCAGGTCCTCGTCGATCACGTTCTTCACCGTCCGGTTCATCAGGGCGAACCCGTGCTGGGCGGAGCCCGCGGCGATCACGTCCCGATGCGCGTCAAAATAGCGGTAGACGGCGTCTGCAAGCTCTTCCGCGTCGGAAGCCGCCGCGCCACAGGCCCGGATCGAGACCAGTTCGCCCTCCAGGCTGGCCACGGAGACGACCTCCGAGAGGTATTTCCCCTCCACGTCCGCGTACTTGGCAAGGCCGATGTCCCTCGGCACGTCCATGCTCTTCCAAAGCTCCATGTACTGGCTGCGGATCTTCTTGGGCAGATAGTCCGCGGCAGTATTGGGATAGCGGAAGAGCTGGGCGCTCTCGTCGATATCCGAAAAGGCGAACACCACATTGGCCACGTATTTGTCGTAAGGGTCGATCTGCATCAGGAGGCTCTTTTCCTGATACTCCTCCTTGGCGGCCAAGGACTCCTCCCGCGCCTCCAGCTTCTCCTGGAGCCCTTCTTTTTTCGCTTCATAGTCCTCCAAAGCGGCCTCGTAGCGCTCCTCGATCTTCTCCGGGGCGTTTTCGGGGTCGTTGGCAAGGCCATACTGCCGGTACCCCTGCCAGCCGCCCAGCAGCAGGGCGGAGACCAGCAGGGAGACGCCGATCCCCTTCCATCTCCGGATCATGGCCGCGATCAGGTCGGCCAGGCGGACAGTCGTTTCGAATCCCATACACGATCACTCCTAATGATTTCATCCGGCGTCCGAAGGACGGACGAACGGGACGCCGGTCCCGATGTCCTGCGGCGGTCCCGCCCCGCAGGACTGCTTCACCGGCCCGCAGGGCCGGGCCTCTCTCCCCGGTCATATTTCTTCCGCAGATACCAGGCGGAGAAGCCGGGGAAATATCGATAGGCCAGCAGGTTGAGCTTGTCCTTTTTCCTCAAGGCCACCTTCCGCTCGCAATACCGGAGCGCCTCCCAGAGCTGGGCGTCGCTGCGGCCGTCGTGTTCCACCGAATCGCTCAAAATGAAATACAGCACCCGCTTCCACGCTGTCCGCGCAAGGTCCATGTCCCCCTGCTCATAGAGCCATTCGGCACGGTGGAACATGCACCAGGCGGCGTCTTCGTTCAATTTGTCATGTCTGCGGTGCGTGATGCTATGGATCTGCTGGCGGTAGCCGTACGATCTGCGATGGCCGATCGCTACCGTTTCGCTGGAATAGTAGTATTTGCAGGCCGTGGCCTCATCCTCGTGGGTACGGCCCACCGGGAACGGATACCGCCGGACCAGATCCGCGCGGATCAGTTTTGCCCAGACCACGTTCAAGGCGATGTCTCCCGAACGCATCATCTGGTCGCAGGCCTGCCTGCCGCTGACGACTCCTATCGTTTCCGGATCGTTTCCCGGGAAACGGCAGGGGTCATCCTCGAATTCGACATAACTGCCGCAGGATATGTCCACATGACGCTCCAAAATGGGACGGTACAGCGACTCGATGTGATCCGGCGCGATGCAGTCGTCCGAATCGACGAACGTCACGTAAGCTCCGCTGGCGCGGGCCGTCCCGTGGTTCCTGGCATCCGACAGACCGCCGTTCGGCTTATGGTAAACGGTGATACGCGGATCCTTCCCCGCCCATTCGTCACACAAAGCGGGGCAGCCATCCGGCGATCCATCGTCCACGAGTATGATCTCCAGATCGCCGTACGTCTGCGCGAGCACACTGCGCAGGCATGCCGGGAGATATTTTTCCACATCGTATACCGGGATGATGACGCTTATCAGATCGTGCATGTCCATCCTTATCGTCCTTTTCAGAAAAGTACCCTCATCAGGAGATCCAAAACGCGGATCATCCGCAGCTTCAGCAGGAGGAGTATCGGCTTATGCTTCCACCTTTTGACCTCACGGAAGGACATCCCCTTGATATCAGGATCTCGGGCCACCTTATCGATCGTCGCCAGAGCTTCCTCCCGTGCCGCACAGTGGGAACGATCGCGGTAACAGCGGATGATGCCTTGGAGCACCACATAGAAATAAATGTATTCGAAGCGATGCTTCACAGCCGCGTCGCATCCCTTCCGGTACAGGAGGTCTCGCATCTGGCCATATACGCATGAAAGCATCTCATAATGCTTCGGATCGTACCGGGTACTCAGCGAATCTGTACGTTCCTTGCGATAATGGTAGTGGACCTCATCTGATAAGAACACCGTGTCCACCCGCAGCAGCACTCTTTGGTTGAACAGCAGGTCTTCGCCGAGACTGATGTCCCGCTGGAATCGGATCTGTCCCGCTTCCAGCATCCCGCGTTCGTATAATTTGCAGACCGGTGGATTGATGCATCCGTTTGGATAAAATATATCCATATCGTTCAGGAAGTCTTTGACGCCATACATCCTTTTCCCCTTAGCGGCCTTGATTTCTTCACAGACGATCCTCCCCTCCTCGAAAGTTTCTACGACAAGACCGGATATGTACAGATCCGCATGGGAGTCCCGGATATCTGAAAGGGCCCGTTCTAAACAGTCGGGATCGATATAGTCGTCGCTGTCCACGAACATGACGTACTGCCCCCGCGCCTCGTCCAGTCCCCGGTTCCTGGCGGCGCTGGCCCCCGCGTTCTCCTGATGGATCGTCCGGACACGGCCGTCCTTGGCCGCATAGGCGTCACAGATCGTTCCGCTCCCGTCCTCGGACCCGTCGTCGATCAGCAGCAGCTCGAAATCGGTGAACGTCTGATCCAGGATACTGTCGAGGCACTGCGCGAGATACCGCCGGACATTGTAAACGGGGACGATCACGCTGACAGGGATCCCTGCTCCCATCCGGTCCTCACCTCCAACTCCTGTCCTATGGAAAGCCCTCCATCGCCGGACGCGCTCCGCTTTAGTATCGATCCCGATACCTCCAGACGAGCGCCTTCTCCCGGAGCATGTTCATGACGACGTCCCTGCCCTCCGGGTCCACAGCGAACACGAACATCCCGCCGATCAGGGCCCTCGCTCTCCTGCCGTCCTTCCGATACTCCTTCAGTCTTTCCGATCTCTTGTAATACCGTTCCAGGGCCTCCTTTTTCCTCTGCCCCTCGCGGCTCCTCAAGAACGCCTCGAACGCTTCGAGGCTGCTCTCCTTCCCCGCTCGATAGTTCCGCCTCACATAATAGAAGCTGGTCTTCTGCGCCACTTTCCTGCTGGACGATATCCCGTTCCGGTTGATCCGGTACCTCAGCTTCGGCGCTTCCACGTTCCCCAGCCTCCGCCCGTCCAGCGCCAGCCTCGTCAGGAACTCATAATCCTCGCACGCGGGGAAGTCCACATAATCATAGCGCTCATAGACCGACCGTTTCGCCAGCCAGGTCGGATGCGGGACCGCGCTGTTGATGCGGAGGTGGTCCTTGATGGGCCGGTCGCGGGTGGGATAGTGCGAGGGGGCGCTCCGCAGGGGCCTCCCGTCCTCATCGATATCGATCACATTGCATCCGACCAGGTCGAGGCCGCCGCGGACGAGGCAGTCCAGCTGGCATTCGATCCGGTCCGGCTCACAGATGTCATCCGCGTCCATCCGGGCGATATAGCCGCCCCGGGCCATCCGCTTCGCCCGGTTCAGGCTCTCGGTCAGGCCCAGGTTCTTCTCGTTGATCGAAACGACCATCCTGGGGTCCGCTTGGGCCCTCCTCTCAACGTACTCGATCAGCTCCCGGTTGGCCGGGTCGTCGATCATGACGATCAGCTCGATGTCCCGATAAGTCTGTTCCAGCACGGAGGTCACAGCCTCCTCCACATACCGCAGCGGTTCCCGATATGTGCTCATCATCACACTGACCATCTCATACACCTCGGACCGGCGAGATCTTCTCAAAACGCAGCCTATCCATACACGGGCCCTCCGCGGCGGGACTGCCGCGCCCATACAGGGCTTTCAAATTTTGCGCAAAGGAGAACGCCAGGAAAATGGCAAGGAAGTCACAGTACACGACGCCCTTGTATTCGAACGCCGCGAAGGCCGCCAGCAGCATCAGATAGAGCAGCCGGGCTTTCTTTTTCGTCACGGCGATCGCGCAGAGCGTGACGCCGTACGCCAGGGCGCTGCCCAGTATCCCCCAGAAATAGAGGTTCCGCATCAGCCCCGAGTCCGTTTGCATGTAATAGCCGTCCCCCGCTGTGAAGCGCCCGTCTCCCAGCAAAAAGGTCTCCATGCCCGGGAACACGACGCCTTCGCTGGTGGCCTGGATTGACACGTTGTTGAAATGCCCGGTCGTCAGCAGGTTCTTGATTGGCGTCGACATCCAGTAAAACCAGTCGGAGAAGGCCGGGATCTTTTGGATGAAGACCAGAGCGGCCAGGCCCGCGAGGACCGCCGCGAGATACTTGAACAGTCCCGGGATATCCCGCCGCTCCCATACCAGCACCGCGGCCACGCTGGCGAACATCGTCACGACCAATCCCGATCTCCCATAAAACATGTTCCCCAGGAAGCACAGCGCATACAAGCTCCAAAACCGCTTCGCGCCGATCCTCATGCCGGCATCGCACCGATACCGGAGATACAGCAGGAAAATGCAGGCGATGCTGCAGTTGATCGTGTTCTCGAACCCGGAGAAGCCATGCCAGCCGATCCTGAACGTGTAGCCGAAGGACTTCAAAAACGCCTCCGCCTCCTCCGCGCCCCGGAACACGCCGAACCATGCCGCCTTCAGCCCGGGGACGAACACGATCGCCAGCGTGCCCAGCACGAAGACGCATTGGGTCAGCGCGAAATACAGCATCAGATGCTCCATTTGGAACGCGTCTTTATAGGCTTTGGCGGTCACGATGCACAAGAACAGATATACCACGAGCTTCCGGAAGACGAACGTCGCCACCACCACATAAGAAAGATCCCCTGTGCCATGGAGGATGGGATATAGGACGCTGAAGAAGGTCAGGATCAGCGATCCGGCCAAGATGGCGAACTGCCGCAGGGTCACTTCCCGGAACGACCGGAGGTGGAGGCAGAGATACACGAACGGGATCCCATAGATATACAGGTAAGAGACCAGGCTCGGGCCCTTCAGCATCACCGGATAGATGTACAGGCAAAACAGCGCCAATATCCGGATCGATATCTTATCCGCTCTCATCCCAGTCCCTCCCCCCGCCGCTGAGCGGCGCCTTTGCACCGGCCAGCAGATCGGCGATCCGCTTCGAGTTCTCCCTGTCATAGAAGGGGAAGATCTTCCGGTGCTCCTCCAGGGCCCTCTCCGTCGGGGCGAAGCGGTCCTCTGCGCGCAGCAGCAGCTCCTCTATCACCTCATCGCTGGTTTCGCACCATTTCCCGAGGACATCGTCCCGATAATCGAAATACCCTTTGGCATAGTCAAAACGCCTGAAATCATCATGATCGAACTGATAAAAGATGACCGGCTTTTTCATATAGACCATGTCGAAGAACACACTGGAATAATCGGTGATCATGATCGAGGCTTTTTTCAGTTCCTCCTGGATGTCGTACTCTCCCCAATCCGCCACCGTGATGGCGGGATCTTCTATCTTGAACTCGCTCAAAAACTCCTGCATGCCCCTATGCGGGAAAAAAACGACCTTCAGGCCCTTGTCCTCGATCGCCCCGCGCAGCTTCGGGCTGTTCAGCAGCTCTTCCCAGCACCTCTTATATTGTGAGCCGGTGAATCCGTCCCCTCCCTGCTTTTTTTGGGAGTTCAGGACGAACCGGCTCCGCCAGGTCGGCATGATGAGGACATAGCCCTCCTCTTTCGTGAAGTCATGCAGTGCGTCGAAGCGGGGCAGCCCCGTCAGCACGATCTGATCGCGCCGATAGCCGAACGTATCCCGCACATATCCTGCCTCCGGGATCGTCGACGTGATGAAATACTGGAGCTGCGTGGTCTCGGCATGCGCCCACTCCACATCGTTGATGATCACCCCATGCTGCAGGAACACGAACCGCGAATCGATCCAGTGCATCAACTCCAGGAATGCACACACGGCCCCATTGGGCTTCCCAGCCTTCTGCGAACTGATGTTGTGGTCGGCGCATAAGTAGGCGATCCAGTGCTCGATGCTCCCGTAAGCGATGACGTCCCCATACTCCGCCACCTTGGCATAGTCGGGCGACCTCTTGTCGATCGCATAGAAGCATACGATCTCCGGCCGCCGGGTCTTCACGTATTTGTAGAAATGGTACCCGTTGTCCCTCGCTTCGAGGGGCGTCTCACATACGACCCAGCAGTGCGCGTACCTCCGCTCCACGAACGGTCTCATGAGCACCGCGAGGGAAAGCTTCCCGAACGAGAGGAGATCCCGGATCTTGACGTCCCTCGCTTTATTCAGAAAATACCCGATCGTCATGCCTCAGTCTCCACCGTCATCCCAGCGTTCCCCGGTCTCCCTGGCAGGGGGCCCGGCGCTCCGGCCCGGCCAGGATCTGTCCTTCCAGACGCCCATAGGTGGCGGCCCGGTCGAAGCGTTCCTCCGCGCACCGGCGGGCATTGCGGCCCATCTCCGCCCGCAGGGCGGCATCGTCCGCCAAGATCTTTATCTTTTCCGCCAGATCCCCGGCGTCATGGTTCCTGCAGTTGAAGCCCATCCGATATCCCTCGACCAGCCGGCGGTATTCTTCGCTCTCCTGCGTGCTGATCACCGGGATACCGGCCGCCGCATAGTCGGCATGTTTGTTGATGATCGACTGCGCGGCCATATGCTCGATCGGGTTCACGGCGATGTCGCACGCCGACAGCAGGCTGCACATCTGGTCATAGGGGAGCCGCCCCAGGAAAACAGCGTCCACCTTCTTCGCGTCCGCATATCGCTGGAACTGCTCTTTCTTCGGGCCGTCTCCCATGACGATGAAACGGATCCTCGCGTCGTCCAGCTCCGCCAGCGCGTCCATCACCACCGTGATGTCATAGCTGCTCCCCAGCGTGCCGCAGTACGCCAGCCAAACGGCGCCCGCCTCCTTCTCCAGCGCCGGCTTCCCTCCGGCATACGCGTCGAAGACCGACAATTCCGTGCCCAGGAACACCGTGGCGGCCTCCCGGCATTTCCGGCTGACGCTCAGCGCCCGGCGGCCGTACGTGTCCGACACGGCGCATATCGCGTCCGCCCGCCCATAGATCCCGTCGGCCAGCCCTTTGAACGGCGTGAAGGCGAGCTTGCCGGCCGCCGGCATCCTGACCACCATCCGGAACGCCTCCGGCCAGAGGTCCTGCACGTCGATCACGAAGCGGATGTGCTCCTCCTCACAGTACTGCGCGACACGGCTCGGCCCTGTGAGCGAGGGCACCGCGCAGTAGATCACGTCCGGCGCCTTGCGTCCCCTGATGTATCCGGCGACGTTCTCCCCCCATATGCGGTGGCTCCGGAACCGCCTCAGGCAAACGTTCTTTGGATATCCCGGCTCTTCGATGAACGTGATCTTGAACGGCCAGGGGGATCCCGGCGCTCTCCTGTGCGACTTCGTCGTATGCCGGAAGCTGCTCGTGACGAGCTCCACGTCGTTCTTGTCCGACAGCTTCTTCGCCAGATAGAGGAAGCGGTCATTATCTGTCTTTGACAGATCCTCACAAAATTCCGAGATGATAACAATGTCCATAAGCTGCCTCTTCACCGTTTGATCTTCACTTCGCTGTACTTCATCATGTAGACGCCTTCATCATAATCCCCGATCCGTCCCGCATTCGCCCTGCCGCGCAGGTTTTCCAATATCAGCTCCATATGGTCGCAGCCGGACTCATAAGCATGGGGATACCCTCCGCCAAAACGGGGATTGACTTCAGAGATGTAATACTGCTCCCCGATCTTGAACAGATCGATGTCGATCTGGCCCCGGTATCCCGCTTCCAGGACGAACCGCTCGAGGAAGGCGAACAGCGCAGGGTCCTTGAAGCTCACGGCCTTATCCGTCTCGCCGGCCCTCATCCGCAGCTTCCTCTTCGTGAAGATCGACACGACTCCTCCCGAGATCATATCGATATACACGTCCGCGCCGATCTCCTGTCCGTCAAGGAACTCCTGGATCATCAGGCCGTCCCCGCGGTCCATGAGGAACTCGACCGTCTCCTGGTCGCAGGCCTTGGAGATCCCCAGGCTCGCGCTCCCTCTCGCCGGCTTGACGAACACGGGATATGCGGCCTCTCCGGCCTCCACGGCCTTGAAGAACGCATCCTTGCCGGCCCACGACCGGGCGCAGGGGTACCCATGCCCCTTCAGCCACGCGTACATCCGCATCTTATCCAAGGACATCTCACAAAGCGCATAGGGGCTGCCGACCACGGTGGTCCCGATCTCCCGGAACCGCGCTTCATTGGCGGCCAGCACGCTCAGCTCCGGATCGATGAGGCTCAGCACACCGCCGATCCGCTCTTCCTTACAGATATCGAGGATACGGTCCATGTATCCCGTATCACAGATGGGCGGCACGATATGATATCGATCCGCCTCATAAACAGCGGGGCTGAGCTCATCTGCATCGGCCGCCACTACGTACCCAGTCCCGCAAAACGCCTTTTTGAAATATTGGACGATCTTGTCCCTTGTCCCTGCGGAGAGGATCAATATGTTCATGCTCATCCTCCATCGTTGAGATCGGGCGGGGGCCAATGCCCCGGGCGCCCGCGCCCGCTCACGGCAGGCGGCCCCGGCGAAGCAGGGCCGCCGCCGCTCAGCCGCCGGGCCCGGCGGCTCCCGGCCGGGAGCGGACTTTCCGTATCCGGTCCCCCGACCTCACATATACGTCCGGGGGCCATTTGATGAAAGATGGAGAAAGGCTCATCGTATATGCGCCGACTCTGTGGTAGACGATCCGGTCCCCCGGCAGCAGCGCAGGGCCTCCCTTCATCTCGAACAGCCGGTCGTGTTCCATGCAGGTGAAGCCTGCCACGATCTGCCGTTCCAGCGGTTCCCGCTCTTGTCCGCTGTCCTGTACGATCTCGTAGGAATAGGTGCTCTTGCGCATCAGCGGGTCGATGTGCGTCCGGCTGCCATCGGTGACCACGAAGCGGTTCCGAGGCGTCTTCTTCACGTCTAGGACCGTCGACACGTATCCCACGGCCGCGCCGATCAAAGCCATGCCGGGTTCTACGATGAGGGCCGTCGTCTCCGGAGCGAACCGGCGCCGCAGGATGCCGGCGATCATTTCAAAATATTCGGGGAATCGCGGCTTCCCCGCAAGGCCGCCAAAGAAACCGCCGCCGATATCCACATACTTCAAATCTAGCGGATATCTCTCCGCTATCTCGACCGCCGTTTCCGCGATCGCCCGATAGATATCCGGCATCCTCGTTTTGGAGCTCTTGTGGAGATGGAGGCCCGTGACCTCCACGCCCTTCGCCCTTATCCTATCGACGGCCCTTTCCAGTTCCCCGTCCTCATAGCTGAACCCAAAACGCTCTCCTTCTTCCCCGCACTGCGTTTGCCCCGGGCATTTGGACTCCAGGTCGAAATTCACTCGTATCCCCACTTCATGACCGCTGCCCTCCAGTCCCTCCAACCAGTCGATCTCATACTCCGCATCGATGTTCACCACGGCATGGGCCCTGACCGCCTCCAGGAACGTCTCCTTCGACTTGGCGATCCCATTGTAAACGATCTTGTCCGCGCCTATCGATCTGGCCAGGCAGTACTCGTCATCCGAGACGACTTCCGCATAGCATCCATGGTCCCTAAAGTACTCGATGATCCATGGGAAAGCGTTCGTTTTGTAGGAATATCCGATCGCATAGTTGGGCCACGCCGCACTCAGCGCGGCCTCCAGATCCCGCAGCCCGGTATCCAGCGCCTCCTCATCGATCATAAAATAGGGTGTTTTCAATGCTCCCTGCATCATCATAGATCCAGCTCCTTATTTCGCGATCGGCTCACTGCCTTTGAAGTCCTCACGGACGAAATCCCCATAATGGTGTTCGCTGCGGATGAGCACACGCCGGACAGTCAGGAGGACGATCTTCACATCCAGGAGGAACGATATCCCTTCCGTGTACTGTACATCCAAGGCAAATTGCCGCTCCCAGGTCATATCCACGTCCCCGCTGGCCTGGGAAAGGCCGGTCAGTCCCGGGCGGACGTCATGCCGGCGGCGCTGCTCTTCATCGTAAAGGGGGAGGTACTGCACTAGGAGGGGACGGGGGCCTACGATAGACATGTCCCCTTTTAAGATGTTCCATAACTCCAACAGTTCATCTAAACTGGTAGAGCGCAAGAGCTTCCCGAAGCGCGTCAGCCGGACTTCATCCGGCAATGATCTTCCATCCCCGTCCCGCGCGTCGGTCATCGAACGGAATTTATAAAGCTTGAAGATCTTCTCATCCTTCCCAGGCCGTTCCTGGCAGAAGACCACCGGACTGCCCAGCTTCACTCGGACCAGTCCCGCTATCACCAGCAGGACCGGGGACAGCACCACCAGCGCGCAGGCGGAGAGGAGGATATCCAGAGGCCGCTTGAAAAATTTTCGGTACATTATGTAAATGCTCTCCTTATGATGGAGATCACCCGCTCCTGCTCCGCCTCCGTCATCTTGATGTCGCTGGGCAGGCACAGGCCCCGGGAGAAGATGTCCTCCCCCACTCGGTCCCCAACGGTGATGTGAGCGTTCCCGGCGAACATCGGCTGGAGGTGCATGGGCTTCCAGATGGGCCGGGACTCGATGTCCTCCGCCTCCAGCGCCAGCCGGAGCCGCTCCGGCGTCACCTGGCTGCCGGGATCGATCGTGATGCAGCTGAGCCAGAAGTTGGGGCGGCTCTCCGGCGGGTATGGGTTCATCTTCACCGGCAGGCCGGCCAGTCCCCTCTGGTATGCCTGGTAGATGCCCTCCTTCAGCCGCAGGTGCTCCTCCAGGTGCAGCAACTGCCCTCGGCCGATGCCCGCCACGATGTTGCTCATCCGGTAGTTATAGCCGACCTCCTTGTGCTCGTACCACGGGAAGGGCTCCCGGGCCTGGGTCGCCCAGAAGCGGGCCTTGGCGATGGCCTCACCATCATCGCTGAGGAGCATCCCGCCGCCGGAGGAGGTGATGATCTTGTTCCCATTGAAGGAGAGGACATTGTATCGCCCGAAGGTGCCCGTCTTGCGGCCCTTGTAGGAGGCCCCCAGGCTCTCGGCGGCGTCTTCGATCAACACTGCGCCGTGTGCATCGCAGATCTCCCGGATCTCATCCAGCTTCGCCGGAGTCCCGTAAAGATCGGCGGCGATGACACATCTGCATCCCGGGTACTCCTCGAAGGCCCGCTCCAAGGCCCGGGGATCCATGTTCCAGGTCTCCCGCTCGCTCTCGACGAACACCTGCTCTCCGCCCTCGTAGCTGACTGGGTTCACCGTGGCGGAGAAGGTCAGGTCGGAGCAGAAGACCTTCTCCCCCCGCCCGACTCCCGCCAGCTTCACCGCCAGGTGCAGCGCCGCCGTGCCGGCGTTGAGGGCGGCGGCGTACTTCGTCCCCACACGGGCGGCCATCTCGTTCTCGAACTCGTCGACGTTCCTGCCAAGCGGCGCTACCCAATTGGTGTCGAAGGCCTCCTGGATGAAGGCCTGCTCCTCCCCGTGCATGGTGGGCGAGGATAGGAAAATACGCTCAGGCATATCAGTACATCTCCCTGTTCCGCTCAAATCATCCGGTACGCGGTCTTTCCCCTCTTGTCCGCACCGCTCACCGGTCTTTTCCAGACGATCCCGATCATCTCGAGGCGATGGATCTGGTCCTGGGTGAGGGATTTCCCTGGGCGGTTGCCCCGGTAGATCTGCTTTTGCTCGTTGAGCCACTTGTTGAGCCAAACGCCCTCCGCCACATAGTCCCCGGGGACGTTCAGGTCCCCGTGCTCCCGATGATACGCTGCCGCCAAACGGTACCGCGTCTCCCATGGGTCCTCTTTCTCCCAGCGCATCCCCAGCGCGTCCAGCTTCGCCTTCCGCTCCGGCGTCAGCCGGATCGCCCGCCGGCCCGTTTTGGGGTCCACCTCCCTATGCCGGCCCAGCCACTTGCCCAGGGGGAACCCCTCCTCATCCACATACGTGGCGGGCACCTCCAGGCCGCCGTGGATCTCGTACCACTTCTGCGCCTGCCGGTACCCGTGCTCCCACTGCCGGGCATACGCGTCGTCCCATACCATCCCGATCGCGTCCAGCCGTTCGATCTGCTCCTGGCTCAGGCGGCCGTCCCCGCCTCCCCTGCGGATCTGCCGCATCCGCCGCAGCCATGTCCCGGTCTTCAGCCCGTTGGGCGACACGTACTTGGCCGGGACGTCCAGGTCCCCGTGCTCCCGGTAATACTCCAGGCACGCCGCGTAGTTCCGCTCCCAGAGGAGATCCAGCTTATCCCAGATCATCCCCAGCCCGTCCAGCTGCCGCACCCGCTCTCCTGTGAGGTACACACTGCGTTCCCCGAAGGAGCGGGCCCTGCGCAGGTTGCTGATGAAGCGCCCCAGCCGCACCCCCTCCGCCGTCACATGGTCCGCCGGGACGTCCAGGTCCCCGTGCTCCTGCCGGTACTGGACCAGCGCCGCGTGATACCGCTCCCAAGACGCGCTGTACGGGTCCTCCCACACCATGCCGATCGCGTCCAGCTTGGCGATCCGCTCCGGGGTCAGCCGTCCGTACTGCCGCCCCGCCCGGACGCTCCGCTGGGTCGCCAGCCAGCTCCCCAGGGCGTAGCCCTCCGCCGTCCTATACCGCCGGGGCGCCCGCAGGTGCCCGTGCTCCTCGTAAAACTGCTTCGCCAGCCGGTATGTCTCCTCCCAGGACGCCGTCAGGCTCTCCTCCAGCTCGTCGAACAGCCGGCGGCAGTCCCGCACCTCGTCGATCACCCGGAACCGCTCGTGGACGATCTTCTCCGTCTCCCCGTAGAACCGGAAGCACTCCGCCGCCGCCTGCATCTCCGCCTCTACTGCGCCGATGCTGTACAGGTTCTCGATGTTGTCCACCACGTCGAAGATCACGGCCTCCTTGGATCCCCCGGCGGACAGCGCCCGGCCGATCTGCTGCTTGTATACGATCGGCGAGACCGTCGGGCGGAACAAGATCACCCCCGACACGTTTTCCACATGGATGCCCTCGTTGAGCATGTCGATGCAGAACAGCAGCTTCAGATGCCCGCTCCCGTCCTCCTTGAACGCCTGGAAGGCGCGGCCGGTCTCCGGGTCGTCCGAATAGGCCCGGTATACATGGGGCGCGGCGTCGATCCCCCCGAACCACTCCGGGACACGGGCGATCATCTCCTCCATGTGCTTGACCCCGGCGCAGAACACGATGTATCTCCCGTCCCGCTCCCGCATGTGCCTCTCGAAGACCACGTCCAGGCCCTCCGCCTGCTCCAGGGCACGCCGCAGCGCCTCCAGCAGCTTCTCCGCCTTGTCCCGCGTCACGGCGCTCTTCGTCCGTCCTATCCGCGCCTCGTACTTTTTCAGATCGCTCTCCAGGGAGAACGCCGTCAGGACGTAGCGGGGCGGGTCCAGGATGCCCCGGGTGATGCTCTCCCCCAGGGTCATCTCCGAGGCGATGTTGCCGCCGAACAGCTCCTGCGCCATGTCCCGCTGGTCGTCCAGATACCGCACGTTCGTGGCGGACAGGCCCAGGACGCCCGCCTCCGGGTACCGTTCCCGCAGACGCCGCACCCCGCGGCCCCACTGCTCCGCACCGCAGCGGTGGAACTCGTCCAGTACGATGTAGTCCGGATGGAGGCCCTCCAGCGTCTCCTCGTCCAGCTGCATCAGCTTGGCATACGTGAAGAAACGGACGTTGCGCAGCCCCCCGCCGCCCGCGCTCCGCCAGTTCTCCAGCTGGGTCTTGAAAATATGTTCCGAGGGCGACAGCCAGCAGATATCGGCCTCTGCGTGGTCCTGGCACAGCTGGAACCCCACGAAAGACTTCCCCGTGCCGGTGGGGTGGATCACCGCCGCCTGGCCGCACACGGACAGCATCGTCTCCACCGCCTCGTACGCCTCCGCGTTGTGCCGATACAAGATTCCTCCCATCCTTCCTCCCTCCTTTCGACGCTTCATCACGAAATCGATATTTCGTCTCCGGGGACACCCAATCGGATGGTTCTGACGGGCGCAAAGATCCCCGCGCCAAAGGCGCGGGGAAAAAGTGAGGATGATAAAAAGAGCCGAGCAAAATTCCCTTGTCCGGCTTTTTTTCTCATACAAAAAATTTAGACCCGGGGCTTGTCAACGCATTGCTTTTGTGATAACATGTATTTGCTTTACGTGGGTATACATTCGATCACACGCCGTTTTTTGACCACGTTTTTGACGAAATATCGATTTTGTGATGAGCAGCCGCTTTCGCGGCTGTTTTATTTGTGATGCGGATGTGCCGATCCAATCATGAGACCAAACCCAGCCGTTCGATCTGCCGGGCGTGCTCCGCCCCGGTGGAGATCAGATAGATGCGGGTCGTCTCGATGCTGGAATGCCCCAGGAGGTCCGCCAGGCGGGCCA
>NZ_CAJUBK010000024.1 GCF_910584465.1 uncultured Oscillibacter sp.
GGGCAGGTTCTCCCGCCAGCTGGGGCAGCGGAAGTCCGCGAAATAGACCTTGGATGTTTCAGCCATGGGATGTCCTCCTTTTTATCAAAGATCTGAAAGGGTATGAAAAGACAGCACACAGTGTATCACATGGAGTGGGGTCCATGTCAAGCCTCTTTTCCCGGGGGCGTAAAAAAGCGTTTTAACGGTTGTATTTATTTGACGCGTGTGCTAAACTATAGCAGATTATAATAACCTGATAGTATCCTGAGCATGAGAGGAGCTTACGATGAAGATCGTCGTCTTGGCCGGAGGTCTCTCCACAGAGCGGGCAGTGTCCCTGGTGACAGGGAACGGCATCTGCCGGGCGCTGCGGGAGCGGGGCCACCGGGCCATTTTAGTGGATCTGTTCCTGGGGCTGGAGGAGGTCCCGGAGGACCTGGAGGCCCTGTTCGACGCGGCGGACGGCCTGTGCCCCGACGCGAGGATCGACCCCGTGGCCCCGGACCTGGAGGCCGTCCGGCGGAGCCGGAAGGACCAAAGCCCCCGGGTCTTCGGCCCCAACGTTTTGGAGCTGTGCCAGCTGGCGGACCTCGTCTTCCTGGGCCTCCACGGCCGGGACGGCGAGGACGGGCGGGTCCAGGCGGCCCTGGAGCTGCTGGGCGTGCCCTATACCGGGTCCGGCTACCTGGCCTCCGGCATCGCCATGGACAAGGCGGTGAGCAAGCGCATCATGGACGCCTGCGGCATCCCCACGCCGAAGTGGGAGACGCTGTCCTACACCGCCGACGAGATCCCGGAGCTGGCGGAGTCCCTGGCCCTGCCCTGCGTCGTCAAGACCACCACCGGCGGGTCCTCCCTGGGCGTCTACCTGCCGGAGGACCGGGAGGCGCTGGAGGAGGCGCTGCGGGAGGTGCGGTCCTTCGGCGGGGAAGTCATCTGGGAGGAGCGGATCTTCGGCCGGGAGCTGACGGTGGCCGTGCTGGGGGAGCGGGCCCTGCCCGCGGTGGAGACCGTCCCCGCCGGGAAGGACTTCGATTACGCCGCCAAGTACCAGAGGGGCGGCGCGGCGGAGACCTGCCCCGCCCGCCTGAGCAGGGCGGAGGCCGAAGCCGCCGGAGAGCTGGCCCTGCGGGCCCACCGGGCCCTGGGCCTGGCGGTCTACTCCCGGACGGACATGATCTTGGATGGGGACGGGAAGCTCTGGTGCCTGGAGATCAACTCCCTGCCGGGCATGACCCCCACCAGCTTCGTGCCCCAGGAGGCCGCCGCCGTGGGCATGAGCTACGGCGAGCTGTGCGAGGAGATCGTGCGGCTGTCCTATGACATCGAGCGGCGCTGAGCATCCCGGCCGGACGATACATATCGACGGATCGAAATGAAGGAAGCGCGCCTTTGGAGGCGTGAGGAGGAAGATGGAATGGAGCCCATGACTGTTGGCCAGATCGTCACCGCCGTGGACGGCGTATGGCTGGACCCGAGCGGACAGACCGCCGCCGTCACCGCGGTCTGCACCGACAGCCGCGCTCTGGAGCCCGGCTGTCTGTTCCTGCCCTGGGTGGGGGAGCGGTTCGACGGGCATGATTTTATCGACGCGGCCCTGGAGGCCGGCGCGGCGGGGTGCCTCTGCGCCCGCGTGCCGGAGGTGCGCCGGGAGGACAAATTCTACATCCAGGTGAAGGACACCCGCCTGGCCCTCCGGGACCTGGCCTCGGCTTACCGGGACCGGTTCCATATCCCGGTGATCCAGATCACCGGCAGCGTGGGGAAGACCACCACCAAGGAGATGATCGCCGCCGTCCTGGGGGCGCGGTTCAAGGTCTGGAAGACCCCGGAGAACTACAACAACGACATCGGCGTCCCCCTGACGCTGCTGGGCCTGCGCCATGAGCATGAGGCGGCGGTGATCGAGACGGGGATGAACCACTTCGGCGAGATCGAGTACCTCACCGACATGGTGAAGCCGGACATCGCCGTGATCTCCAACATCGGCGACGCCCACATCGAGTACCTGGGGAGCCGCCAGGGCATCCTGAAGGCCAAGTGCGAGATCTTCACGCACCTGAAAAAGGACGGCCTGGCGGTCCTGAACGGCGACGACGCGCTGCTGGACACGGTGTCGGGGCCCTTCCGGACGGTCCGCTGCGGCAAGTCCCGGCACTGCCAGGCCCGGATCTGCGAGATCTCCGACCACGGCGTGGAGGGCATCCGCTGCACCATCGTGACGGAGGAGGGGCGCTACGCCCTGAACATCCCCGCCCCGGGGGAGCATATGGCCTACGCCGCGGCCATCGCCGCGGCGGTGGGAGAGGCCCTGGGCCTGAGCGGGGAGGAGATCGCCCGGGGCGCGGCCTCTTACGTCCCGGCGGGGAGCCGGATGCGGGTGCTCCGCCTGCCAGGGAGGCGGATGATCCTGGACGACTGCTACAACGCCAACCCCCAGTCCGTGGCGGCGGCGCTGGAGGTCCTGGCCCGGACGGAGTGCGACAAGAAGGTCGCCGTCCTGGGGGACATGGGGGAGCTGGGGGACCTGAAGAACCGGGCCCATTACAACATGGGGGCCCTGGCGGCGATGCTGGGCATCGACCTGGTCTTCGCCATCGGCGACGGGGAGCGGGCCGGGCGGATCGCCGACGGCGTGGCGCAGAGCGGCGGCTCCGTGCTGTACTTCCCCACCAAGGAGGAGGCCCTGCCGGAGCTGCGGCGCCAGCTGGGGCCGGGGACCGTCATGCTGGTGAAGGCGTCCCACGCCATGGCGTTCGGCGAGCTGGTCCGGCGGCTGCAGACAGAGTGAGACGGAGAGTGGATAATAAGATACTATGATCGAGATACAGATCGATTCCCTGGTCAAGTCCTTCGAGGTGGGGCATAATGTCCTGGACGGCCTGACCTTCCAGATCGACCAGGGGGAACGAGTGGGCCTGCTGGGCCGGAACGGCGCGGGGAAGACCACCTTGTTCCGCATATTGACCCATGAGCTGGAGGCCGACGAGGGCCGGGCGTCCGTCGCCCAGGGGCGGCGGCTGGGCCTGATCTCCCAGATCCCCGTCTACCCGGCGGGCCATACCGTGGAGGACGTGCTCCGCTCCGCCTTCCGGCGCCTGGAGGGCCTGGCGAAGGAGATGGAGGCCCTGGCGGGCCGCATGGCGGCGGGGGAGACGGACCCGGCGCTGCTGCGGCGCTACGGGTCCCTCAGCGAGCGCTTCGAGGTCTTCGGCGGCTATGATACCGACGTGGCGGTGAACAAGATCGCCAACGGCCTGTCCATCTCCCCGGAGATGCGCCGCCAGCTCTTCGACAGCCTCTCCGGCGGCGAGAAGACCCGGGTGAACCTGGGCCGCCTGATCTTGGAGGACACGGACATCCTGCTGCTGGACGAGCCCACGAACCACCTGGACCTCCACGCCACGGAGTGGCTGGAGGAGTATATCCGGGGCTTCCGGGGCACCGTCGTCGCGATCTCCCACGACCGCTATTTCCTGGACCGGGTGGTCACGCGGGTCATCGAGATCGAGGAGGGCAGGGCGGAGTTCTACAGCGGCAATTACAGCTTTTACGCCGTGGAGAAGGAGCGCCGCTATCAGGAGCGGCTGAAGCGGTACGAAAAGGAACAGGCCAAGATCCAGCAGCTGGAGAAGGCGGCGGAGCAGCTGCGGGTCTGGGCCTTCATGGGCATGGACAAGACCTACCGCCGGGCCGTGAACATCGAGCGGCGGATCGAGCGGATGCGCACCACCGCCAAGCCCACCCGGCGGCAGAAGATGGACGCCCGCTTCTCCACGGCCGAGTTCCACGGGGACGAGGTGCTGGGCATCCGGAACGTGGCGAAGTCCTATGGGGACAAGCATCTGTTCGACGGCATCACCCTGAAGGTGGAGGGGGGCGAGCGCATCGCCCTGATCGGCGACAACGGCACGGGGAAGTCCACCCTCATCAAGATGATCGTGGGGGAGCTGTACCCCGACGAGGGCCGGATCAAGCTGGGGCCCCAGGCGAAGCCCGCCTACCTGCCCCAGATCGTCCGCTTCGAGCACCCGGACTGGGACCTGGTGGAGGTCATGTGCGCCTCCAAGCGGGGCCTCTCCGCCCAGAGCGCCCGGAACCGCCTGGCGGCCTATGACTTCCGGGGGGAGGACGTGTTCAAGCCCGTGTCCGTCCTCTCTGGCGGGGAGCAGAGCCGTCTGCGGCTGTGCATGCTGATGGACGGGGAGATCAACTTCCTCATCCTGGACGAGCCCACGAACCACCTGGACATCGCGTCCCGGGAGTGGATCGAGGAGGCGGTGGAGTCCTATGACGGGACGCTGCTCTTCGTCAGCCACGACCGCTATTTCATCAACCGCTTCGCCACCCGGATCTGGGAGCTGGCGGACGGGACCATCACGGATTATCCCATGGGCTTCGCCGAGTACCGGCAGGTCAAGGCCCAGGAGGAGGCGGCGAAGACCGAGCCGCCCAAGCCCGCCAAAGAGAAGGCCGAGCGCCCTGCCCGAGGGAACCGGGCCCAACAGAACGCCCGGCGGCAGCTGACCATCTGTGAGCGGGACATCGCCAAGGCGGAGGAGCGGATCGCCGCGTTGGAGGCGGACATGGAAGCCGCCGCCTGCGACTATGAGGAGCTGACGGGGCTGACAGCGGAGCGGGAGGCCGCTCAGGCGGCGCTGGACGCGCTGTACGAGCGGTGGGAGCAGCTCAGCGAGGAGGCCGGGGAGGCATGACGGCGAAGGGGCTTTGCCGGGCCGGGCAGCTGGTCCTGGCCGGGGCGGGGCTGGCCCTGGCGGTGGTGCCCAACGGGATGCGCTTCACGGGCTGTCTTTCCCTGGGCGCCCTGGCGGTCTGGAGGCTGGGCCTGTTCGTGCACCGCCGGGCGGACAGGTCCCGGGCCTGGAAGCTCTGCCAGCGGGCCTTTTTCGCGGGGCTGGCCCTGGGCCTGGCCGTCCTGACCGGCATCGAGGCCGCCATCGTCTCCCGGGGGGAGGCGGATGATGCCGCCGTCCCGGTGGACGCGGTGATCGTCCTGGGGGCCGGGGTCAACGGCGAGGAGCCGTCGGCGGCGCTGTGGAGCCGCATCCGGGCGGCGGAGGACTATCTGGAGGGGCATCCGGACGTGCCGGTGGTCCTCTCCGGGGGCCAGGGGCCGGGAGAGGCCGTCTCCGAGGCCGAGGCCATGCGCCGGGCGCTGTGGACGGGGGACGAGGCGGAGGACGCCCGGTTCCTCCTGGAGGACCGGTCCACCAACACGGCCCAGAACTTCCGGTACTCCAAGGCCCTGCTGGAGGAGCACGGCGTAGACACCGGGACGGCGGTCGTCGCCGTGGTGACCAACGACTTCCACTGCTTCCGGGCCCGCATGATCGCCCGGCGGCAGGGGCTCGAGACGGTCGGCGTGCCGGCGGAGCTGCCCTGGTGGTGGCTCACCGCCAACTACTATCTGAGAGAGGCGTTCGCCGTGGTGAAGACGGCCCTCTTCGACTGATGCGAAGGAGATGAAAGCCAAGTGGCATGGAACAACGTGCTTTGTGTCTATTACTCCCGGACGGGGAACACGCGCAGGGCCATGGAGGAGATCGCCCAGGCCCTGGGAGCGGAGCTGGCGGAGCTGCAGGACAGCGTGGACCGCAGCGGCTGGGGCGGCTGGCTCCGGTGCGGCGTGGACGCCATGCGCCGCACGGTGCCGCCGGTGAGATGCACGGCCCGGTTCCCCCTGACGGACTACCGGCTGGTGATCGTGGGGTCCCCCGTCTGGGCGGGGCGGTGCTCCTCCGTGGTGCGGAGCTTTTTGAAGCACAACGGGAAGGAGATCCGGAACGCCTCGTACGTGCTGACCCGGGGCTGTGAGGACAAGAACGAGGAGATCTTCGAGCAGATGGACCGCTACACCCCCTGCGGGCACCGGACGGCGGTGTCCCTGCGGAGCGGGTCCGTGGGCTATGCCTTCTGGCAGGAGGAGTTCCTCCGCCAGACCCAGGAGTTCCTGCAGACCAGCGGGCGGTAGCCGTCCCCTCCGCTGCGGGTGAGAGATCGTTGTCTAGGAGGGGACCCATGCTGGAAAGACTAAGAGAGCTGATCCTCCGCCGGGAGGACCTGGAGGCCCAGCTGGCGGATCCCGGCGTCTACGGGGACGGCGGCCGCCTGCGGGCCCTCCGGCGGGAGCTGAAGGAGCTGACGCCGGTGGCGGAGGCCGCCCAGGCCCTGGAGGCCGCGGAGCGCCGCCGGGAGGAGGCGGAGGCCCTCCTCCGGGACCCGGAGATGAAGGACCTGGCCCAGGAGGAGCTGTCCGCGGCCAAGGCGGAGGCGGAGCGGCTGGAGGAGGAGCTGAAGCGCCTGCTTTTGCCGAAGGACCCCAACGACGGCCGGAACGCCATCCTGGAGCTCCGGGGCGGCGTGGGCGGCGAGGAGGGGGCGCTGTTCGCCCATTCCCTCCTGCGGATGTACGGCATGTACGCCCAGCGCCGGGGCTGGCGGATGGAGACGCTGGAGCTCAGCGAGACGGAGCTGGGGGGCGTGAAGGAGTGCGCCGTGCTGATCGAGGGGGAGGACGTGTTCTCCCGGCTGAAATTCGAGAGCGGCGTCCACCGGGTCCAGCGGGTGCCGGAGACGGAATCCGGGGGCCGCATCCACACCAGCGCCGCCACAGTGGCGGTGCTCCCGGAGGCGGAGGAGGTGGACGTGGCGATCGACCCCAGGGACCTGCAGATCGACACCTACCGTTCCTCCGGCGCGGGGGGACAGCACGTGAACAAGACGGAGTCCGCCATCCGCATCACCCACCTGCCCACGGGCCTGGTGGTGGAGTGCCAGGACGAGCGGAGCCAGTATAAGAACAAGGACAAGGCCATGAAGGTCCTCCGCTCCCGGCTCTACGAGCGGGAACGGGCCAGACAGGCGGAGTCCGCCGCTTCGGAGCGCCGCAGCCAGGTGGGCAGCGGCGACCGCAGCGAGCGGGTGCGGACGTATAATTTCCCCCAGGGCCGGGTGACGGACCACCGGATCGGCCTGACGCTGTATAAGCTGGACGCCGTGATGGACGGGGACCTGGACGAGATCGTGGACGCCCTGGTCACGGCGGACACGGCGGCGCGGCTGGAGGGCGGCGGAGGATGAGGCGGCGGCTCGGTCTGCTGCTGGCGTGGACGCTGGCGGCGGGGATGGCCGGGCTGGAGGCCCTGACGGCCTGGGCCTGGCTTCGGGGGACGCGGTATGTCATGCGCTGCGGCGCGGAGGATGACCCTTACGCCGCCGAGGACGCGGAGATCGCGGGGATCTGCGCCCTGCTCCTCCTGCCGCTGGTCCTGGCGGCGCTGGCCGCGGCCGTGTATGGAACGATCTTGTGGTGTAAAGACCGGGCGGGAGCCCGTTCGGAGAGATAGAGGCGAACGATATGCAGACGATTTATTACGACTTGCGGGACACCAAGGGACAGCAGAAGGAGATCGAGGACAAGATCTCCGCCGCCGCCAAGATCCTCCGGGAGGGGGGGCTGGTGGGCATCCCCACGGAGACGGTGTACGGCCTGGGGGCCGACGGGACCAACACGGCCTCCGTCCGGCGCATCTTCGAGGTGAAGGGCCGTCCCCAGGACAACCCCCTGATCCTCCACGTCACCGGGGCCCAGTGGCTCCCCCGGTACTGCCGGGAGATCCCCCCGGTGGCCTACACCCTGGCCCGGAAATTCTGGCCGGGGCCCCTGACCATGATCTTGAAGCGCCAGCCCACGGTGCCGGATGAGACCACGGCGGGGCTGGACACCGTGGGCGTGCGCTGCCCGAACCATCCCGTCACCCTGGCCATCATCCGGGAGGCGGGCCTGGCCATCGCTGCCCCCAGCGCCAACACCTCCGGCCGTCCCAGCTGCACCACGGCCCAGGACGTGATGGAGGACGTGGGGGGCCGGGTGGACATGATCGTGGACGGCGGGCCCTGCACCGTGGGCGTGGAATCCACCGTGCTGGACCTGACCTGCACGCCGCCCCGGCTGCTCCGCCCCGGCGGGCTGCCGGTGGAGGACATCGAGCGGCTGATCGGCCACATCGACGTGGACCGGGCGGTCAGCTCCTCCCTCCGGCCGGACGAGCATCCCGGCGCCCCCGGCATGAAGTACCGCCACTACGCGCCCAAGGCCCCGGTGACGGTGATCACCGGCGCGCCCATGAACTCCGCCCGGGAGATCGAGCGGCGGGTGTCCCCCGGCGCGGGCGTCATCTGCTTCGACGAGTACGCCCACCTGTTCCCGGAGCAGGTGGTCCGCCCCCTGGGCCCCAGCAGCGACAAGCAGATCCAGGCCCAGCGGGTCTTCGAGGCCCTGCGGAGCTTCGACGCCACCGAGGTGACGGAGATCTTCGCCCAGTGCCCGGACAACCGGGGCCTTGGCCTGGCCATCGGCAACCGGCTGAAAAAGGCGGCGGGCTTCCACGTCTTCGACGCGGACAGCAAGCGGATCATCCTGGGGCTGACCGGCGGCACCGGCGCGGGGAAGAGCAGCGCCCTGCGGGCCCTGCAGGACCTGGGGGGGACCGTGATCGACTGCGACGCGGTGTATCACGAGGTCCTGAACGAGAACGAGGACTTCAAGAACGCCATCAACGAGAAGTTCCCCGGCGTCTTCTCCATGGAGGGGCAGCTGGACCGGAAGAAGCTGGGCCGGGAGGTCTTCGCCAAGCGGGACCGGCTGGAGCAGCTGAACGCCATCGTCTATCGCTTCCTCCTGCCGGAGCTGGAGCGGCGGACGGAGGCCGCGGAGGGGCTCTGCGCCCTGGACGCCATCAACCTGTTCGAGAGCGGCCTGGACCGGCTGTGCGACCGCACCGTGGCCGTCACGGCCCCCACGGAGCTGCGGGTGAAGCGGATCATGAGCCGGGACGGCATCCCGGAGCAGTACGCCCGCCTCCGGGTCAGCGCCCAGAAGCAGGACGAGTTCTACCGGGGCAAGTGCGACTGTGAGCTGAACAACGCCACCGACTCTCCCGAGGAGTTTTATAAGGAGGCCCGCCTGTTCTTCGAGCGCCTGGTGGAGGCCATCCAGGAGGAGAAGCGGCACGGCTGATTTGAAGGAGGTATTTTCACCATGGAAAAATCCGAGTACAAGGAGCTGAAAGAGCGGCTCCTCTCCAAGAAGAAGAACGGCTATGACGTCCTGTCCGAGGCGGATCGGGCGGCCATGGAGGATTACTGCGCGGGCTATAAGACCTTCCTGGACGTGAGCAAGACGGAGCGGCTGTGCGCCGCGGAGGTCCTCCACCTGGCGGAGGCCAAGGGCTATAAGCCCTATACGCCGGGGATGGCGGTGGAGGCCGGGGACAAGGTCTACCACTGCAACCGGGGCAAGGCGGTCATGCTGGCCCGCATCGGCAGGAAGCCCCTCTCTGAGGGCATCCAGCTGGCCGCGGCCCACATCGACTCCCCCCGGCTGGATCTGAAGCCGAACCCCCTGTACGAGGACAGCGAGCTGGCCTATTTCAAGACCCACTATTACGGCGGCATCCGCAAATACCAGTGGGTGACGACCCCCCTGGCCCTCCACGGCGTGGCGGCGCTGAAGGACGGGACCTGCGTCACGATCCGCATCGGCGAGGAGGAGGGCGAGCCCCGCCTGGTCATCACGGACCTGCTGCCCCACCTGGGGGCCGCGCAGAACAAGAAGCCCCTGGCGGAGGCCGTCCCCGGCGAGACGCTGAACCTTCTGCTGGGGAGCCGGCCCATCGGCGGCGAGGAGGAGTCCGGCCGGGTGAAGCTGGCGGTGATGCAGCTGCTCAACGAGGAGTACGGCATCGTGGAGGACGACCTGACCTCCGCGGAGCTGGAGGCTGTCCCGGCGGTGAGGGCCTGCGACATCGGCCTGGACCGCTCTATGATCGGCGCCTACGGCCACGACGACCGGGTCTGCGCTTACGCCGCCCTCAAGGCCCTGCTGGACCTGGAGGAGGCGCCGGAGAAGACCGCCGTCTGCATCCTGGCGGACAAGGAGGAGATCGGGTCCGACGGTGTGACGGGCATGCAGTCCGCCGCCTTCGACACCTTCATCGAGGACCTGTGCGCCGCCCAGGGCGCGGCCCTCCGGGCCTGCTTCGCCAAGTCCTTCTGCCTCAGCGCCGATGTGACGGCGGCCTACGATCCCAACTACCCCGACGTGTTCGAGAAGCGGAACGAGTCCCAGCTGAACTACGGCGTCGGCCTGTGCAAGTACACCGGGGCCCGCGGCAAGTCCGGCGCCTCTGACGCCAACGCGGAGACCGTGGCCTACGTGCGGCGGCTCTTCGATGAGGCGGGGGTCATCTGGCAGGTCAGCGAGCTGGGCAAGGTGGATGCCGGCGGCGGCGGCACCGTGGCCATGTATATGGCGAACCGGGACATCGATACCCTGGACGCGGGCGTCCCGGTGCTGAGCATGCACGCCCCCTTCGAGACGGTGTCCAAGCTGGACTGCTACGAGACCTATAAGGGCATGAAGGCGGTCTTCCAGGCGAAGGACTGGATGCGCTGAGCATCGAAAGGCATCTAAAAAAGGAAGGCTGTGCCCCCGGCACAGCCTTCCTTTTTAGAGGATCTACGATCCGGCGCCGACCGAGCAGCTGACCTCGTAGCCGCGGAGCATGTCGAAATCGAAATAGCTGTCCTGCGAGAAGGTGACCCGGCGGACCAGGGAACCGCCGGTACGGTCTTCCTCACTGCAGTCCTGCTGGACGGAGAAGGAGCCCGTCTGACCGCTGGTATCCACGAAGCGGAGGCCGTCGTGGTCGCCCTCCCAGCGGATCATGTCGGCGAAGGCCTCGTCCCAGCGGAGGAAGGTGAAGAGATAGCTCCGCCCGGACTGGTCCTGGGCGTCGAAGCGGACGAGATAGCTGCACGCCTGATACAGGGGGAAGGGGACGTCGACGGTGAAGACGGCCTCATGAGGGGAATAGACGTCCACTTGGACGTTTGCGTCGTAGACGCCCTCGCTGGTGAACGCGCTGCCGTCCAGGCCCAGGGAGCGGGCTTTGCCGGTCCCGGCATATGTACATAGAGGGGGCCCCGCAGGCTCCGGAGCGGGCTCCGGGGGGACGGGATCTTCCGGGATGGGGACCTTCCCGGCGGGATCGGCCTCGTTCAGGCAGCGGTACAGGAAGGCGGCGATCTGCCCCCGGGTGCAGGGCACGTCGGGGGAGAAGGTGGTGTCCGTGGTGCCGGTGGTGATCTCGGCCTCGACGGCCCAGGCCACGGCCTGGGCGTAGTCCGCCTCGGGGGCCACGTCCGTGAAGGCGGCGGGGGCCCCGGCGGCGGGGGACCCGGCGTAGCGCCAGAGGAAGGACACCGCGGAAGCGCGGGTACAGGGGAAGCTGGGGAAGAGCCTGTCCGCGTCCAGATCGCTCGGGCGGACGATCCCGGCCTCCCCGGCCCAGAGGATGGCCCGGTAAAAGTCGGCGTTCATGCCGGGGGCCGCGTCGCGGTACGGGCTCGCGGTGCTCTTCGGCTCCGGGGAGCCGGCGGCGCGCCAGAGGAAGGTGAGGATCTGCGCCCGGGTACAGAAGGCGTCGGGGGAGAAGGTATCCTTCGAGGTCCCGGTGGTGATGCCCTCCTCCACGGCCCAGGCGATGGGCGCGGCATAATACAGCCCCTCGTCTACGTCGGAGAAGGCGGAGACCGGGACCGTCAGCAGGGCCAGGGCCAAGATCAGGACGGCCAGTTTTTCCTTCATGACCGCACACCTCGCTTTTCAGATGAGATATCGCCGGAAGGCGCCGGGCCCGGAGAGGCCCTATGTCCTATTCTAAGTGATTTTCCCGCCGCTGGCAAGCCCGGATCCGAAAGATCCAGAAATTGCATATCGGGCTTTGTGTGAAATATGGGGAAGGCCGAGGCGCCCGGACGGCGGATCTTCCCCCGCCGCTCTTTGCCGGGGCTCCCGCCGATCTTCAGACCGGGCCCGCGCCGGCGGCCGTTGGACGCGCTTTGGCCCGCGGTGCCGGCGGGGCCGGATGAGATTTTGCGGAGCGGGGGATCCTGTCCTTGCAATCGGCCCGCCTCTTTGATAGAATACCATCATACCGTTCCCGGGGCCGGCCCGCAGGGCTGCGGGCGCTGGAAGGCCCGGGGAGGAGCGCTTGAAGGAGGTCCACGCTATGAGCCTGAACGAAGAGATCTTGAGACTGGCCGGTGAGCTCGAGCCCTATGTCATCGACTGCCGCCGGACCATCCATACCTATGCCGAGGTGGCCTCCCATGAGGATAAGACCAAGGCCCTCATCATCCGGGAGGCCGAGGCGCTGGGCCTGCCCTATGAGGAGGTCCCCGTCACCAGCGTCATCGTGGAGCTGGATACCGGCCGTCCGGGCAAGGTGGTGGCCCTGCGGGCGGACATCGACGCCCTGCCCATGGCGGAGTGCGAGACGAACCTGACCGGCCCCCGGACCTGCCGCTCCGAGCAGCCGGATACCTGCCACGCCTGCGGCCACGACGCCCACGCGGCCATGCTGCTGGGGGCCATGCGGCTCCTTACCGCGCTCCGGGACCGGCTCTGCGGCAAGGTCCTCTTCTGCTTCGAGGAGGGCGAGGAGATCAACAGCGGCGTGAAGCCCCTCCTGGACGCGCTGGAGAAGTACCATGTGGACCGCTGCTGGGCCATCCACACTTACGCCGATCTGGAGGAGGGGAAGCTCAGCATCGATCCCGGCCCCCGGATGGCGGGCGGCACCCCGGTCGCCCTCCGGTTCATCGGACAGGCGGGCCACGGCTCCCGGCCGGATCTGGCGGTCAACCCCGTGTTCTGCGGGGCCAGCTTCCTCAACAACCTGTGCGCCGCGTTCAGCAACCAGATCCCCGCCGGGCAGACCGTCACCATGGGCATCACGGTGTTCCGCGGCGGCGACGCGTACAACATCATCTCGGACACCGCCGAGATCGAGGGCAGCTTCCGCTTCTTCGACATGGAGGCCGGGCGGAAGGCCGTGGAGGCGTACCGGCGGACCGCGGAGCACACCGCGGCGATCTTCGGCTGCCAGGTGGAGATCCTGAAGGGCGGCGAGGCGCCCTCCGGGCCGGGCCGGGGCTGCGGCCCCGTGATCAACGACGAGGCGTGCGCGGCGGCGGCGCAGGCGGCGCTGGAGCCGCTCCTGCCCGCCGGGACACTGGTGTCCTGCGAGCCCTGGTACGCCGGGGAGTGCTACTGTTGGTGGCTGGAGCGGTATCCGGGCGTCCTGGCGCTGCTGGGCATCCGGAACCGGGAGGAAGGCTATGGAGCGCCCCATCATCACGATCGATTCGACCTCAACGAGAAGGTCCTGAAGACCGGCGTGGCCGCCACGGCCGGCTACGCGGCGCAGTGGCTGGCGCTGTGAACCGGCGCCGGGCCCGGAGTGCCGGAAGAGCGGCGGGGACTCCACCGGCGGGAGGGATGCGTGCGGGAGGTCCGGGAAGGGACTCTCCGCGCGGTCCAGACCGGGAGGCTTCCGGAACTTCAAAAAGTCCTGAAAACTTGTGCGGAGCCGGCCCCGGAGGGGCCGGCTCTTTTACAGGATCTTGCCGCCCGCCGTCTGTAACCACACTGTAACTTCTGTTCGGTTGACATTGTAGACTAACGGTGCTATACTAAGTCTACAATGTAGACAAGGAGGCATGGGCATGGAGGACATCAAGCTGACCACCAGTGAGTGGAACGTCATGGGCTGTCTGTGGGAGCAAAGCCCCCGCACGGTCATGCAGATCGCGAAGGAGCTGGAGCGGACGGTGGGCTGGGCCAGGAGCACCACCATCACCACCCTGCACCGCATGGAGGCCAAGGGCCTGGTGCGCTGTGAGCAGACGGCCGGGCGGGGCAGGGCCTACGTGCCCCTGGTGGACCGGGAGCAGGCGGCGGTGGCCGAGACCCAGAGCTTCCTGGACCGGGTGTACCAGGGCAGCGTGGGGCTGATGATGAGCGCCATGGCCCAGCGGCAGGAGCTGTCCGCCGGAGAGATCTCCGAGCTCCGGGCCATCCTGGACCAGGCGGAAAGGGGGGAGGAGCGATGACCGTCTCTTTGCTGGACTGGGTGCTGACGGCGATGTGGCTGATCGCCGTGGTGCTCCTCCTCCGCTGGGCGTTCGGGAAGCGGATCGGGGCCCGGCTGCGCTATGCCCTGTGGCTGCTGGTGCTGGTCCGCCTGCTGGTGCCGGTGCAGCTGTTCACCGCCCCCGCGGAGGCGGCGCGGGTGCTCCCGGAGCTCCGCACCATGCAGGTCCTCCCCTCCCCCCTGACGGCGGCGCAGGGGGCCCCCGCCTCCAAGGCGGACGCCGCCCGGCCGGTCCAGGCCATCCCCGCGCCAAGCGGCGGGGAGAGCGACCCTCCCGCTCCGGAGGCCGGGGGGCCCCTGGACCCGGCGGCCCTCTTGGGAGGGGCCTGGCTGACGGGGACGGTGCTGGCGGCGCTGGTGCTGCTGTGGTCCAACCTGCGCTTCGCCGCCCGCCTGCGGCGGGTCCGCGTCCCGCTGGAAGGGGCGGACTGCCCCCTGCGGACTTATACCGCCCCCGGGCTGCCCTCTCCGTGCCTCTTTGGGATCCTCCGCCCGGCGGTGTACGTCACGCCGGAGGCGGCGGCGGACCCGGTCCGCCTCCGCCACGTGCTGACCCATGAGGCCATCCACTTCCGCCACGGCGACCACATCTGGTCGGCCCTGCGGTGCGCGGCGCTGGCGGTCCACTGGTGGGATCCGCTGGTGTGGCTGGCGGCGGTGCTGAGCCGCCGGGACGCGGAGCTGGCCTGTGACGAGGGGGCGCTGGCGGTCCTGGGCGACGGCGAGCGCCGGGCCTACGGCAACACCCTGCTGGACCTGGTCACCGCCAAGCCCCAGCCGGGCGACCTGCTCCGCTGCGCCACGACCATGGCGGGGGACGAGCGGAGCCTCCGGGAGCGGATCGGGCGCATCGCCCGCGCGCCGAAGCGCTGGCTCTGGGCGGCGGCGCTGTCCGTGGCGCTGGCAGCGCTGGTGTGTGCCTGCGCCTTCGCCAAGACGGAGGAGACGGAGCCCGACGGCCCCCTGACGGAGGAGGAGCTGCGGGCCTTCAACGAAACGGTCTTCAACGCGGGCGGCTTCAACATGCGCAACCAGTTCCTCCTCCTGGCCGCGGAGGCTCCGGAGGACTACCGGCGGATCGACCTCTTCCAGCTCTTCTACAACGGCACCGGGAGACCCGGCGGCATCAGCGAGGAGGAACGCCGGGCCGTGGCCGATGCGGCTTGGGGCGGGGAGGATCCGGGGGTGGACCTGATCAAGTGCCCCGCCTCCGAGATGGATGAGATCCTGCGGGAGCACCTGGGCCTGTCCCTGGAGGAGACGGACAAATGGGGACTGGACCTGTTCACGTACCTGGAAGATCACGACGCCTACTATCACTTCTGCGGCGACACCAATTATATCGGCGACGTCACCTTCACCTCCGGCGAGCGGAAGGACGGCAAGATCCTTTTGTACTATGAGGGCGATGGTTTCCCGGTCTGGGTCGGGAGCGACGGGATAAGCAGCCTCCCTTCCGGCCCCGCCTGCGTGGTCCTGGAGCCCCGGAAGGACGGCGGCTATCACTTCCTGAGCAACTGGCAGTGCGATCCGCCGGCCCGGTACACGGCCTATCCGGCCTGGGAGCCGGAGCGGGTCATCCCCCTGGACGGCCTGGAGCCCTATCAGGCCCCGGAGCTCCGGGTGGAGCGGCGGCGGAGCGACGTGGCGCAGACCCTCTGGCGCACCCGCCTCGAGCCGGACGGGTCCGGCGGCGGGGGCTTCGACGTGGAGGTCTACCGCTCCACCGACGGCAGCGTCTGCGCCTCCGTGGTGGTCTCGGAGACGGAGCGGGACTGCTTTTTGACCGTCCCCGCCGATCGTTCCGCCGGGTGGACGACGGAGGACAGCCTGGAGCCCTTCGCGGATATCGTCGGCCGGGAGGGGCTGCGCATCTCCTACTACGGCCAGATGACCGAGCAGTCCGAAGGCATGGTCAGTGACTACTATACGTTCACGGAGGACGGTCGGCCGTCCCTGCTGCTCCGGACCCTGGGGAACGAGATCGTGACGGATCTGGACGGCGACGGCATACGGGAGGTGACTTCCTCCGACGGGTGGAACGTCTCCCGGCTCTTCTTCCAGCGGGACGGGACCCTGTACGAGGCGGACCTGTACGCCCTCATCTATGACGCGTGGCCCGAGGCGGGGTATTTGAGCTCCGGCTCCTGGGACCGGGGGTATCTCACCCTGGCCGTGGAGCTCCCGCTCCCCGGCACGGACGTCACGGTCACGGGATACCGGACGGTGTTCTTCGACGGGGAGGCCCTGCGGATCTACAAGGACGAGAACGGCTATACGGACCACGTCGCCAACGGCCTGGAGGCCCTACCGGGGGACGTGCTGGCGGCGGCGCGGAGCTTCGTCCAGGGGCAGTTCGACGCCCTGGCGGCGGAGGGCCGCGGCGATGACGGATCCGGGAACGACGCCGAAGGGGCCGTGGTCTGGGACGACTGGCGGATCACCGGGCTCAGCGGGCCCTACTATGTGGACGCGGCGGATCTGCAGACCGAGGTCTGGAACGTCAGCTACGAGACCCACACCGCCACGCCGGACCGGGTCACCCTGGCGGGCGGGTCCTACCTGGGGGAGGACGGCTGGTGCATGATCGGCTATCCCGGCTGTGACTACCTGTACTTCCGGCTGGACGGGGACCTGGAGCGGACCTACCTGTTCTCCAGGATGGAGAACGACTGCTCCCCCGGCACGGAGCTGTTTTTGAGGGACCTGATCCGGGCCCTGATGGACGAGGGGATCTTGAGCCTGCCGGACCTGGACGGCGAGACCCTGGCCCAGGTGATGTGGCCCCAGTCCGCCTGGTTCCTGAACACCCTGGCGGAGGAGGACGCGGCGGAGCGAAGCGCCATGCTGGAGGCCCTGGGACGGTATCTCGCCGAGACCCGGGAGGGCGCGGCCTATTACGACGGCCTCGTCTACGAGCTGGATGACGGCGGCTATCGCGCCGGGGAGCTGACGGACGGGGGCCGGCTGGCGTGGGAGGAGCTGAAGGACATCGTCCGCACGGTGGGGATCATCGATCTCCAGGCCGACATGGAGCGGATCCCGGAGCTGACCCTGTACGAGCTCCTGGAGTTCCTCAGCAAGTCCGACGGCGCGGCCACCGAGAGCGCGGTGACGGAGCTGCACCAGCGGTTCCTGTCGGATCCCGCCGCCGTCCTGAGATCCATGGCGGAGCGGGAGGACTGGGAGACGCTGGCGGACCTGCTGGCCGGGGCCATCCATCGGGACGAGGACCTGTTCCCCGGGGCCATCGAGCAGGCAAGGGCCCTGCCTCCGGAGGCCCTGGACGCGGAGCAGTCCGCCGTCCGGGACCGGATCGTCTCCGTCTACGAGGCCAGGAAGCAGAGAGACGCCGCCTGGTCCCTCCCGTCCTCCCCGTCTGAGGGGGGCGGAGACGCGGCTTGAAAACAGGACTGCCCGCCAAGGAGGCGGGCAGTCCTGTTTTGGCGGGCGGGCGCTCAGAGGCCGGCGACGGCGGCCTCCAGCTGTCCCATCGCCTGTCTCAGCACGCTCCGGGGACAGGCGGCGTTGAGGCGCATGAAGCCGCTGAGGCTCCGTCCGAAGGAACGGCCGTCGTTCAGGCCCAGCCCCGCCTTTTGGATCATGAAGCTGCGGAGCGCCCCATCGTCCAGGCCCAGCGCCCGGCAGTCCAGCCACATCAGGTACGTGGCGTCCGGGGCGAAGGTCTTGATCTTCGGGATGCGCTCCCTGCAGTACCCGGCCACGAAGTCGAAGTTCTCGGAGAGGTAGGGGAGCAGCTGGTCCAGCCACTCCTCCCCCTCCCGGAAGGCCGTCTCCATAGCGACGACGGAGAAGGCGTTGTTCCGGTGGATGTCCATGTCCATCCAGAACCGGTCGAAGGTCTCCTTCATATGGACGGTGGGGAACACCACCGCGCTGGCCTGGAGCCCCGCCAGGTTGAAGGTCTTTGTGCCGGAGATGCAGGTGACCACGTTGGCGGCGGCCTGCGGGGAGAGGGAAGCGGCGGGGATGTGCTTTTTCCCGTGGAAGATGAGGTCGGAGTGGATCTCGTCGCTGACCACCAGCACGCGGTGCCGCAGGCACAGCTCCATCATCCGGCGCAGCTCCTCCTCGGTCCAGACGATGCCGAGGGGGTTCTGCGGGCTGCAGAGGAGGAACAGGTCCGCAGAGCGGAGCTTCGCCTCGAAGTCCTCCCAGTCCACCGACCACCGGCCGTCCCGCTCCGCCAGCGGGGACTCGAGGACGTTCCGCCCGGCGGACTCGGTCATGTCGTAGAACTCGCTGTACACGGGGGTCTGGATCAGCACGTTCCCGCCCTGGGGGGTGTAGAGCCGGATCATGGCGCTGAGGGCCTGGACCACGCCCAGGCAGAAGCTCATCCGGGAGACGTCGGCCTCCCAGCCGTTGCGCCGCCGCTGCCAGTCCCGGATGGCCTCGAAATAGCCGGCGGGGCCGGGTCGTGTAGCCCCAGAGGCCCTCCTCCGCCCTGGCCTTCAGAGCGTCGATGATGGGCTGGGCGGTCTTGAAGTCCATGTCCGCGATCCACAGGGGGATCACATCCCGGGTCCCGAACTTCGCCTCCCGCTCGTCATACTTGGCGGAGAGGTTTTTCGCCCGGTCTACGATCTGGTCGAAGTCGTATCGCATCCGTCCTCCTCCTTTCGGTCGAGGGGCCGTCCTCGCCGGGGCGCGGCCCCATGGACGCATCCGGGGGGCCGAGGCCGCCCCGCCGCTTTTTGGGCATATCGTCCCCCATCAAAACGCCAGGTCCAGGTCCACGTCCCCTTGGATGCCGTCCACCCGGCCGGTGTGGGAGTACTGCCAAAGATCGAAGTGATAGTAGAAATCCGGCACGGCGTCATACTCCGCCAGCCACAGCGCATAGTCCGTCAGCTCCCGCAGGTCGTAGCGGAGATAGCCCTGGGTCTGATTGAAATAGACCGCCGCCCGGTAGCCCGCGTCCTCGATCCGCTTGCAGAAGGCGGCGGCACAGCGGGTCATCGTCTCTCCGTCCAAGCCGTCGGTGCGGGCCTCGTCGCCGGGGATGGGCTCCCAGTCGAAGGCCACGGGGAAGCTGAGCGCCTGTCCGTCCAGGACCTCCAGGACATAGTCCGCCTCCTCCTCCGCCTCTTCGGGGGTGACGGCCTGGGAGAAGAAATAGACGCCCGCCTCCAGCCCGGCGTCCAGCGCCCCCCGGAGGTTTTGCTCGAAGGTCTGGTCCAGGAACAGCCCGCCCTCGGTATAGCCCCGGTGGCCCAGCCGGAGGATGGCGAAGTCGATGCCGTCCGCCGCCACCGACGGCCAATCGATGTCTTTTTGGTGCGTGGACACATCGATGCCCGCCTTGGCCCGCCGTCCGTCCGCTTCATAGGTGACCCGCCCCTTCTCGTCCCGGCCGAAGGCGTCCTTGTCATAGGGGGCGAGGGGCATCCCCTCCAGGGGCGTCAGGACCATGTCGCCGAAGCGGAAGGTGACCGGCTCGTCCTCCGGGGGGCCGGACGGCCCCTCCGGTCCCTCATATCCCCGCAGGACGAGGCACAGCGCCGTCCCGGCCACGATCAGCGCCAGGATGGAGATGGCCAGGGAGAGGACCTCCGGTCCGCTCCAGCGGGGCCGCTGCGGGGCGCGGGAGGGCGCCGGCCGCCCATCCTTCGCCGGCGGGGCCTCCCCCCGTGAGCGGCCGGCCAGCTCCCGCTCCCTCAGATCCGCTCCAGACAGGCTGTCATTCATGATCGATCCCTCCATGATCCAACGGTTTCCCCTATTATACCACAAAAAGGACCGTTGTACATGACAAAGTTCGGGACCGCCGTCCGCGCCCGGGGCCCTCCGTGCGTGCGCGGCCCTCCCGGGGACGCCGCCTCACGGGCCGGCCGCCGCTGTGCCGCGGGCATGGCAGACCGCCTGCAGGTATTGCCGGAGCTGGACGATCTCTTTGCGCAGCCGCCCCTGGCCCAGGCAGATGAACTTTATGTACACGCTGGTCTGCGGCCGTATGATGACCGAGGAGACGCCGTAGTAGCTGGCGAAGGACCGGGGGCCGATGGTGACGCCTTTGCCCTTGCGCACCAGGTCCATGATCATGTCGATGCTGTCGGAACGGTATATCCGCTTCAGGGTGATCCCGCTCTTCGCGCACAGCGCTTTCAGGGCCCGGTCCTCCATGGAGCCCGCCAGGGAGGAGATCATCGTGCACCCCTGGAGCTGCGCCAGGGAGATCGAGTCCAGCCGGCTGAGCGGGTCGTCCCAGGACGTCAGGACGCACTGGTCCTCACAGATCAGGTCCTGCATGACCAGGCCGTCCAGGCCCGAGCCGAGCTCCTCCGGCGGCAGGCGGTCCAGGACCAGGTCCAGGGTCCCGTCCTTCAGGGCGGGCAGGAAGTCCCGCCCCGCCTCCGTGACGAAGGCGGCCTCGATATCGGGGTGCAGGTCGAAAAAGTGGACGATCTCCTCGAACAGCCCGCTGGAGTAGACCCGCACGCCCAGCCCGATCCGCAGGCGCTTGGGCGCCGCGTGGGAACGCTCGGCCGCCCAGCCGCACAGCTCCCTCCAGCCCTCCACCACCGGCTGCGCCTTCCGGCAGAACGCCTCGCCCGCCTCCGTCAGATGCACGCCCTGGGGCGTGCGGCTGAACAGCTGGCACCCCAGCTCCTGCTCCAGCCGCTTGATCCGCTGGGAGAGGGTCGGCTGAGACGTGAACAGGCGCTTGGCGGCCTGGGACAGGCTCCCGCAGCGCGCGGCCTCCAGGACGTAGACCGCCTGCATCAGATCCATGGGCTGCACCTCCTCGTTATCCATTTTGCTTATACCCCTATATTAAACGAGTACTTCCTAATTTGCAAGAGTTTTTGTAAAATATCACCAGAAAACAAGAGAAAGGTGGTCTTCGTTTTGAAACATTTGCTCTCCGGGAACGAGGCGATCGCCCGCGGCGCCTACGAAGCCGGTGTCAAGGTCTGCTCCGCTTACCCCGGGACCCCCGGCACCGAGATCTTCGAGGCCCTCCCCCAATATAAGGAGGCCCTTTACTGCGAATGGGCCCCCAATGAGAAGGTCGCCGCGGAAGTGGCCTACGGCGCGGCGGTGGCGGGCGTGCGCAGCCTCTGCGCGATGAAGCATGTGGGCGTCAACGTGGCCGCCGATCCCCTGTTCACCGCCGCTTACAACGGCGTCCTGGGCGGGTTCGTCATGGTGTCCGCCGACGACCCCAGCATGCACTCGTCCCAAAACGAACAGGACAACCGCTATTACGCCAAGGCGGCGAAGGTGGCGCTGGTGGAGCCCTCCGACTCTCAGGAGTGCATCGACTTTTTGAAAGAGGCGTATGAGATCTCCGAGAGGTTCGACATGCCGGTGCTCTTCCGCACCACCACCCGGATCTCCCATTCCAAGAGCCTGGTGACCTTCGGCGAGCGGGAGGAGCGGGAGGCCCCGGCCTACGCCCGGAACGTCCGCAAGAACGTCTGCACCCCCGCCAACGCCTTCCGGAACCATCCCAAGGTGGAGGAGGATCTGGCGAAGCTGGAGGCGTACGGCTGCACGAGCCCCCTGAACAAGATGGAGCTCAGGGGCGGGAAGACCGGCGTGGTCACGGCCTCCATCGCCTATCAGTACGCCAAGGACGCCTTCCCGGAGGACACCTCCTTCCTGAAGCTGGGATTGACGAACCCGCTGCCCATGGACCTGATCCGGGAGTTCGCCTCCAAGGTGGAGGACCTCTATGTGGTGGAGGAGCTGGAGCCGTTCATGGAGGAGCAGATCCGGGCCGCCGGCATCCCCTGCAGGGGGAAGGAGCTCACCGGGAAGCTGTATGAGCTGGATCCCCAGCTCCTGCGGGAGCGCCTGTTCGGCCAGGCCCCGGCCACGGTGGACGTGGGCGTGGAGGCCGTCTCCCGGCCCCCGGCGCTGTGCCCCGGCTGTCCCCACAGAGGCTTCTTCTACACCATGGCGAAGAACAAGGACTTCGTCGTCACCGGGGACATCGGCTGCTATACCCTGGGGGCCTCCGCGCCGCTGGACGCCATGGATACCTGCATCTGCATGGGCGGCGGCTTCTCCCTGGGCATGGGCATGGCGAAGGCGTTCGAGGTCACCGGACAGGGCCAAAAGAAGGTCTTCGGCGTGGTGGGCGACTCCACCTTCTTCCACAGCGGCATGACCGGCGCGGCGGAGATCGTCTACAACAAGGGCCGCGTGATCCCCGTGGTGCTGGACAACTCCATCACCGGCATGACCGGACACCAGGACAACCCCGGCAGCGGCTATACCCTCCAGGGGGACATGGCGGAGGCCATCCGGATCGAGGAGGTCCTGCGGGCCCTGGGCTATCGAAACATCCTCGTCGCCGACCCCCAGGACCTGACCGCCATGCAGGAGGCGGTGGACGCCGCCCTGGCCTCCGAGGGCCCGGCGGCGATCGTCGCCCGCCGTCCCTGCCTGCTGATCAAGCGGATGGAGCACGACACCGGCCTGTGCACGGTGGACACGGACAAGTGCATCGGGTGCAGGAAGTGCCTGAAGGTGGGGTGCCCCGCCGTCATGGTGAAGGATAAGAAGTCCTCCATCGACCCGACCCAGTGTGTGGGCTGTACCGTCTGCGCCCAGGTCTGCCCCGTGGGCGCCATCACGAGGAAGGAGCAGTGAGCCATGGAGAACAAGAGCGTTTTGCTGGTCGGCGTCGGCGGACAGGGGACCATCCTGGCCGCGAAGATCCTGGTGGGCGGCCTGATGCGGGCCGGATACGATGTGAAGATGAGCGAGGTCCACGGCATGAGCCAGCGGGGCGGCTCGGTCTCCACCCAGGTGCACTGGGGGGAGAAGGTCTATTCCCCGGTGATCGGCAAAGGGGCCGCGGACATCGTGGTGGCCTTCGAGAAGATGGAGGCCGTCCGCTATGCCGGGTCCCTGAAGCCGGACGGCGTCGCGGTGATCAATGACTACGAGATGGCCTCCTCCACCATCGCGGCGGGGCTGTGCCGGTATCCGGAGGGGTGCCTGGAGGCGATGCAGTCCCATTTCAAGTGCTTCACGCTGGACGCGGCCAAGATCGCCGCCGGCCTGGGCAGTCCCAAGTGCATGAACGTCGTGCTCTTCGGGGCCATGACGAAGGCCCTGGGGCTGGACGGCATCGACTGGGAGGACGTCATCCGGGCCACCGTGCCGGAGAAGTCCCTGGAGCTGAACCTGAACGCGTACCGCGCCGGCCGGGAGGCCGCGCGCTGAGGAGGTCTGCCATGAACGTATACGAGCAATACCGCGCGAAGCTGAAAACGCCGGAGCAGGCGGTCCGGGTGGTCAAGAGCGGCGACTGGGTGGACTATACCTCCAACGTGTGCTACCCGCCGCTGCTGGACGCCGCCCTGGCGGAGCGCCGGGACGAGCTGGAGGACGTGAAGATCCGGGGGAACCTGCTGTTCGGCCCGATCCAGGTGGTGGAGTGCGACCCGGAGCGGACGCATTTCATCTACAACAGCTGGCACTGCTCCGGCTATGAGCGGAAGCTGTGCGACAAGGGGCTTTGCAACTACATCCCCATGATCTTCCGCAACGTGGTGCCCTACTACCGCCACTTCCTGACGGTGAACGTGGCGATGATGTGCGTGCCCCCCATGGACAAGCACGGCTATTTCAACCTCTCCTGCGCCGCCGGCATCGCCCGGGGCATCCTGGAGAAGGCGGACGTGGTGATCCTGGAGGTCAACGAGCGCCTGCCCTATATCTACGGCGGCTTCGACGAGAGCATCCACATCTCGGAGGTGGACTGTGTGGTGGAGGGCGAGCATCCGCCCCTGCCCCAGTTCCCCATCGCCAAGCCCACGGAGGAGGACGTGAAGATCGCGGACCTGATCGTCCCCTATATCGTGGACGGCGCCACGCTCCAGCTGGGCATCGGCGGGATGCCCAACGTGGTGGGGGCCCGGCTGGCGGAGTCCGACCTGAAGGACCTGGGCATGCACACGGAGCTGTGCGGCGACGCCTATTACGAGCTGGCCCAGGCGGGGAAGCTGACCAACCGGCGGAAATCCTTCCAGCGGCTCAAGGGCGTCACCGGGATCGTGTTCGGCTCCCAGCGCCTGTACGACTGGGTGGACCGGAACCCCGGCGTGGTGGTGGAGCCCCTGGAGTACGTCAACGCCCCGGAGTCCATCGCCCAGCTGGACGACATGATCTCCATCAACAACTGCATCGCCGTGGACCTGTACGGCCAGGTCTGCGCCGAGAGCGCCGGCACGCGGCACATCAGCGGCACCGGCGGCCAGCTGGACTATCTCACCGGCGCGGCCATGGCCCGGGGAGGCAAGGCGTTCATCTGCATGACCTCGTCCTTCGTGGACAAGACCGGCGTCCGCCGCTCCCGCGTCCTGCCGTATTTCAACGGCGACATCGTCACCGATCCCCGGAGCCAGGCGTATTACATCGTCACAGAATATGGTGTGGTCAACCTGGTGGGCTGCACCACCTGGGAGCGGGCGGAGCTGCTGATCTCCATCGCCCACCCGGATTTCCGGGAAGGGCTGATCCGCGCCGCGGAGGAGCAGAAGATCTGGAGACGGTCCAACAAACGCTGAACGATCGCGAGTTTTGAATCAAGGAGGTTCTTTCATGGTATCGGAAACGATGTATGCCCTGGGCTCTAAGCGCTCCTGCATCCGGGATCTGTTCGAGTACGGCTTGAAACGGGCGGCCGTCGTGGGGAAGGAGAACGTCTACGACTTCTCCCTGGGCAATCCCTCCATCCCGGCCCCCGAGGAGGTGGGCCGGGCGGTCTGCTCCATCATCCGGGACGAGGACAGCCTGGCGGTGCACGGCTATACGCCCGCCGCCGGCGCGGCGGAGGCCCGCGCCGCCGTGGCGGAGGACCTGAACCAGCGCTTCGGCGCCGGGGTCGGGCCCCAGGACATCTTCTTCACCTGCGGCGCCGCGCCGGCCTTGATCGCGGCGATCCGCGCCCTGGCGGTGGAGGGGGCCGAGATCGCCGTCCTCGCGCCCTTCTTCCCGGAGTACCGGCCCTTCGTGGAGGCCAACGGCGCCAAGCTGGCGGTGGTCCCCGCGGACACGGAGACCTTCCAGATCCGCATGGACGCGCTGGAGGCCCGCATCACCCCCCACACCCAGGCCGTCATCGTCAACTCGCCCAACAACCCCTCCGGCGTGATCTACACCAGGCAGACCCTGGAGGAGCTGGCCGCGCTCCTGCGGCGCAAGGAGGAGGCGTACGGGCATCCCATCTACATCATCGCCGACGAGCCCTATCGTGAGCTGGTCTACGACGGCGCGGAGGTCCCCTTCATCCCCGCCATCTATCCGGACACCATCATTTGCTATTCCTACTCCAAGTCCCTCTCCCTGCCCGGCGAGCGCATCGGCTATGTGTGCGTGCCCGGCTGCGCGGCGGACCGGGAAGCCCTCTTCGCCGCCGTGGCCGGGGCCGCGCGGACCCTGGGCCATGTCTGCGCGCCGTCCCTGCAGCAGCTGACCGTGGCCCGCTGCGCCGCCGTCCGGCCGGATCTGGAGGCGTATGACCGCAACCGCACCACGCTGTATGAGGCGCTGACCTCTTACGGATATCAGTGCGTGAAGCCCAACGGCGCGTTCTACATGTTCGTCAAGGCGCCGGGCGGCAGCGCACAGGCATTCTCCGACCGGGCCAAGGAGGAGGACCTCCTGGTGGTCCCCGGCGACGACTTCGGCTGTCCGGAGTTCTTCCGCATCAGCACCTGCGTCTCGCATGACATGATCGTGCGCAGTCTGCCGGTGTTCGAGAGGCTCGCGAAGACCGCGAGATAGAGGCGGGAGGCATCCGCTGCGGATGCGGGCGGACACGCGTCCCTTTGCGGGGATGTCCATCGATAACGGCAGCGCGGCCGGGCAGGAGCATCCGCTCCTGCCCGGCCGCGCTGCCGTTACCATACGGGCCGCACCCGCGCCCCCAGCCGGGAGAGCAGTTCGTTGGTGATGGTGCCGCACCGCTCCGCCACCTCCTCCGCCGCGATCGCCTCTCCGCCGTCCCGGCCGATGAGCGTGGCGATGTCCCCGGCTTGGACGTCCGGCAGGCCGGTCACGTCGGCCATGAGCTGGTCCATGCACATCCGCCCCGCCATGGAACAGGACCGCCCGCGAAGCAGGACGCGCCCGCCCCGCTGGGACAGCTCCCGGGGCAGGCCGTCGGCGTAGCCGATGGTGAGCACGGCCAGCCGGGTCTCCCGCTCCGCCCGGAAGGCCAGCCCATAGCCGGCCCGGTCCCCCGGCCGGAGGGTCCGCACGCAGGCCACACGGGCCCGGAGGGACAGGACCGGGCGCAGTCCCGGCCACCGTCTGGCGGCGGCCCCACCGCTTTGGACGCCGTAGAGGACGATCCCGGCCCGGGCATAGGCGCAGGGCTGGGGCGGCAGGTTCAAGAGGCCGTAGCTGGCCTGGATATGGAGCTTCCCGGGGTCGAAGCCCCCTTGGCGCAGACGGTCCGCGGCGGCGTAGAACCGGGCGAGCTGGGCCTGGGTATACGGGTCCTCCTCCGGGTCGTCGCAGACGCAGAGGTGGGAGAAGATCCCGCCGACCTGCAGCTCCCGCCTCCCGTACAGGCGGGACAGGGCCGCGCCGTCCTCCGCCGGGACGCCCAGGCGGCGCATCCCGGTGTCCAGGGCCAGGTGGACGCGGACGGGCAGGCCCATATCGGCCAGCGCGTGGCCGTGGGCCTCGTCCGCCACGGTCTGGGTCAGCCGCCAGCGGCGGAGCAGGGGCACCGCCTCGGGAGGCGTGTAGCCCAGGATCAGGATGGTCCCCCGGACGCCGCCCTTCCGCAGGGCGATCCCCTCCGCCAGACAGGCCGCGGCGAAGGCCCGGACCCCGGCCCGCCGCAGGCACCGGGCGGAGCGGACCGCCCCGTGGCCGTAAGCGTCCGCCTTCAGCACCGCCATCAGCTCACAGCCCTGGGGCAGCAGGGCCCGGAGGGCCTGGGCGTTATGGCGGAGGGCGGAGAGGTCGATCTCCTTCCAGGCGCGGCTTTTGGCCGGGACGGGGAGGGGGCGGAGGGCGTCCAAGACCAGGGCCGCGGCAAAGGTCACGGCCAGCACGGCGGCGAAGTGGCCCAGGCTGTCCTCCACCAGGAGCGGCCGCAGCCCCGCGGCCCTGGCCGCGCCCCGGACGAAGACGATGGAGAGGGGATGGAGCAGGTAGACCAGCATGGACAGCCTCCGGGCCCGCCGGTCCTCGCCCCGGTCCTGCCCCAGGAGGAGGGAGAAGAGGAAGACCATGCACAGCGGCAGGGAGAGGTACATGCTGTCGTGCCTCTGCCAGCCCAGGGAGCGGAGCCGGAAGCCCTCCGCGGACAGCAGGGCGAGGCCGAGGAGGGAGCCGGAGAGGGAGACGCGGGCGCTCCAGCGCTTCCCCGCCGCCCCCAGGAGCAGGAACAGCGGCGCGAAGAAGAGCCCGTTCCGGGTGTGGGTGACGGACCGAAAGAGCCCGCCATAGAAGCCGGCCGCCGCCGGGGAGCGGAGCGCCAGTCCGTACCAGCTGTCGCCGCCCAGCCCGACGAGGTACAGGGCCCCGGCGATCCCCAGCGCCGCGGGCATCCCCAGCCGGGCCAGGCCCCGGGCGATGACCACGCCCAGGATGACGGCGGGGAAGTACCAGAGGTGATAGAACGTCCCGTCCGCCAGCAGCTCCCGCACCCATCCAAGAGGCGTGTATCCGCCGTTATAGAGGACCAGGGGCAGGTAGAGCAGGACCGCGGCGCCATAGACCAGCAGGGCCTTCTTCAGGAAGCGCCCGGTCCGCTCCCACCCGCCCGCCGCCAGGAGATGGCCGCTGAGCATGAAGAAGAAGGGGACGGCCGTCCGGGCGAGACAGCGGCAGAGCCAGAAGTCCGCCGCCTCGCTGTAAGACGCCAGGGGGCCGGTGTGGATGCACACCACCAGGACCGCCGCCAGGAGCCGGGAACGGTCCAGGACCGGCCGGGCGGTCATGCCGGGACCTCCCAGACGGTGAGGATGAAGCCGCCGCCGTTGTCGCCGGAGATCTGGCAGCAGCCCTCCGGCAGCTCCAGCTCCACGGCCTCGCCGGGACAGGGGAGCCAGGACACCTCCACCCGCCGGCCGTTGGAGAGGATCCGGCGCTTGGGCCCGGTCCGCAGGAGATCCCCATACTCCTCCAGGCAGAGGCCGCTCTCCTCCAGCAGGGCCGCGTGGGGCGCGCCCACGTAGCGGAAGTGCCAGGGCTCGGCCCCGATGCCGGTGACGGCCTCCTTCTCCCGGCGGTAGCGCTGGATGAAGCCGTAGTCCGCCGCCAGGCGGCGGAAGGCCCCGCAGGCCCCGCTGTCCGGGAAGTCCGGGCGGATGAAGTCGATGTCCCCGGACCGCTTCCCCAGGTCGACGGCGAGGCCCGTCTGGTGCTCGCTGCAGCCCGGCAGGGCCACATAGCGGCGGGTGAACCCCTCGCCCTCCCTGGCCCAGGTGTCGTCCCAGATGGACTGCTGCTCCGCCCGGCTCCGCCAGCCGGAGACGGGGACGATGTCCCGCTCTCCGCCCGCCGCCCGGATGCAGGCCGCCAGCAGGCCGGCGGCCCGCCGCTCCAGGAGGACGGCGGGATAGCGGCTGTCCGGGACCGTCAGCTCCGGGGCGGGGCCGGGACGCAGGGGATGGGCGGGGTCCACCAGGATGAGCGGCCCCCGGGCGGTCTGCTCCCGCCGGAGCGTCACGGCCCTCATGCCCCCGCCCCCAGTCCCAGCAGGCGGTCCAGCAGGGTGGGGAAGTCCAGGCCGGCGGCCTCCATCATGCTGGGGTAGCGGCTGTGGGCGGTGAAGCCGGGGATGGTGTTCACCTCGTTGAAGACGATCTCCCCCTCCGGCGTCAGGAAAAAATCCACTCTGGCCAGGACGCGGCAGTCCAGCGCGGCGTAGACGGCCTTCGCCGCCGCCTGGATCTGGGCCGCTTTTTCCGGGGGGATCCGGGCGGGGCAGTGGATGGCGGAGGTCTTGAGGCTGTATTTCTCGCCGAAGTCGAAGAAGCCGCCGGCCAGCTCGATCTCGTCCACCGCGCCGGCCGTCAGCTCCGTCTCGCCGGGGATGCCCATCACGGCGCAGCCCACCTCGAAGCCGGGGACGGCCTCCTCCAGCAGGATGCGGCCGTCGTGCCGGGCGGCCAGCTCCGCGGCGGCGGACAATCCCTCCATGCGCTCCACCCGGCTGACACCGAAGGAGGACCCCGCCCGGACGGGCTTGACGAAGAGGGGGAGGCCCAGCGCCTCCGCCGCCTCCGCCAGCTCCGCCTGTCCGGCCCCGGCGGGGAAGACCGCGCTCCTGGGCGCCCGGACCCCCGCCAGGGCCGCCAGCTTGTGGGCCCGGTCCTTGTCCATGCAAAGGGCGCTGGAGAGCGTCCCGCAGCCCACGACGGGCACCCCGGCCAGCTCCAGCAGGCCCTGGACGGTGCCGTCCTCGCCGTTCTTCCCGTGGAGGATGGGGAAGGCGGCGTCGAACGCCAGCGCTTCCCCGCTGCCGTCCAGCAGGAGCAGGGCGGCATGGCCCCGGTCCAGCCGCAGGGTGCAGGGGAGGCCCTGATAGGTCCACCGGCCCGCCCGGGAGATGCGCACCGGCAGGGGGCGGTATCTGCGCCGGTCCAGGTGGTCCAGCACCGCCTGGGCGGACTGGAGGGAGACGTCGTGCTCGCTGGAGCAGCCGCCGGATAAGATCAAGATCGTCTTCATGAAAGATCCGCTCCTCTCTGGTATCGCCGAATGGCTGGAAAACGGCGCTGCCGTTTTTCAGGCGGGCTTTGCCGCCGGCGTGCGGGACACGCCGCATTCGGCTGTGAGATCCGGACCAGGGCCGCCGTGGGCGGCTCGTGACGGCGCAGCGCCGTCACGCCGGGAAAGGGCCGGGGCCCTTCCCCTTTCCCTTGGTCATAGGACCAGTCTACCAGAGGGGAGCGGTTTTTGTTTGAAGGATCTCCTGAAAACTCCTTGCGGATCTCGAACGAAAATCTTGCAGATCTCTTACGGCGCGGGGAGGCGGACGGTGAAGACGGTCACGCCCTCCGCGCTGGCGGCGCCGATGGTCCCGCCGTGGAGCCCGACGATCTCCCGGGCGATGGCCAGCCCCAGGCCCGCGCCGCCGGTGCGGGAGGCGCGGGAGGCGTCCAGGCGGAAGAACTGCTCGAAGATGCGCCCCAGCTTGTCCGGCGGGATGGTGACGCCCCGGTTCGTGAAGGTGAGGACGGCCGCGCCCTCCTCCCGCCGGGCGGCGATCTCCACGGCGGTGCCCGCCTCGCTGTAGTGGCAGGCGTTGCGCAGGAGGTTGTCGAAGACGCGGGCCAGCTTGTCCGGGTCGCAGGGGTAGGGGAGCGCCTCCGGCAGGTCCAGCCGGACGGTGAGCTGCCGTTCCTCCAGCATGGGGGCGAACTCGCTGGCGACCTGCTGGAGCATCCGGCTGAGGTCGCAGGGGCGCTTCTCCAGCTCCATGCGGCTGAGGTTGAAGCGGGTCACGTCGAAGAACTCGTTGATCAGGTCCTCCAGCCGCTCCGCCTTGTCCAGGGCGATCCCGGTGTACCGGGCCCGGAGGGCCGGGGACAGGTCCGGTTCGTCCCGGAGGAGGGACAGGTAGCCGATGACGCTGGTCAGGGGCGTCTTCAGGTCGTGGGCCAGGTAGACGACGAGGTCGTTCTTGCGCTGCTCGGCCTCCTTGGCGGCGTAGGCGTCCCGGAGGGCCCGGGCCTTGGCCAGGTTCAGGTGCTCCTCCAGCTCGCCGAGCTCCGGGGAGAGGAAGATGGGGCCGTCGTCCTCCGGATCTGTCAGGATGTCCGCGGCCTCGGCCAGCTCGTCCAGGAAGTCCAGGGGCTTGCGGATGAAGTAGACGCTGCATCCCAGCCAGGCCAGGGCGACGCTGAGGAGGAAGAGCAGGAGGAGGTATTCCCGGCAGAAGTAGAGGATGTAGGTCAGGACGAAATTGCTGCGCCAGAAGTGGAAGGTCCCGAAGAAAACGGTGGACAGCACCGCCAGGAGCAGGACGATCCCCAGAGAGCTGAGCAGGCTCATGGCATACTGGGACAGCAGCTTCCTGGACGCTCCCCGGGTGTAGTCGTGATCATTCAATGGTATACCCCACCCCCCAGACGGTCTTGATGAACTTGGGCCTGCGGCTGGGCTCGTGCATCTTCTCCCGCAGCCGGGCGATGTGGCTCATGACGGTGTTGTTGCTGTCCATGTACTTCTCCCCCCAGACGGCCTCGAACAGCTCCTCGCTGGGGACCACCCGGCCCTGGCGGGAACAGAGGTGCCAGAGGATGGAGAACTCCAGCGGTGTCAGGGACAGCTCCTCGCCGTAAAGGGAGCACCTGTGGGTCTCCCTGGAGATCAGGAGGCCCCGGATGTCGAACTCCAAGGGCTCGGCCTGGAGGGGCTGGTTATAGCGGGTATAGCGCCGGAGCTGGGTCTTGACCCGGGCGGTGAGCTCCAGGGGGTTGAAGGGCTTGGTGATGTAGTCGTCCGCCCCCAGGGTGAGGCCGGTGATCTTGTCCATGTCCTCCACCCGGGCGGTGAGCATGAGGATGGGGAACAGGTACCGCTCCCGGAGCGTCCGGCAGAGGGTGAAGCCGTCCATGTCCGGGAGCATCACGTCCAGGACCGCCAGGTCCGGCGGGGTGCGCTCCACATAGGCCAGGGCGGGGGCGGCGCTGTTGAATTTGCGGACGGCGAAGCCCTCGTTCTTGAGGTAGAGCTCCACCAGGTCGGCGATGGCCGTCTCGTCGTCGACGACCAGGATCTCAGCGGGCATGGCAGGACCTGCTTTCTGAAAAGGTTTCCTGTATTGTAGCATAAAAGATCCGGCCCGGCAACCGCTTCCTGCGGGAAAGCGGCGGGCCGCGCCAAAAGGCGCGGCCCGGTGAGCGCATCGGCGGGAGGGGAG
>NZ_CAJUBK010000025.1 GCF_910584465.1 uncultured Oscillibacter sp.
CCCCGGGAGGCCCCCTCTCCCGCTCCGATCTCCTGCGTCTTTCAGTTAATCGATTACGAAATCGTACGAACTTTCGTAGTTCGTACGATTTTTCTATAAACCGGACTTAGGGCCCTATTATTTACAATTTCTACAAGTATAATGATGATACGAGGGTCGTGTTTGTGGATTTTCCCTACCGCTCCCTCACATGTGTATCATACACATGGATCTTATCATAAGAGGAGAATGACGATGAAAAAGTTTCTTGCAGCCCTGCTCGCTCTCGTGATGGTCCTGTCCCTGGCCGCCTGCGGCGGCGACAAGGGCGGCGACACCACGCCCCCTCCCGCCGACACCGGCACCGAGGCTCCCCCCGCCGACACCGGTTCCGGGGAGAAGACCGCCATCAAGGTGATCGCCGCCGAGTACGGCCAGAACACCAAACAGTGGTGGGCCGACTTCGTCACCGAGTTCAACGGCAGCCATGACGACATCGAGCTGACCGTGGAGGCGGTGTCCTGGAACGACATCTACACGGTCGTCAACACCCGGGTCGCCAACAACGACGCCCCCGACATCCTGAACATCGACGTGTTCGCGGACTACGTGGCCGACGACCTGCTCCTGCCCATCCAGGACTGCGTCTCCGACGAGACCTACGCCAAGTTCTACGACGCCTTCCTGGAGCAGTCCAACATCGACGGCACCATCTGGGCCATCCCCGACCTGGCCTCCGCCCGCGCCATGTACTACAACAAGGACATCCTGGAAGCCGCCGGCGTGGAAGTCCCCACCACCTGGGACGAGCTGAGGGCCGCCTGCGAGGCGATCAAGGCCTATGACCCCAGCATCTATCCCTGGGGCATCGACATGACCACCGACGAGGGCCAGGCCGCCTTCGCCTACTACATCTGGAACAACGGCAGCGACTTCACCGACGCCTCCGGGAACTGGACCCTGGACGCGGACGCCAACGTGGAAGCCATCGAATACGCCATCGGCCTGGTCAAGGACGGCCTGACCAACACCGATCCCGCCAACGAGACCCGCTACGCCCTGCAGGATCTGTTCGGCGCCGGCAAGCTGGCCATGATGATCGGCCCCAACTCCATCCCCACCTACATCGCCGACAACTACGCCAAGGCCAACACCCCCGCCGAGGAGCAGATCGACTACGCCTTCGCGGCCATCCCGACCAACGGCGGGAACGCCTCCGTCTCCGCCGGCGTCATGGACCGCTTCATGGTCTTCGACAACGACGACTCCGACGAGAAGATCGAGGCCATCAAGGAGTTCTTCGACTTCTTCTATGAGGACGGCCGTTACTCCGACTGGGTGCTGATGGAGGGCTTCCTGCCCGCCACCTCCGCCGGCGGCGAGATCGTGGCCAAGGCCGACGAGAGCATGGCCCCCTGGGTCGACATCGTGGGCTCCTGCAAATTCTATCCCACCGCCAAGGCCGAGTGGGCCGACGTGAAGCAGGGCGTCATCGACGTGGAGCAGCAGGCCCTCCTGGGCGGCAGCGTCGAGGAACTGCTGAACGATCTCCAGGCTACGATCGCCGGCTAAAAAGACCTCACCCTTCCAGCGCTTGCAGCGAACCACCGCGGGGGCCGGGCCTGAACGGCCCGGCCCCCGTCTTCTTCCAGCCGTTCTCAAAGCGCGGCGGCCCCGCCGGGTTTTGACAGCGGCCGGAAGACGCTTCGATCCCAACTATAGAGGAGGTGTCCCCGTGAGTACAAAGACCCCTGCCGCCCCGGCGGCGTCTGAGGAGCTGGCCAGGAAGGCCCCCCGTCCCTCCGGGAGCAAAAAGATCTTCCGCAAGATCGAGCCTTACATCTGGATCGCCCCCAGCATCATCCTGATGGCCATCTTCATCGTGACCCCCATCGTCAAGGTGTTCCAGCTCTCCATGAGCAAGGTGACCCGGGCGGGCCTGGTCAAGGGCTATAACAACTTCGAGAACTTCAGCAAGGTCCTCAAGAGCCCCGCCTTCGCCCTGGTGCTGAAGAACACCATCGTCTGGACCATCGCCGTGGTGGTCATCTCCACCGTGCTGGGCTTCATGCTGGCCCTGGTGCTGAACAACCAGTTCCGGGGCCGGAAGGTGGCCCGGGCCATCGTGGTCTTCCCCTGGGCCACCACGCTGGTCATCCAGGCCAGCGCCTGGAACTTCATCATCAACAAGGACTACGGCACCCTGAACACCCTGCTGATGAAGGTCGGCCTCATCAGCGCCCCGGTGAACTGGACGCCCACCCCGGGAGCCTACTTCGCCTGGGAGATCGCCTGCGGCATCTTCGTCACCATCCCCTTCGTCACCTTCTGCGTGCTCTCCGGCCTCCAGAGCATCGACGCCTCCTATTACGAGGCGGCCACCGTGGACGGGGCCGGGTACTTCCAGAAGCTGTTCAGCATCACCCTGCCCCTAGTGAAGTCCTCTTTGACGGTGGCCACGGTGCTGAACATCATCTACGTCTTCAACTCCTTCCCCATCATCTGGACCATGACCAAGGGCGACCCGGCCAACCACACGGACACCCTGGTCACCTACCTCTACAAGCTGGCCTTCTACAACGGCAAGCAGGGCGAGGCCTCCGCCGTCTCGGTCATCGGCTTCCTCATCCTGCTGGTCTGCGCCAGCGTCTACATGATCTACACCCTGCGGAAAGGAGATGACGACCTGTGAGCCAGCCCGTGAACGCCGTGAAAAAGCCCGTCTCCGTGAAGAAGACGATCCTGCGCGTCCTGCTCTACTTCGTCGTCCTGGACGTGTGCGTCATCACCCTGTACCCCTACTTCGCCATGCTGTGCACCGCCCTGAAGAACCGGGTGGAGATCTTCTCCGGCGGCACCATCCTGCCCGTCGTGCCCCTGTGGTCCAACTTCATCGACATCTGGAGCCGGGCCCCCATGGCCAAGTACATGCTCAACTCCGTCCTCATCGCCGGCGGATCCACCATCATCGCCATGATCTGCGGCATCCCCGCGGCCTACGCCCTGGCCCGGATGAAGTTCAAGGGCCAGACCGCCTTCCTGGGCTTCGTCATCGTCTCCCAGATGTTCGCCCCGGTGGTGCTGCTCATCGGCATCTACCAGGTCATGCAGCGCCTGGGCCTGACGGACAACATCCTGGGCCTGGTCTTCATCAACGCCGCCTTCAACCAGGCGTTCACCATCTGGCTGCTCCGGGGCACCTTCATGGGCATCTCCGCGGAGATGGAGCAGGCCGCCACCATCGACGGCTGCACCCGGGTCCAGTCCATGATGAAGGTCCTGCTCCCCGTGGCGGCCCCGGGCATCGTCACCACGCTGATCTTCATCTTCATCAACGCCTGGAACGAGTACACGGTCGCCCTGTGCCTCATCTCCACCGACACGCTCAAGCCGCTGACCGTGGGCATCAACACCTTCAACGGCTATAACATGATCGAGTGGCAGTACCTCTTCGCGGCCTCCATCTTCGCCATCATCCCCGTGGTCATCCTGTTCATGTGCATCGAGAAGAACCTGGTCAGCGGCCTGGCCTCCGGCGGCGTGAAGGGCTGAGCCCCCGCCGGACCTGACCATGATACGTTTAGGAGGAACGCCTATGGAACGTTTCGGCATCTCCGTCCAGATCGAGAACGTCCCCGAGCTCGATCCGGAGTTCATCCCCATCCTGCGGTTCAACGCCGCCTTCCTGGAGACCGCGAAAAAGCCCGTGGCCATCGCCGTAGAGCGCTCGGACGGGCAGATCGCCGCCGCCCGGACCTTCATCCACGGCACGCCGGAGAAGGCGGAGGCGGACCGGTACTACATCGACCGCCTGGTGAAGACGGCCCTGTGGATGCAGGGCGGCTTCCGGATCTACGTGGACGACCGGGGCATCTATGACTACCTCTGCTCCGTCTACTGCCGGGGCGGGGAGCGGGAGTTCGACTGGGACTTCATGGCGGGGGTCTACGAGCATCCCTTCGAGGTGGTGCTGACGGACGCCGTCCCCGAGAGCCATGACGCCCCCAAGGCCATGGGCGGCCATCTGGAGGGCTGCCGCATCGGCTTCGACGCAGGCGGCTCCGACCGGAAGGTCTCCGCCGTCATCGACGGCGAGACGGTCTTCTCCGAGGAGGTCGTCTGGCTGCCCAAGGTCAACCCGGACCCCGACTATCACTACGACGGCATCGTCTCCGCCCTGAAGTCCGCCGCCGCCCACATGCCCCGGGTGGACGCGGTGGGCGTCAGCTCCGCCGGGATCTACATCAACGACCGGGCCATGGTGGCCTCCCTCTTCCTCAAAGTCCCCAAGGACCTCTACGAGACGAAGGTCAAGGACATCTATATCCGGGCCATCACCGACACCTTCGGCGACGTGCCCTATGCCGTGGCCAACGACGGCGACGTCTCCGCCCTGGCGGGGACCATGAGCCTGGACGACAACAACGTCCTGGGCATCGCCATGGGCACCAGCGAGGCGGCGGGCTATGTGGACGGGGACGGCTGCATCACCGGCTGGCTGAACGAGCTGGCCTTCGTCCCCGTGGACGCGGCCCCGGGCGCCATGCGGGACGAGTGGAGCGGCGACATCGGCTGCGGCGTGAAGTACTTCTGCCAGGACGGCGTCATCAAGCTGGCTCCCCGGGCGGGGATCGAGCTGGACGAGTCCGCCTCCCCCGCCGAGAAGCTGAAGGCCGTCCAGGCCCTGATGGAAGCGGACGACCCCAGGGCCGCGAAGATCTATGCGTCCATCGGCTGCTACCTGGGCCACACCCTGCCATACTACCACCAGCACTATGGCTTCCGCTACGTGCTGCTGCTGGGCCGGGTCATGAGCGGCAAGGGCGGCGACCTCCTCCTGGAGACCTGCCGCCGGGTGCTGGAGGACGAATATCCCGCATGCGCCGCCGCCATCCGGCTGACCCTGCCGGACGAGAAGTTCCGCCGCGTGGGCCAGTCCATGGCCGCCGCCAGCCTGCCCGCTCCCTCCTGAACGGAGGAGATGCCAAAAGAGCTCCCGACCCCTCGGACCGCCGCCGCCCGCTCACCCGAGCCGGAGCGGCGCCGGCCCCCATCAAATCGATACAGGAGGAACCTGCCGTTATGAAGATCTATCGCGAGAAGGACTACGACGCCATGAGCCGCCGCGCGGCGCAGATCATCGCCGCCGAGATCGGCCACGACCCCGCCTGCGTGCTGGGCCTGGCCACCGGCTCCACGCCGGAGGGGACCTACAAGTACCTGGTGGACTGGTACGGGGAGGGCCGCCTCAGCTTCCGGGACGTCCGGTCCGTCAACCTGGATGAGTACCGGGGGCTGGCCCCGGAGCATGACCAGAGCTATCGGTACTTCATGCAGAAGAACCTCTTCGACCATGTGGACATCCGCCCGGAGAACACCCGGGTCCCCGACGGCCTCGCCGCAGATCCCGATGCGGAGTGCGCCGGGTACGACGCCTATATCCGCTCCCTGGGCTATGCGGACCTCCAGCTCCTGGGCGTGGGCCGCAACGGCCACATCGGCTTCAACGAGCCCGGGGACTGCTTCGTCAAGGAGACCCATGTGGTGGACCTGGCGGAGAGCACCATCGACGCCAACGCCCGCTTCTTCGCCAGCCGGGACGACGTGCCCAAGCAGGCCGTCAGCATGGGCATGGGCGCGATCATGGGGGCCAAGAAGGTCCTCCTGTGCGCCAGCGGCGCGGATAAGGCCGACGCCATCCTCGGCTGTGTCTGCGGGCCCATCAGCCCCCGCTGCCCCGCCTCCATCCTCCAGCTCCACCCCAATGTGGTCCTGGTGATCGATGAGGCCGCCGCCAGCAGGCTGGACGCCGCCGGGGCCGCCCTATGAGGATCGTCAACGGCCAGGTCTTCGACCTGGGACAGGGCTTCACCGCCCGCGACGTCTGCACCGACGGCCCCCTCCTCTCCAGCGCCAGCGGCGACGGCGCCGTCCTGGACGCCTCCGGCTGCTACGTGATCCCCGGCCTGGTGGATGTCCATTTCCACGGCGCGGTGGGCGAGGACTTCAGCGACGCCACGCCGGAGGGCCTGCAGAAGATCGCGGATTATGAGCTCTCCCGGGGCGTGACGTACATCTGTCCCGCCGGCATGACCCTCCCGGAGGAGCAGCTGACCGCCGTGTGCAAGAACGCCGCCGCCCACCGGGCCAGGCAGGCCGGGGGCGCAGAGCTCGTGGGCATCCATCTGGAGGGCCCCTTCCTCAACGCCGCCAAGAAGGGCGCGCAGAACGGCGCCTACCTCCACGATCCCGACGCCGCCATGCTGGAGCGCCTGCAGGCGGCGGCGGAGGGCTGTGTCAGGCTGGTCACCATCGCCCCGGAGCAGCCGGGAGCGATGGAGTTCATCCGCGCCGCCGCGGACATGGGCATCGCCGTCTCCCTGGGGCACACCACGGCGGACTACGACACGGCGAAGGCCGCTCTCGAAGCGGGCGCGGACCACGCCACCCACCTCTACAACGCCATGCCGCCTCTGGCCCACCGGGACCCGGGCGTGGTCGGCGCGGCGTTCGACGACCCGAAGACCTTCGCGGAGCTGATCTGCGACGGCATCCATATCCACCCCGCCGTGGTGCGGGCCACGTTCCGCCTCTTCGGGCCGGAGCGGATGCTGCTGATCTCCGACACCATGCGGGCGGCGGGGATGCCGGACGGCGACTATACGCTGGGCGGTCTGGCCGTGGCCGTGAAGGGCCCCCTCTGCACCCTGGCGGACGGGACCATCGCCGGGTCTGCCACGGACCTGATGGCCTGCCTGCGCACCGCCGTGTCCTTCGGCATCCCCCTGGCGGACGCGGTCCGGGCCGCATCCTACAACCCCGCCCGATCCATCGGCATCGAGGGGCGCGTCGGCACCCTGGACGCCGGCAAGGAAGCCAGCCTGGTCCTGCTGGACCAAAAGGACCTGTCCATCCGGGAGATCTTGTTCAAGGGGCAGGCAGTCTGACCCATGCCCTCGCTGGGACCGGCGGAGCTCCTCCGCCTCCCATAAAATCAACGGGCCGGCGGCTACTCCATTCCCATAGCCCCCGGCACCAAACGAAAAGGAGGAGACCCCCGCTCCACTTGCGGTGCGGCAGTGTGGAGACCTGCCGTAATGCCCTCGGGGACCCGCTCCCCGGGGCGAGGCGGAGCCGGCGGAGGCCGCTTCGTCAAAGTGACACGCTATGGCAACTCTGAACCTCAAGAGCATCAAGAAGATCTATCCCCACAGCGGCGGCGAGAAGAAGTCCAAGAAGAAGGACGCGCCCGAGAAGAAGATCAACCTCCAGGTGACGGACAAAGGCGTCGTGGCGGTCCAGGAGTTCGATCTGGACATCGCCGATAAGGAGTTCATCGTCCTGGTCGGCCCCTCCGGCTGCGGCAAGTCCACCACCCTGCGGATGGTCGCCGGCCTGGAGGAGATCAGCGAGGGCGAGCTGTACATCGACGGCCAGCTGATGAACGACGTGGAGCCCAAGAACCGCGACATCGCCATGGTCTTCCAGAGCTACGCCCTGTATCCCCATATGACGGTCTATGAGAACATGGCCTTCCCCCTGAAGCTGCGCAAGATGGACAAAGCCGAGATCGACAAGCGGGTCAAGGAAGCCGCCGAGATCCTGGACATCACCCAGTACTTGGACCGCAAGCCCAAGGCCCTCTCCGGCGGCCAGCGCCAGCGCGTGGCCATCGGCCGGGCCATCGTCCGGGAGCCCAAGGTGCTGCTGATGGACGAGCCCCTGTCCAACCTGGACGCCAAGCTCCGCAACCAGATGCGCGCGGAGATCATCAAGCTCCGCCAGAAGATCGACACGACCTTCATGTACGTCACCCATGACCAGACGGAGGCCATGACCCTGGGCGACCGGATCGTCATCATGCGGGACGGCTTCATCCAGCAGATCGGCACCCCGCAGGAGGTCTTCGACCATCCCGCGAACCTGTTCGTCGCCGGGTTCATCGGTATGCCGCAGATGAACTTCTTCGACGCGAAGCTCCTCAAGGAAGGCGGGGCCTACAGCGTCTCCGTGGGCGGCATCCAGGTCGCCCTGCCCGAGGCCAAGCAGAAGGCCCTGGCGGCGAAGGACATCGGCTCTCAGGCCATCACCCTGGGCGTGCGGCCCAGCCACATCTCCCTGGGCAGCGGCGAGGGCACCCTGTCCGCCAAGGTGGACGTCAGCGAGATGATGGGCAGCGAGGTCCATCTCCACGCCAACGCCGGAGGGCGGGACGTGGTGGTCATCGTGCCCACCCTGGATCTCTCCAGCGTCAAGTTCGCCCCCGGCTCGGAGATCCGCCTCCATTTCGACGGCAGCGTCTGCCATCTCTTCGACAGCGAGGGGAAGAACCTGGAATTTTAAAAGCCTCTTCCCGTAGGAAGGCCGGTACAGACGCTGTCTGTACCGGCTTTTTTACCTGGAGGCGCAGGCGATCTCCCCAAAACAGTTGATTTTTCCCGCCGTTTCCTGTAAACTAGAGCGATCCCCGAAAATAATGAGGAAAAGCGAGGCACGGCCAGGCACCGCAGGGCAAGGCAGAGGGCCGCCGCCCGTCAAGGACGCCAGCGCAGCCCTGGTCCGCCGGACTCTCCTCAGCATCTTTGGGGACCGCCCCAGGTCCTAACTCTTCCCATACAGGAGGCATCCTATGAGACCGTTCTTTCTCCTCGCCGCCGTCATCTGCTTCGGCATGGCCATCCTCAAGTCCTACTCCGCCCGGATGTCCGTGAAGTCCACGGTCCGCGCCAAGCCCAACGCTCCGTACCTGACCCTCACCCCGGAGGCCGCCAAGGCCCGCCTGGACGCCAGCGAGGAGGTCATCCTCCTGGACGTGCGCACCCAGGAGGAATACGACGCCGGCCACATCCCCGGCGCCGTCTGCCTGCCCAACGAGGACATCCAGGCGGACCTGCCCCTGCCCTTCGAGAAGGAGTCGGAGATCTTGGTCTACTGCCATTCCGGCCATCGCAGCGCCGAAGCGGCGGACAAGCTGGCCTCTATGGGCTATCGCAACGTCGCCGACTTCGGCGGCATCCAGGACTGGCCCTATGAGACGACCACCGACTGACGGCGGAACGCCCCGGCCCTGACCGGCAGGCGGTATCCACCGCCTGTCGGGAGGCCGGGGCCATGGCGGGAAAGCGCATGTCTGCTCCGCCCGAGGGTGACCGCCCTCCGAAACGCAAGGAAAACACCCCTCAAAGCCTTGCGGCCCTGAGGAGTGGGTGTGGTTGCGGAGACAGGACTTGAACCTGCGACCTCCGGGTTATGAGCTACGATCCAAAGTACCACTTGGACATTTCCCGCACTTTTTGAAAGGATTCCATCCAAGGTCCGCTCCTTTCCCACACTCTTTTCTCTATTGACTCCACTGCCTTTTTCCGGTTCTGGGTCAGGTTATGGGTCAAAGCCGCACAGCAGTCCCCTTGTAAGGATTTTCCCGTTCAAATGCTTCTGACTCCAGGCCGATCTCTTCTGGAGTCTTTCCATCAAAATAATCTCGCTGCCAGCGGGTGTAATCAAATTTTTCCCGAATGACAGTGGCCACGAAACGTTCTGCCTCTACAACACCTAATTGCTCCATAAGGCACTTCATGCCCTTATTCATAATCTCAGCCGTACTTAGAGACATCTCATTCTTCCTCCGTTTCCGTGACAAATTCTATAGGGGTTACCATTTTGATTTTGCTTGTTCTGTATTTCAAAAGCCGCATATCCGTGGAGATGAAATACTCACATTCCGCATAAATAGCAGAAGCTACATGGCAAGCATCTTTAAATTTGACGCCTGTGCGTATGATCCTCCGGCGATAGTCTCGATCTCATCCTTTCTCTCCAAACCTACATAGGCCATTGTATGCGTATCGATAAACTGCATGATTGCCTTTTTGCGCATTTCGCAGGGATTCTGTCCACATTCATAACGCAGCATATAAAAGGTGACCAATTCCAAGTCCTTCTTTTGAATCAGCTCCTGAATGTGCAGTTTAGCTTGAGTTTCCAAGGATACTTTGATCTGCAATCGATCGTCATAGGAACGATTATAGCAGCACATATCGAGATATACACGCAACCAGCCCACCTCCTCATTTATTAATAGTGTACCGCAGTTTCCACAAAATGAAAAGGGGGTTCCCCGTAACTTGGAAGCAGTTCCTGTTTCTTCCCCTGCTTTTCCCTATCCTGGGTCAAGTTATAGGTTGGATGGGGAAAGGAGACTCAGGTGCGATTCCCGGCAAGGATCTCGTGGATCGCACCAGCGTCTCCAAAGAAAACCCGCCAATCGCATAGAACCGATCCCCTTCCGGATCTTTGCAGCAGTACCACTCCGCATTAGAAGCGGGAAGCTCTTTTTTGAACTTCATTTAAACACCTCCTGCGTCGGGCAAGATAGGTAAGTAAACATTCCCCATCCTCCTTTGTCCTGTCCACACGATACAACGGACGGGATAAAGGAGGGAAAAGTTTTCCGACGGCATTAAGACCGCGCAAAGATGCTTACGGGAGGATACGCCTTCCAACCAGGCAAATCCCCAAAGCAGGTGACGAACACCGTATGCCGCCGCGGATCTACTCCCTGGTGCAGTGTGACGAAGATTTCTGACATGTGAAGCGAGCACGTGAAAATCGCGATACTTCCCGTAATCTTGTTTATACAAAAGCGGAGCAGAATTTTCATTGACATTGGAAACGCTTTATATTATAATGTCATTATGTTAGTACATATTGTGCGGGGATTTTTGCCATTCAGTGCGGCTCCGGGTTCCAAGGATGAGATGTTGGGATGGAGCCTGGTTCTGTAAAAGCGCCTTGGGAGGACCCTGCTTTCAATTCCATGTGAGAGGCTGTATGCTTTGTTGAGAGGAAATTTCCCCCTTGCAAAGTTCTTCTCGATTTGATATGATGGCTATGTCATATCAAAGTGCCTTATGTCACGGTAAATTTGCTGACAGTGTGAGGAGAATTCATATGCTGGAAGGGAAAATGCTCAATAAAAACATCCCAATCCCGCTGTATTTTCAGTTGGAAAAGCTGATCCTCGAGGAGATCGAAAACGGCAGCTACCCCGTAGGAAGCATGATTCCTACAGAAAAAGAGCTGAGTCAGATGTTCGATATCAGCCGCACCACGGTTCGCCAGGCAATCGCGGATCTGGTCCAGAAAGAGCGATTGTATCGCACAAAGAGCAAGGGTACGTTTGTGGCCCACCCCAAGATCAATCAGGGCTTTATCCACAGCATCCTGTCCTATAACGATGACGTACGCAACGCCGGCCGGGTCCCCAGCACGGAGGTCCTGAAGCTGGAAGTCGTCACGCTGCCCCGAGATGTGGCCTACCAAATTGACCAGGCCCTGGATTCCAAAGCCGTCTATCTGTACCGCAAGCGCATGGTGGATGGACAGCCCTTTGTACGGGTGGAGACCTACCTGCCTTACTCCAAGTGCAGCTTTCTGCTGGATCACAACTTCTGCGAGGAGTCGCTGTACCACGTCCTGGATCAGCGGGAGGATACCAGGGTGACCCGGATCGTCCGCACCTGCGAGGTCCGCACCGCCGGCACCGAGGATGTGAATATCCTGGGCCTGAAACGGGGGCAGCCGATCCACAGCTTTACCTCTCTGGGCTACAACAGCAACGGCGTGCTGATCGAGTACTCTCTTGCACACTACCGGGGCGACCAGAGTAAATTCCAGGTGGAGATCTCCAGGAAATAGCAAATTCAGGCATGATAGGATCACCGGCCCTCGAGGCCGGGATCCTTTGGGCAACAAATGTCATAACATTACGATGATACTACTATCATATAATCATACAATCTTATAGTTGTTTGCCAGGAAGGGGGTCGCCTATGGTACAGACTGTCTGCGGCAGCGTCAGAGCGGAGGAGCTGGGGCATTTCCAGATCCACGAGCACATCTGGGTGCACCGCACGCCCATAGCCGCTAAAGATCCGGCTCTGTGTATAGATAACGCAGAGTATTCTCTCGCCGAGTTGAAGGCCTACCGCGAAGCGGGCGGCGGCGGCATCGCCGACGCGCAGCCTGTAGCGGCTGGGCGGGACCCGCTGATGCTGAAAAAGCTCAGCGAGGAGAGCCAGGTACATATCGTAGCCGCTACCGGCTATCACCTCACCGGGTTCTACGCCGAAGACTGCTGGGTGCGGACCCTGGAAGAGGAGGCTCTGTTTGAACTGTACGCCTCCGAACTGGAGCAAGGGATGCTGCAGTGGAGGGCGGACCCCGCTGTCCGGCCGGACCGGACCGATGTCAAGGCCGGACTTGTGAAGGCGGCGATCCCGGAGGAGGGGCCTGTTGGCCGGTATGAGACGCTCCTGCGGGCTGCCAGCCGGGCGGCAGCGGGTCCCCATGTGCCGCTCATGCTCCACACGGAGCGCGGCAGGTGCGCCCTTGAGGCCCTCCGCATCTGTTTTGAGGCGGGACTTGCCCCTGAGGATGTGATCGTCTGCCATGTGGACCGTCAGGCCTCGGATCTTTCCCCCCACGAGCAGCTGGCCTCCGCGGGAGTCTGGCTGGACTACGACACCATAGGCCGGTTCAAGTATCACTCCGACGAGGAGGAGACCGCCCTGCTGGAGCACATGTCCCCCTATGCGGGGCAGATCCTTCTGGCTTTAGATACGACTGCCGCGCGGCTTCACAGCTATGGCGGCGAGATTGGACTGGACTATCTGCTGAACGTCTTCTTCCCCCGCCTTCGCCAGGCCGGTTTTCGGGAGGAGACGATCCAGGCTTACACGAGCGGGAATTGTCATCGGCTTTTTTCACGGGCAAGCGCAGGCCATCCGTCTGCTATTTCAATCTGAGAGGAGTTTTCCACATGATCCAGCTGCCAGAAAAAGCACAGCGGCCCACCCTATACTTCATCGGCGTTACCACCGGACAGTCCTCCATTATGAAGGTCTTCCCCGCCTGGGCGGAGGCGCTGGGGATCGATGCCGTCATCAAGGGCATCGACTTATCCATACACGCCCCTAGTGAAGACTATCGCGCCGTGGCGGAGTTCATCCGGGACGACGCGCTGTCCAAAGGGGCGCTGGTCACCACCCACAAGATCGACATGTACAACGCCTGCAGGGATCTCTTCGACTACCGCGATCCCTATGCCGAGCGCTTCGGCGAGCTGTCCTGCATCTCCAAGCTGAATGGGGAGTACCGCGCCCACGCCAAGGATCCCATCTCCTCCGGCCTGGCGCTGGATGCCTTTATCCCGAAGGGCCACTTCCTGAAAACCGGCGCCCAGGTCTGCGTCCTGGGTGCTGGGGGCTCCGCGCTGTCCATCTCCGCGTACCTGGCGAATGAGGAAGTCCATGGCCGGGACCTGCCCGCGCGCATCCACTTGAACAACCGGTCCGCCCCCCGTCTGGCGGAGGCCGTCCGGATCCTGGATTACCTGAATGTCCCCATGAGTTTCCACATGTGCAGGCAGCCCTCCGCGAATGACGCCATCGTGGAGTCTCTCCCCGCGGGCTCTGTGGTGATCAACGCCACCGGGCTGGGGAAGGACCGCCCCGGGTCTCCCCTGACGGACAGCTGCAGGTTCCCCCAGGACGGCATCGTCTGGGAGCTGAACTACCGGGGCACGCTGGAGTTCCTGCACCAGGCGGAGGCGCAGCGGGAGGCGCGCGATCTGACCATCGAGGCGGGCTGGACGTACTTCATCCACGGCTGGACCCAGGTCATCGCAGAAGTGTTCCACACGGACATCACGGGCGAACGGCTGGCCCTGTGTGACCGCATCGCCCGCGAGATGCAGGGAAAATAATTTTAACTGCCTGTTGTCTCCTGGCATTTTTTGGATTAAAATAAATACTGAAAAGGAAGGACTGGTCCCAATGAAGGTACTCGTGACGCCCCGCTCCTACGGCAAGACGGATCCCCAGCTGTTCGAGACGCTGAAGCGCGCCGGCCTGGAGGTCGTGCGCAACGAAACCGGCGGGATCCTGGACAAGGAGGCCCTGATCGAGCTGCTGCGCGACTGCGACGGCATCATCGTGGGCGTGGACCCCCTGGACGCAGAGGTGATCGCCGCCGCCCCCAAGCTGAAGGCCATCGCGAAGTACGGCATCGGCGTGGACAACATCGACCTGGACGCGGCCAAGGAGCGGGGGATCCTGGTCTCCCGCACCGTGGGCGCCAACTCGGCCGCCGTGGCGGACTATACCATGGCTCTGATCCTGGCGGTGGCCAGGAAGACGGTGCAGATCGACGCGCGCTGCCGCCAGGGCGACTGGACGAAGATCACCACCCGCGACATCACCGGCAGCACCCTCGGCCTGCTGGGGCTGGGGGTCATCGGAAAGCTGGTGGCGCAGCGGGCGCAGGGCTTTGACATGAAGGTCATGGCCTGCGATCCCTGTTGGGACGAGGCCTACGCCGCCGCCCACAACATCCGGCGGGCCTCTAAGGAGCAGCTGTGCAGGGAGTGCGATGTGATCTCCCTGCACATGCCCCTGCTCCCCTCGACCCGCAACATCATCGGCGCCGAACAGCTGGCGATGATGGGCCCCAATACCATCCTCATCAACACCGCCCGCGGCGGCATGGTAGATGAGGAGGCGCTGCTGGAGGCGCTGGAAAAGAGACAGATCGGCGGCGCCGGCATTGACGTCTTCACGGAGGAACCCCCGAAGGACCGGCGCTGGTCCCAGCTGGACAATGTGGTGCTGGGCTCCCACTGCGCCGCCTCCACCGCAGGCGCGGCACACAACATGGGCACGATGGCCACCGAAAACCTGATCCGCGACCTGGGCCTGTGAGAGAAGGGAGGCGTCTATGAAGTACATTCTGGCGCATGACCTGGGGACCTCCGGCAACAAGGCCACGCTGTTCAGCGAAGAGGGGAAGATGGTGACCAGCGAGGTGTACAGCTATGGGTGCCGCTTCTTCAACACCAACTGGGCCGAGCAGGACGCCGAGGACTGGTGGCGTGCCATCTGTGTGACCAGCAAAAACCTGATCGGCAAGGCGAAGATCGCCCCTTCCGACATCGGCGCCATCTCGTTCTCCGGCCAGATGATGGGCTGCCTGTGCGTGGACAGGACGGGCAGCCCGCTGCGGCCCTCCATCATCTGGGCCGACCAGCGCGCCCAGGAACAGCAGGCCGCCATTGCCGAACAGATCTCTCCGTCTGACTTCTATCATATCGCCGGCCACCGCAACAGCGCCTCCTATGGCATCCAGAAGCTCATGTGGGTCCGGGACCATGAACCGGAGATCTACGCCAAGACCTATAAGACGCTCAACGCCAAGGATTTCATCGTGCTGCGCCTGACCGGGAACTTCTACACGGAGCCCTCCGACGCCACCTCCAACGGGTGCATCGACCTGCGGACCCTCCAGTGGTCCGAAAAGATCGTGGGCTGCTCCGGGATCGACGGCGACAAGCTGCCGGAGATCGTCCCCTCCACCTATTTGGCAGGCTATGTCACGAAGAAAGCCTCCGAGGAGACCGGCCTGGCCGCGGGCACGCCCGTGGTGATGGGCGGCGGCGACGGCGTCTGCGCAAACGTGGGCGCCGGCTCCATCAGCGTGGGCCGCACCTTCAGCTGCGTTGGCTCCTCCGCGTGGATCGCCTCTACCAGCGAGGCGCCCCTGTTCGACGAGCAGATGCGCACCGTCACCTGGGCCCACATCGTCCCCGGTCTGTACGCGCCCAACGGCACCATGCAGTCCGCCGGCGCCGCCTACAACTGGCTGAAGCAGCAGGTGGCGAGATACGAGACGGACCAGGGCCGTCGGGAGTCCCGCAGCCCCTACGACTTCATCAACGCGGAGGTGGAGCAGAGCCCCATCGGCTCCAACGGCGTTGTATTCCTGCCCTACCTGATGGGCGAGCGCGCCCCCCGCTGGAACCCGGACGCCACTGCGGCGTGGCTGGGCCTGAAGATGGAGGACCGGCGCTGTGACCTCTTCCGCTCTGTGCTGGAGGGCATCACCATGAACCTGAATGTCATCCTGGAGTGCCTCCGCAAGTCCATCGATATCCAGGAGATCCTGGTCATCGGCGGCGGTGCGAAGGGCCCCGTCTGGCGGCAGATGATGGCGGACATCTACGGTGCGAAGATTACCGTTCCCACGCAGCTGGAGGAGGCGACCTCCATGGGCGCCGCCGTCACGGGGGGCGTCGGTACCGGGATCTTCAAGGACTTTACCGCCATCGACCGAATGCTGGAGATCAACGCCGTGGTGGAGCCGGACCCGGCCTCCCAGGCCGCCTACGCCCCGGTGAAGGAGGCCTTTGAGTTCTGCTACCATGCCCTGGTGCCCATCTACCAATACATGGCCGAGCGCAAGATCGTCCAACCGTGAAACATTTGTGAAAGGAGAATACTATGCAGACTTCCAAACTGTTCCTGAAACTGCCCGAGGATCTGGCCTGCACGCCGGACGGCATGACCATCGACTCCGAGGGGGATCTGGTCCTCTCCTGCCCCAACTTCGCCGATCTGTCCATGCCCAGCTGTGTGCTGAAGATCGACAAGGACCGCAATGTCCGGCACTGGTTCGACGTGCCTAAAAACCCCTACTCCGGCGAGGCCCGCGCCATGGGCATCGAGTTCGGGCCCGAGGGCGACATCTTCCTGGTGGACAACGCCGGCTGGACCGGGCGCCCCAACATGGTCTACACCGGCCGCATCCTGCGCCTGAAGGTGGATGAGGGCGGCGTCACCCAGTGCACGGTGGTCGCCGACAACATGGAGCACCCCAACGGCCTGCGCATCCGGAACGGCCATATCTACGTCACCCAGAGCTGCATGGAGCGGCAGAAGACCGAGAGCGGCAAGCTGATGAGCTGCGTGTACTGCTTCCCCGTGGACCTGGAGGACTACCACTGCACCAATACGCTGGCGGATGATTACATCCTGGAGACCTTCATCACGGAGAACCCCAAGTGCCAGTACGGTGTCGACGGCATCATGTTCGACCACGCCGGCGATCTGTATGTGGGCAACTTCGGCGACGGCGCCGTCCACAAGCTCGTCCTCAGCGAGGACGGCACCAAGGTGGTGGAGAACACCGTCTGGGCCAAGGACCCCGCTAACCTGAAGTCCACCGACGGCATGAGCCTCGACCGGTACGGCAACATCTATGTGGCCGATTTCTCCGCCAACGCCATCGCCAAGATCACGCCGGACGGGACCGTGACCCGCATCGCCAGCAGTCCCGACACCGACGGCTTCAACGGCGAGCTGGACCAGCCCGGCGAGCCCTGCGTCTGGGGCGACAAGATCATCATCTCCTGCTTCGATCTGGTCACGGATGACGACAAGGTGAACACCGCCCACGAGATGCCCGCCACCATGGCCATGCTGGACGTGGAACCCTGATCCCGAACGGACAGAATAAAGACATCCCCCGCCGGTCAGCCGGCGGGGGATGTCTTTTATGGAGAAGCAAGGAAGATGTAAAGAGTATCCGTTAGAATCTCACGATCCCCTTCTTCAGGACCTTGCGGCTCAGCAGGGCGTCGTACGCCTCGAGGACGTCCTTGAAGTCATAGTAGTCAGAGATGAAGTCCTTGATATTGAGCTCGCCGTTCCGGATCCACTCCATGACCTGGGCGTGGGCGGCGCCCTCCTCCCGCTTGCGGGGCATCTGCTGATAGATCACCCTCCAGTTGTAGTCCGCCGGGCTGAAGTCGATGGTGATCTCCTCCTTCTCGGGGACGCCGTAGGCCAGGACGGTCCCCCGGTCCTTGATGAGGCCCATGCCCTGGTTGATGATGGCAGGGAAACCCGCAGCGTCCAGCACGAAGTCCACGCCGTCGGGGAAGAGCTTGCGGACCTCGGTCCTCAGATCGTTGTCCTTGGAGTTGATGGTGTAAGTGGCACCGGCAGCCTTGGCGGCCTCCAGCTTCTCGGGGATGATGTCGGCCACGATCAGGTCCTTCACCCCGCACAGGCTCAGGAATTTGGTGTAGGTCTGCCCCACGGGACCGCAGCCGATCACGACGACGGAGTCCGTGGGCTGGATCCCGAAGTACCGGATGCAGGAGAGGACCTCACGGAAGGTGACCAGCATAGTGGCGTCCACGGGGTCGATGTCATCGTCCAGAACGGTCTGGGCGAAGGCGCAGTCGGGGGCGTTGGGCGCGGCAGGATCGCAGACCACGGCATACTCGCTCATAGCTCCCCAGCCGGAGCCCAGGCCGGGCAGGTTCTCGGGATCGGGGTCGACAAAGGGAAGAAGGACCTTGTCACCGATCTTGAAGGTCGTGACCTTCGCGCCCAGCTCCACGACCTCCCCCACGCCCTCGTGGCCCAGCATAATGGGGTAGACGGACTCCGGGAACCCCTTGAAGGTGCGGTGGCAGAGCTTGATGTCGGTGCCGCACATGCCGCAGGCAATGGTCTTCACCAGCGCCTGATACTCGTTGTAACGGGGCTTGTTGACTTCCTGAACGTGCAGGGAACCGTCTTTTTCAATGACAAGTGTTTTCATACTGTTTCCTCCTCAATTCATCTATTACATCATTTTGTTGGAACGGAAACGGAATGTTGTTTGTATTGTATCATAGATACTACAATAAAGCAATAGCAAAATTAGAGGTGCCATTTTTGGGAATATTGGCCAAATGCCATACCCCCAGACCTGGGATGACCGTCATATTCGCCCTGCCGGCCTCCGGGTCTCTCCTGGAGAGATTCCCTGCCAGCCCTAGGGTCTGCGGAAACTTTGCACCGACAGAATCGAGGTCCTATTAATAATATAGCACAAAATCCCGCAACTTAAATTGTATATTACACACAATATTACTATGGCAGATGAAAATGTAATTGACAATTCAAGGGAATCATACTATGATAACTACAACGGAATGTTACTACATTACATCATTCAAACCAAACCGTGCATGACAGTGGTCCTGTTTGGCAAATACGGCTTCCTGCCGTTTTGTAACGGTCTATACCGTTAAATCACATTTAGGAGGATGGATATGAAGAAATTGCTCTCACTGCTGCTGGCTCTGGTCATGGTCTTGGCCCTGGCTGCCTGTGGCGGCGGCTCCAAATCCCCGGACGCTCCCGCGCAGGGAGGCGCGTCCACCACCGAGCCTGGTTCCACTCCCACTCCCACTCCCGCCCCCGCCGACATCGACTGGTCCACCTGGAAGATCGACCCCTCGCAGATCCCTCAGGAGAAGCTGGACACCACGCTCTACCTCGCCACCTCCGTCCGTGACCCCTCCAGCCCCTACATCGCCACCGTGATCGGCGGCATGGACAAGTTCGCGGAATATCTGGACAGCATTGGCCAGAAGTATGAAAAGCAGGTCCTGGACTCCGGCGGAGACTCCACCAAGGAAGTCGAGAACATGCGCCAGTTCGCGGCGAAGGCCAACGGCAATGCCATCGCCTACGCCGACCCCAACGAGAACACCATCGCCTACTCCCTGGCCGAGGCCATGGCGGAGTCTGGCGGCTTCATCGGTACCGCTTGGAACAAGCCCGACGACGTGGGCCCTGCGGACCTGAATCCCAACTGGGTGATCCACACCTCCCCCGATGACGCCGTGAATGGTTACAACATCGCCGTGGCGCTGTTCAAGCATATGGACGGCAAAGGCAAGATCTTCGTGTGCCAGGGCATGCTGGGCAACTCCGCCGCCATTGGCCGCTACGAGGGGCTGCAGAATGCCCTCAAGGAGTATCCCGACATCGAAGTGGTCGGCGACGACACCGGCAACTGGCTCCCCGACCAGGCCATGGCCCTGGTCGAGACCTGGCTGACGCAGCATCCCGATGTGGGCGGCGTGTGGTGCGCCAACGACAACATGGCCACCGGCGCTCTGCAGGCCCTGGATAACGCCGGTCTGAAGGGCAAGGTCGGCGTCGTGGGCATCGATGCGAACACCGATATCGTCGAGGCCGTCCGTGACGGCAGCGCCGTCGCCACCGTCTCCTCCAACGGCTACCTGCAGGGCGGCTACACCATGGCCATCTGCTACGCCGCGTGGGCGGGCCTGATCGACGTGGAGTCCCTCCCCGACTCCTGCCGTGAGTTCGCGACGCCCGCCAAGCTGATCGACTCCCCCGAGGCCGCTGAGGAGTACCTGAGCGTAGCGCCTGAGTTCGACTATTCTCAGATCTTTGCCTGCAAGGCGGACGAATTCTAAAAAGATCCGTATAGCATCATTTGAACTGAGGGCTGGGTCCGATGGCCCAGTCCCCTTTCTTCTCTCCCCGGATCCCGGTGCCCCAGACATCTCAATAAAAATGGAGCGATGATTATGGTGAAATACAATCCCTCTTCCACCATTCAGGAAGAATTTGCCGAACGAGTACGCCAGGAGCACCGAAACGCGGTCGTCATGAAGACCGCCCCCATCTTCGTGCTGGTGGGATTGGTCCTGATCTTTACGCTGATCAATGGTGTCGCGTTCCTCAGCCCCACCAACCTGGTGAATCTGCTGAATCAGATGGCGCTGCCCCTGGTGGTGGCCCTCGGTCTTACGTTCGTCATCATGCTGGGCAGCATCGACCTGTCGATCGACGGCACCGTCGGCATGGCGGGGTCTCTGTTCGCCTGCTTCGTGCTAAACAACCAGTTCGCCAACGACTTCGGCGTCTGGGGCGCTCTGATGGCTATCGCCGCCAGCTGCGTGTGCGGGCTGGTGGTCGGGCTGTGCCACGTCTACCTGCGCATCCCCTCCTTCATGGCGTCCTTCGCGATGATGAATATCTGCAAGGGCATCGCGGTTTTGTCCTATCGCGGCCAGTTCCCCACCATTGAGGACCCGCTCTTCGTCTCTTTGTCCAAGGCCCAATGGCTGGGGATCCCCTTTATCACATGGGTAGCCGTCCTCATGTTCGTGATCTGCTGGTACATCCAGGAATACACCGCTTTCGGCCGCCACATCTACGCCGTGGGGACCAACGAGAGCATTCCGCGCTCTGTGGGCGTCAGTGTCGAAAAGGTCAAGGTCGGCGTCTTCACCCTGGCGGGGCTCCTGTTCGGTGTCGCGGGCGTCCTGGGCGCCATCCGCCTGGGCTTTGGCCAGGTCGTCATCGGCGACGGCAAGATGTTCCCTGCGCAGGCCGCTGTCGTCGTGGGCGGCACTGCGCTGTCCGGAGGCAAGGGCGGCGTGGTCAATACGATCGTGGGCGTCCTCATCATGACGGTCCTGGACAACGGCCTGATCATGACGGGGATCGACCCCAATATCCGCACGGGCGTACAGGGGATCATCATCCTGATCTCCGTCATCCTGACCGCCGCGCGGGGCGCCAAGGTCATCAGTAAGTAGGAGGTGAGGGAGAATGACAGAGGCATTACATAACAAAACAGCTGCGGAGACAGCAGAGCCCATCTTCAGCGCGAAGGAGATCACGAAGGTCTTTGGCGGGACCCATGCTCTGAAGGGTGTCGAACTGGAAGTCCGCCCCGGCGAGATCGTTGGCCTGGTGGGGGAAAACGGTGCGGGCAAGTCCACCCTGCTGAAGATCATCATCGGCGCGCAGCCCCAGACCGGGGGGACCATGACGCTCCGGGGGAAGCCCTATGAGCCCAAGAACCCTATGGACGGCAACAAGGTAGGCATCGGCATGGTCTTCCAGGAGCAGTCCCTGATCGTCAATCTGAACGTGGCCCAGAATATTTTCTTCGGCCATGAAAATGAGTTCAAGGTCGGCCCCGTCGTCAACTGGGGAAAGATGAACCAGGCCGCGAAGGAGGTCCTGGCGGCCGTGGATATCACCGACATCAATCCCACCCGGAAGGTCAGCGAGTTGAACTTCGCCACCCGTCAAATGATCGAGATCGCCAAGGTCATGAACATCACCAAGCAGTCCGGCGTGGACCACTGCCTGATCCTGCTGGACGAGCCCACCTCCGTCCTGAACGAGGAGGAGATCAAGAACCTGTATGTCCAGATGCGGAAGATCTCCAGCCAGGGCCACTCCATCATCTTCGTGTCCCACCACCTGGACGAGATCCTGAGCTTTACCGACCGCATCTATGTCTATAAGGACGGCACCTCCGTCGGAACGCTGGAAACCGAGGACGCCACAGAGGCGAAGCTGTACGAGATGATGGTGGGCAAGGGCACCAGCAACGAGTACTACCACCTGGACCGTCAGACAGTGCCCCAGGAGGAGGTCCTGCTGGAGGTGAAGGACCTGTGCAAGCACGCGGCATTCAAGCATGTGTCTTTCCAACTGCACCGCGGCGAGGTCTTGGGGCTGGCAGGCGTTGTGGGTTCCGGTGTGGAGGAGATCTGCGAGGTCATCTGCGGCGATGAGAAGCCCACCCACGGCGAGGTGCTGGTCCACGATCGGAAGATCGATTTCAAGAATCCCCGCCACGCTCTGAAAGAGAGTATCCTGATGATCCCGAAGGAGCGTTTGTTTGAGGGGATCGTCGGGGGCCTGTCCGTAGAAGAGAACATCGCTCTTTCCAACATGGATGTGCTGGCCAAGGGCTTCTTCATCTCCGAAAAGGCAGTCCGCCGGCAGGCTGAGAGCTGGATCGACCGCCTGCGCATCAAGACCAGCGGCCCCAAGGAGCTGCTGATGCAGCTCTCCGGCGGCAACCAGCAGAAGGTCGTCTTCTCCCGGGCGCTGGCCTCGGAGGCGGAGATCGTCATTTTGAACCATCCCACCCGCGGCGTCGACGTGGGCGCCAAGGAGGAGATCTACGACCTGATCCGCAATATGACCGATGCCGACAAGGGCGTCATCGTCCTGGGTGATACCGTGGATGAGTATCTGGGCCTGTGTTCCCGCCTGATCGTCATGAAGGACGGCGTTATTACCGGTGAGTTTGACGCTCCGGCTGAGAAGAAACCTGAACAGGCTGCCATCGTCAGCCTGATGATGTGAGGAGGCCGAAAAGATGAGCACAAATATCGGACATAAACTGACAAAGCAGTCTGTGATGGACAACATCACCAGATACTTGAGCGCCTCCGCGATCATTATCCTGCTGGCGGTCATGACCGCCACACAGGACAACTTCCTCTCCGCATACAACCTGAAGAACCTGCTGCGGGACCCCGCGCCGCTTCTGATCATGGCCGCCGGCATGACCATGGTCCTGATCATCGGCGGGATCGACCTGTCCATGGGCGCCGTATGCTCGGTCTCCAACGTTCTCTATGTGCGCCTGATGCTGCTCTACGCGGAGCGCTTCGGCAGTCCCGTGATCTTCGGCATCATCTGTACGTTGATCTGCCTGGTGTTCGGCGCCCTGTCTGGCCTGGCGCTGGGGCTCATCCAGGCGAAGCTCAAGGTGCCCTCCTTCATCGCCTCCCTGGGCTTCATGTCCGTGTGGCAGTCTGTGGCGCTGCTGATCACTCCCGCCCCGGAGGTGATGCCCAAGGTCTTGTGGCCCTCGATCACCTGGTACAAGATCACAGTGGCCGAGGTGATCGGCCTCCCTCTGCTCATTGCCATGCTGTTGGTCCTGGCCGTCTATGCCCTGACCAAGTACACCGCCTTCGGCAAGTCCATCTACGCCATCGGCGGCAACGAGCGCACGGCACGCATCTCCGGGATCAACGTGGAGAAGACCAAGGTGTCTGTCTTTGTGGTCTCAGGCATGCTGGCCGCCCTGGCGGGGGTCTTCCTGATCGCGAACCTGAAGTCGTCCTCGCCCTCCACCGGTGAGCCCTACACCCTGCAGATCGTCGCATCCTGCGCACTGGGCGGCACATCTCTCGCGGGGGGCAAGGGCAGCGTCCTGGGTACGATCCTGGGCGTTTTCACCGTGGCTGTCATCAACAACAGCATGACCTTCGTGGGCATTGATGCCTATTGGCAGAACGTGGTGTTCGGGGCGTTTGTCCTGGGTGCCATCGCCCTCACCGTTGACCGCAAGACGAGGGGCCTGATCGTCAAGTAATCCCATGGAGCTGCCGCGGGCGGGCCCTGTGATACCGGTCCCGTACCGCGGCTCCAAATGATAGTTGTATAGGAGGTTTTCCAATGGATAGCAAGACACCCTTTGTATTGGATTTCGATCTGGTGAAAGGCTTTTGCAAAAGCGGCAAAGTAAAGCCCATCTCCCGCAATATCTCCAGCATGGTCTCCCAATTTGCCGATCCTGAAGCCGCCCAGGCTTTGGTGGACAACGGCGATCCCCTGCTGTATGAGTTCTATGGGCTGGATCTGCCCGATGATGACGCAGGTGTCCTGCAGTTTGGCACGACGATCCTCTATCCCGGCAAGGTGGGCGATGAATACTACATGACCAAAGGCCACTTCCACACCATCCTGGATACCAGCGAGGTTTATTACGGCCTGAGCGGCAAGGGCCTGATGCTGATGGAAACGCCCGAGGGAGATGTGGAGTGCCGGGAGATCGGCGCCGGCGACGCCCTCTATGTCCCGGGCCGGTGGGCGCACCGCAGCATCAACACCGGCAGCGAGCCTCTGGTGATGTTCTTTGTCTACCGCGCCGACGCGGGCCACGACTACGGCACGATTGAGGAAAAGGGATACCGTAAGATCGTAGTCGAGCGGAATGGCAAGCCCGTCCTCCTGGACAATCCCAAGTGGGCGGAAAAGTAGTGGTGTCCCAACTGACACGATCATGTTTTGGAGGTAATTCAAATGCCGATGCTGACCCGTTCCACCAGAGCATGGGGCTCGCCCAGCCGTTACATACAGGGCCGCCATGAGCTGGATAATATCAGAGAGTACACCGAGATATACGGCCGCAAGGTCTTCTTCCTGATCGACCCCTTTTTCTACGCCGGTATGAGGGAGCGGCTTGAGGCCGCTTATGCCGGCAGCAGCAGCGCCATCCAGTGTGAGCAGCTGGGAGGCCAGTGTTCGGAGGCTGAGATCCTCCGCTGCACAGAGGCGGCCAGGGAGCTGGATCCCGATGTGGTCGTCGGTATTGGCGGCGGGAAAACCATGGATACGGCGAAAGCCGTGGCCGACAACTGCGGTGCCTTCACCGTCATCGTCCCCACCACCGCTTCCACCGACGCGCCCGCCATGGGGCTGTCCGTGGTTTACACCGAAGAGGGCGAGCACGTCGGAGCCCGCCACTACAGAAAGAATCCCGACCTGGTCCTGGTGGACACCGACGTGGCTGCCAAGGCCCCTGTCCGCTTCCTGGTCGCGGGGATCGGTGACGCTCTGGCCACCTACCCTGAGTGCCGCGCCAACAAGCGGTCCGCCTCCCCCAACTATGTGAACACCGGGTTCCATCAGACCATTGCCGGAATGGCGGTCTCCAAAGCCTGCCACGAGACGATCCTGGCCAAGGGCGTCCGTGCGAAGCTGGCCGTGGAGAAGGGATTGGTGACGAAGGATGTGGAGGATGTCATCGAGGCCAATACGCTGCTGTCCGGACTGGGGGTCCAGAACACCTCGTGCGCGGGCGCCCACTCCATCGCGGAGGGCATCACGGTCCTGCCCCCCTGCGCGCGGCTGCTCCACGGCGAGGTGGTCGCCTTCGGGATCCTCGTCCAGCTGATCGTGGAGGGCGCGCCCGCCGCGGAGATTGATGAAATGGCGGACTTCTTCGATCAGGTCGGCCTGCCCACCACCTTTGCGGATCTGGGTATCGCGGATGTCTCCGATGAGGACATCATGAAAGTCGCTGAGGCGTCCATGCACTCCTACTGGGATGTGGAGCCCTTTACCGTTGATCCCCAAATGGTGTTCGACGGCATCAAGATGGCGAACATCCTGGGCATGAGGAAGAAACAGCTGTCCCCCTAACAGCCGGATGTACCGGCCTACGAGACCGATCATGGTATTCTGTGCAGATAAAGGAGAACGAATATGGATATCCTGGAAAGACTGGCAAATTCTATTGTCGTCCCTGTTGTTGTTCTGGATAAGGCAGAAAACGCGGTCCCCACCGCAAAAGCCATGGCGGCGGGCGGTGTCGACACGATGGAGATCACCTTCCGCACTGCCTGTGCTCCCGAAGCCATCAAGGCGGTTTCTGAGAACTGCCCTGAGATCCTGGTGGGTGCCGGCACGGTCATCGATTTGGAGCAGTGCAAGCTGGCTGTGGAGATGGGGGCGAAGTTTATCGTCTCCCCCGGTTTCAGTGAGGAAGTGGTCAAGTGGTGTGTGGAGAACGGCGTCGCAGTCACTCCCGGCTGTATCACGCCCACGGAGATCATGAGCGCCGTGAAATATGGCCTGAAACTCATCAAGTTCTTCCCCGCCAATGTTTATGGAGGGCTGAACGCCATGAAGAACCTGTCCGCGCCCTTTGCGGACATCAAGTTCCTGCCTACCGGGGGCATTAACGCCGCAAACATCAAAGAGTACGTTGACGCCCCCTTCATCCACGCGGTGGGCGGAAGCTGGGTATGCCCCAAGGCGGATATCGCCGCCGGGAACTGGGAGAAGATCACACGGCTCTGTCAGGAGGCAAGAGCCAACGCACGTGGTTGAGGACGCAACATAAGATGCTTGGCAGTTCGCTATTTTATTATACTAGGGGAGAAATAGACGAAACGATACCATAGGGATACACCTTATCAAACGCAAGGAGGGCGAGGGGCTACATACGAATACTTCTTGAAACGCAGGCGGCTTTTGAGCTGCCTGCGTTTCATTTTCTCTTCGACAAATCTCTGCCAAATTCGCCCTTTCGTAGGAGCGAACTTGGCAGAGACTTGTCTTTTTTTGTGGCCACATTGTCAGTTATCGTCTGAATATATTCGAACTCCACTGTTTTAGTCGATTTATCCTCTCATTAGCATACAACTGGCAGCCGTACACAGCGGAATACCCGTGATCCCCGATCTCGCATTTCAAAATTTTAAGATCAGGGATCACAAAAATGCTTTTGACATAGAAAAGATCAGAAATCGCATCCGGCAGCTCCGCAAGGATCAGGGGATGACACAGGTGCAATTAGCGGCAAAGTTAAATATTGGCGACCGACACTTGCGAAAAATTGAAGCTGGAGAGAAGGGACCCTCTATCGATATCCTGATTGAGATCGCCGCTCTGCTTGGCGTCTCTCTGGACTACATCATCATGGGTAAGCAATCGCAGAGTGACCTGAAGCAACGACTCTATGCTTTGATCCAAAGTCTGTCCGTATTGGCAGAGGAACTGTAAGCGGCTCCAAAATGGCCGACAAACCGGCCGCTGGAACCTAACAAAATGTTCTGTTTTATTTTAAATCAAAATATAGTTTTTGACTATCTCTTTATAAGTTCTCATAAGCCGGTATAGCCTGTATTTACAGGCTTTCCGGCATTTTTCAAATCGGAAGAAGCTCTTATATATTCTCATTTCCCCTCATGTTTTCGCGTCCAAAAGTAGTAAATCAAGTAGTAAAACCTCTATCTACTACTAAGCAATCAGCCGTTCCATTTCTGCCATTGCGCTATCAGAGGTAGCATGGGCGTAATAGTTCAGCGTCATGTTGATGTTGGAATGTCCCATGATATACTGCAATGCTTTCGGGTTCATTCCGGCGTTTGCTAAATTGGTACAGAACGTATGGCGTAGGGTATGCGGCGTTGTCACTTTCGGTAAGGCTTCCTCATGGCTTTTGTTGTACTTCTTCACAAGCCCCCGGAACATGGTTTCATAGTTGACTGCTACTTTCGGCAGCCCGTTCCGGTTAAGGAATAAAAATCTGCTGTAACCGCCGACAATAAAATTGTCTGCCCGCCCTCTGTCATTCAGCACACGCTTGAACGCTTCATAGACTTTGGTACTCATTGGAATTTGTCTGATACCGCTTTTTGTCTTTGGCGTTTCAACATGATACCCAATTCCCGATACTTTCAAAAGCTGGTGGTCTACGTTGATTAGCTTATGCTCAAAGTCAATATCGTTTTCAGTCAGTCCGCAGAGTTCAGAAATGCGAAGCCCTGATATGCCTGTATCTATTGTACCACATTCAAGGCTCGATTTCACTATATAACTTTCAAAGAATAACTGAAGCACATTGCTATGTAACTTCGGTTTTCTCACAAAGCCTTCTCAGTGGATGCCCCTCCGCCGTAGGGAGACGCCAAAGCAGATACTGGGCATACAGAGACTCAAAGCCCGCTTCGGTGATCTGGCCGCAGCACTCAGCGGGGTCGATCTGCTCCCCCGCCAGCTCGTAAAACCGCTGAACCGGCAGGATGACCGGCTGGCCGTCCCGGTCGACAGCCAGCAGGTAGCCAGGGTTGTCCGTTTCTTCCTGGCAGGAGATGTGGACGGTGTTTCTCCAGCTGCCAGAGCAGGCGGTCAGGAACAGGTATAGCTGTTTCGTGGATGAAGTCATATTTTGCATACTATTTGTGTCTCCTGTCTGTGAAAATATGAAGCTGGGTATCACAAAGTATCCGCTTAAACGGGAAACCGCAGCCTCAAGAAATGAGACTGCGGTTTCCATTCTTTGTGATGTGATACTATTCTAAAGGTTCCTCGCCGGAGGACATGAGGTATTCCAGAAATTCGCCGGGGCTGAAGACAGGAACAGGAGACTTGGCATAGTCTTTTTGATTCCGTGTCACGATACCGTCAACAGAGGCTCGTTTCGCGGTCTCGACCATAACAGCATCCTCAAAGTCGGAAATATCTGAGGACAGTGATTGCAGGACATCTATTGCCGCACTGTCCAGCATACCAACTATCGTCAGCAACGCACGCAGGTTTTTTCGGGATTCCTCATCGCTGTGGGTACATCTGTGACTGATATAGTAGATGTCTGTGGCGGACTTAGCGGTGATATAGCCGGCAAACAATTCGCTGGCCGCCGCACGAAAAATACGGAGTGCGTCATCCGCAAAGGGTTCCCGCTTTTGAAGAAAGTCTATCGCCACACAGGTATCAATTAACACTTTCATATCTTCCCCAGCCGCTCCTCCCGGGCCTCCTCCAGCGTCATTGTCGTAGGAATGCTACCAAATAGGGCATCTACCGCATCAAGTTTATCCTGATATGGCGAAGTAAGCCGGGCCACAACCTTCCCATTGCGAGTAATAAAAATGTCCTCCGATGCTGCAAGCAGCAGATATTTTCCCAGATTAGCCTTCAATTCCGTCGCAGTGATTGACATATCAATACCTCCTCCCACTTGACTGTGCTCCTCTGCTACATTATACCCAAATCGTCCGAAATAGTCAAGTAAATCGTCCGATATGCCAGACGTAATCTGCGATGTGCGGGCTGGCCTTTATGCCCCAATTTACAAGAAACTCCTCATAACCCTATAATCCAGAACGGGCCTCCCGCTCCCGCTCGTTTGCTGGCCTCATTCAGAATGATGGACAGGTCCCACAGCTTCTCGCTCCGCCGATAGCTGGCTGGGTCAGCCACCATGATCTGCCCGTCCTGTACGCCCCGGAGGACAATGAAGTGCCCGCCGGAGGTAAAGTGCTCCTTGGTCATAATGGCGACCACCAACTTCCCGTCGCTCAGGGCATCCAGGATGCGCTGCGGCTCCAAGGCGGTGCAGCCCTCTACGTTCAGCCCCCATGCCTGAGCCGCGCTGGGGATCAGGGAGTGGTAGGAACCGCTCTTGCTGCACCAGCCGCCGTTTTTATAGGCCCACTCCGCCATCTCCACGGGGTCAACAATGTCGTCCGTCAGAGAGGACACCACGATGGACATGGAGGTGGGGCCGCAGCCGTAGCCGCCGATGTTGTCTGTGCCGTAGGGCTTATTGGCCCAGCGTTCGTCCAGCTGGTTGAAGTAGACGACCTCCGTAGCGCCGTCGGTAAAGCGGATGTTCCCCAGGGAGGCAATGGTAGTGCCGCCGTACTCGGTGTACTGGAACATCCCATCGCCCAGGAACAGGCTGAGGTTCTGGGCGTAGTCCCCGGCCAGCGCCTTCTGATCATCGGTCAGGTGGAACACTGTATCGGCAAAGTAACCCTCCCCGTTGTAGGAGAGGGTGTAGATGTACCAGGTTTCCTCCTTCGTCTCCACCACGTCTGTGGTTTCCGGGTCATCATCCTCCACCGTCCGGGTCTCGCTGGTGCGGGTGTAGGAGTAGAGACTGCTCTTGCCCTGCCGGAGAACGGCCTGCATATCCGCCAGGGAGATGGTGTCCCAAGTCTCGCCCTTGGCAGCACAGTATTGGGCGATAAAGGAGTTGGTGTTGCTGCTCATGTCGGAGGCGTAGGGGTTGACGACCTCATAGTTGTCGCCGCCGGTGGTGGCGAAGTCCTGGGCGATCCGGGCCTCCGCATCGGTGATGCCCTCGCCTAAAACCTGATTGACTGCAAAGGCGATGTCATTGGTGTTCTGGACGATGGCAGCATTGTCGTTGAGGATGGGCTGTCCGGCGCTGCCGCTGCTGGTCAGGCCGCCAAAGATCAGGGAGGGCAGCATGAGGATGAACAGCACTGGGAGCATGAGCAGAACAGCGATGGCGGCGAGGAACTTCTTGCCGTGCTGCGCGACATACAGGGCAGCCCCTGCGGCAGCCCCGTATGGCCCACCCACCGCCGCGCCCTTTGGGCGGCGGAGATGGCCTTGCCGGTCTTGATGGCCCCATGGATGGTCTGGGCAGTGCTGGCCGCTTGGGACAGGCTGCTTTTTTCTTCGTTGTTCAGATTTGAACACCTCCATCTTGTGTATCAGTCACATTTCTGCTATAATATCGCGGGTGATGGAATTGATTTATGCTTGTGACAACTGCCATTTTCTTTTCAGCCGCGCCAGACAGCCGGAGCAATGCCCCGACTGCGGCAAATACGCTGTCCGTGAAGCAACTGAGGCAGAGCGGCAGGAGTATGAAGAGCGGCTGAAGGAGCCGAGGGAGATATAAAATGGCCCATTCATCGCAGCGTGAGCGCATCACGCAGTACATACAGGATACCTACGGGTCGCAGGCGGAATACCTCTGGGCGGACAGTCCAGGGAACGCAATATTCCGTCATTCTGCCAGCAAGAAATGGTACGCCGCCTTGATGCGCGTCCTCCCGGAAAAGCTGGGCTTGACGGGAGTGGAAGCCCTTGATGTTATGGACATTAAATGCAGCACCATCATGATCGGCTCCCTGCTCGCCACAAAAGGATTTCTCCCAGCGTATCACATGAATAAGAACCACTGGATTTCCATTATCCTGGACGAGTCCGTTCCTGACGATCAAATCATTCCACTGCTGGAATTGAGTTATGACAGTGTTGCGACCAAGCGGCGGAAGAAGCGTCCTCAGCCAACGGAGGGATAGACTGCCTGACAAATGGCGCCGGTATGCTGGGCAAAGCAGGCCAGGAGCAGCGGGTCAAAGACGCCACAGGCCCCGGTCACGATCATCTTCCCGGCCTGCTGCGGGGTGAACGCGGGCTTATAAACCCGGGGATGTACCAGCGCGTCAAAAGCGTCCGCCAGCCCCACCACCTGTACCCAAGGCGTGATGCTATCCCCGGCCAGCTTGTCAGGGTAGCCCGTACCGTCCCACCGCTCATGGTGGTGGCGGCAGACGTCACAGATGGCGGGAAACACTTCGCATTCCCGCAACTCCGGCACCCGCTCCAGCAGAGTACAGCCTTGGGTGTTATGGGTCTTCATCACCTCGAACTCCTCTTTCGTCAGGGAGCCGGGCTTATTGAGAATTTCCTGCGGGATGGCCCGCTTGCCCACATCATGGAGCAGGGCCAGTGTGGAGTACAGCCGGATTTCCAGAGCGGACAGGGCCGGGATCACAGCGGCGGCGGAGCAGACCCGCAATAAGCCGTCAGTCAGGTTTTGGAACTGTACGCTGTGGGGCGCGTGGTCAATGAGCAGCTGCTCCCGGCGCAGGA
>NZ_CAJUBK010000026.1 GCF_910584465.1 uncultured Oscillibacter sp.
GGTGGAGAAGATCTCCCGCCTGCGCATCCCGGGCTGTGACAGGCAGCTCGCGGCCCTGAAGCAGGAGCTCCGGACCCACCGGGAGGACTTCCTCAGCGCTCCCGAAATCTTGGAGTTTGAAAAGGGATGGATAGGGAGGTACTTATGAGACTGCCGGGACAAGAGGAGCTCCAAAAAATCTACAATGCCTTGCAGGACAACGTGTCCCGGGAAATCTACAAACACCGACTGCTCTACTCATTTTTTGAAGAAGGAGAGGAGATCCAAAAGATTGTGGCGCGTTGGTCTGTTTACCGGAAGGATCTGAGTGTGCCGAAGATATGCTGCTATGGTGCGGGAGCGGGGTGTCGTTATGTTCTTGACCACTATTCCTATGATGCAACGTTTATCATAGATTCCTACAAGACAGGTACGCTGGGAGGACTCCCGGTGATTTCCTTTGATGACTTTTTGAGTATGCCGGATTTTCGGGAATATTTGGTGCTGATCACTGTAGGAGGAGAGCGTGCGCAGGAGGAAATTAAAGAAAGATTGAAACAGCACGGCGTGAGATATGTGTTTGCCTTTTTTGTCCACTGCGACGAGCGGCAGTATTTTGAGATACGAACCATGTGTTCGGGCCTGCGCGATGAGTATTTCGCAGACATAGGCGCTTTGAATGGATTCACGACCCAATACTTCCTGGATCATTTTGAAGGTGGGTATGCCTATGTTTTCGAGCCAAATCCCAAGCAGTTTGAGATAACAAAAGAACGTTTGCGGGAATATCCCCAAGCGGAGCTGTTCTGCTATGGAGCCTATGATAAAAATACGACCTTGAGATTTGACCCGATGGAGAATGGAGGAGAAGAGGGCGCGAGGATTGCAGGATCCGGCGCAATTGAAATTGCGGTCCGCCGGCTGGATACACTGCTGGGGGACCGGCCGGTGACGTTTATCAAGATGGACATCGAGGGCTCCGAGCTGGCGGCCCTCCGGGGCGCGGAGCGCATCGTCCGGGAGCAAAGGCCTAAGCTGGCCATTTGCGTCTATCACAAGCCGGAGGATATATGGGAGATCCCGGGGCTGATACTGCAATATCACCCGGATTACAGGCTATATCTGCGGCATTATTCTTTATGCGACACGGATACGGTCCTCTACGCTGTGTAAACGGCGGCGGTTCCCTCTACGGCCCAGTGAAGCGCCGGGAGACCCCCTTCGAAGGTCGCCCGTCTGAGGGGATCCCGGACTGCGAAACCCAGCTCGCCGCCAGGAAGCGGGAGCTCCAGACCCACCGCCAGGAGTTCCTGTGCGCCCCGGAGACCCTGGACTTTGAAAAAAGTGGATGGAGGAGTATCTATGAAACTGCCGGACCGGGAGGAATTCCAGAGGATTTACGGCGCCTTGCAGGATGACGTGTCCCGGGAGATTTATAAGCATCGACTGCTGTACGCTCTTTTTCACGAGAGAGGGGAGATCCTGAAAATCATCAGGAACTGGTCCAATCTTAAAGTTGAAACGTCTCCCTTGGGAGACGTTCAAGGGGAAGTCCTTCCCCTTGAGGCCGCATTGGAAGCCCAAACGCAAAAAGTGGATCTCAATACGCCAAAGCTCTGCTTTTACGGAGCCGGCGAAGGCTGCCGCACCCTTCTTCAATACAGCGGCATTCGGGTCCCGTTTGTGATCGATTCTCACCGGACCGGCTCTCTGGAGGGCTGTCCCATCCTCTCTTTGGAGGACTTTTTGAAATTACCGGACTGCCGAGAGTATCTGGTCATGATCGCCGTGGGAAAAGAGAACGCGAAACGTGAGATCAAAGCGTCTTTGAACTGCCATGGATCGCGGTATGTGGAGGCGTATCCCGACGGGCAATACTTCGACCTGCCGGAGCTCCAGCTGCAAAATGAGCGCTTTGTGGACGCCGGAGCTTTCGACGGTGGGACGACGGAATATTTTTTGAGTCGTTTCCCGGGTGGATATTCCTACGTATTTGAGGCGGACCCGAGATTGTCGGAAACTTTGAGAGTACGTTTGAATGGGCGCAGTGACGTGGAGGTTTTTCCCTTCGGGCTGTACGATACGGATGGGAACTGTGCGTTCCTGTCCGATGAAAACATGCCCTCCAGCTCCCGTGTCGCAGAGACCGGGAACCGGGAAATTGCAGTCCGCCGGCTGGATGCGCTGCTGGGGGACCGGCCGGTGACGTTTATCAAGATGGACATCGAGGGTTCCGAGCTGGCGGCCCTCCGGGGCGCGGAGCGGATCATCCGGGAGCAAAGGCCTAAACTGGCCATCTGTGTCTATCACAAGCCGGAGGATATGTGGGAGATCCCGGGGCTGATACTGCAATATCACCCGGATTACAAGCTGTATCTGCGGCATTATTCCTTATACAACACGGAGACGGTCCTCTATGCTCTGTGAACGGAGCCGGTCTCCTGGATGACGCAGCAACGCAATGAATGGAGGATGAATTTATGCGGCAACCGTTGACAGCCCGCCGTCTGGCCATCGTGCCGACGACAAAATGCAGCCTGAACTGCAGGCTCTGCGGCGATTTCCTCTATGGCCCGGTGAAGCGCCGGGAGATCCCCTTTGAGGACGTCTGCCGGGACATCGACGCATGCTTCGACCTGTTCGACCATGTGGAATGGCTGCAGTTCGTGGGCGGCGAGGTGTTCATCTACCCGGACTTCGCCAGGCTTTTGAACTATGCGCAGAAGTATCGGGACCGGTTCGACCGGGTGATCATCGAGACCAACGCCACGGTCTTTCCCAATGAGGAGGAACAGGCGGCCATCCTGGCGTATGGACAGGATATCAGCATTTACATCAGCAACTATGGCGAGCTGTCCCGGGCCAGGGACCGGTTTGTGGAGTTCACAGAGAAGCATGGGATCGAATGCAATCTGAAAAAATACCACGGCGAGGACCAGTATTTCAACGGCTGGATCGACAATACGGACCCCCACGACCTGAAGGAGCCGGGGGATGTGCTGGAGGTCAATGCGAGGAATTGCCCCCAGGCCCGGATCAAAAACATGCACTGTTACGATGGGAAGCTCCACCGCTGCTCCAACTCCTGCTTTATGCTGGAGATGGGCCTGTTCCCGCCTCTGGACGGGGACTTCGTGGACCTGCGGGACGCGTCCAAAACGCGGGAGGAGAAGCGGGAGATCCTCCGAGAGTTCTATACCCATGCCCGCCGCTCCTGCCGGTATTGCAAGCAGAAGTACATGGCCGTCCTGCCCCGCTATCCGGCGGCAGAGCAATGGAAGGGAGGACAGGTAATATGAGTGTTTACAGCGATCTGTTCCCCATGGGACTGGGGACCGGACGTTTGCCGGTCAGCGGACCGGACGACCGCGAGGGATTGGAGAAGTCCGTTCAGATCGTCCTCAGGGCGCTGGAGGCCGGCATCGATTATGTGGATGTAGGACATACCTATGCCGCTGGCATGGCGACAAGAGCGCTTCAGGAGGCCTTCCGTCAGACAAAGAGGCCGTTTTCCGTCACCGCGAAGATTATGTACGGCCAGGATAAGACGGCCGACGACGCGCGGAGGCGTGTGGAATTCTACTTACGCGCGATGGGCCTGGAGAAGGTGCGGTTCTTCACCTGCTGGACCATCTGGAATTATCAGAACTTTGAGCGCATCATGGCAAAGGGAGGCGTCTACGACGGCGCTCTCCGCCTGAAAGAAGAGGGACTGATCGACCATATCTGCTGTTCCCTTCACGCCCCGCCGGAGGATATCCTGAAAATTTTGGAGAGCGGCGCTTTTGAGGGGATCACTATCTCCTATTCGCTGCTCAACGCCGCCCTGATGCAGCCGGTGCTGGAACTGGCAAAAGAAAAGGACGTCGGCGTGGCGGTGATGAACCCCCTGGGCGGCGGGGTGATCGCCCAGAACCGGGATTATTTTTCCTTTGCCTGCGGGGACGCGGATGACGGCGACACCGTTCACGCCGCATTGCGCTTTGTAAAAGCGCATCCGGCGGTAAATATGGTACTGGGCGGAGTCAGCAGCCTGGAGGAGTTGGAGGACAGCCTCGGCGTCCTGTCCATGCCGGACCCGGAACCGCCTGCGGAGCGCATGGCGCGGGTCCTCAGGAAATCGTCTGAGCTGAAGGGCTTTTGTACCGGCTGCAAATACTGCGAAGGCTGTCCCCAGGGGATCCCCACCGCCGAAATCATGCGGGCCAGGAATTCACTTCTATTCGACCCGATCAAGAGCTATAACCGGGAGGAGCCGGAGTCGCTTTTGCGGGATATTCAGCTGTTCCGCCCCCTGCTTCATGACCACGGATGGCTGCCGGAAACCTCAGAGAATCCCTGCGTGAAGTGTGGAAAATGCGAGAAAAGCTGCACGCAAAAGCTACGGATCATCGACGGCGTAGAGGACACCTATCAGAAGACGGCCAGAGCGTATTTTACAAGAGGAGCCCGTCGGACCCGTCTGGAAGAGCTGGTCCATCAAAAAGGCTACCGGGCGGTGGGACTGTATCCAAGCGGAGGGTTCACGGATCTGATCATGCGGCTCTACAACGAGTTCTGGGGTGAGCCGGACTTTGAGTGGGTACTGTTCAACAGTGATCCCAAGCTATGGGGGATGGAGTCCGACGGCAAGGTGGTTCACGGTCCCTCGGAGATCCCGGAGCTGCACCCGGATCTGATCATCATCGACACCTTCCGGTTTGACAATGAAATCGAAAAGACTCTGGCGCAGTACCGGGAGCTGGGCATAAAAATCGAGAAGCTCCACCGGGAAGGGGAGGTCCCCTGGGTATTTTAGGCGAAAGGGCAGGAACGAAAATATGAAGGATCATGTCGGGCAAATCGCGGAGCTGCTGAAAAATGGGAAAGAGGTCCTTTTTTATACATTGGGCACGGATACATTTCTCAGCATCAAAGAGTTGAGATCCAGGTTTGGACTGCTTCCCACCGCTGTCTGCGATAAGGATCCAAAGAAGCAGGGACGCACCTGGAAGGGGCTGGAGGGCGTCGAGGTAATTTCTCCAGACGAGGCCATGGAACGATCCCCAGAGGCGTGGTGGTTCATCCCTTCTCTGAATTATCGTTATCAGATTACTGGCTATCTGACTGAAGAGCGCGGCGTTGCGGCGGATCGGATCATCAATTACGAGCCAGTCCGCAGGTTTCGGTCCTGCCTGCATTTGAACCGATCTGTCCAATATGACCGTACAGGTGAGCTGACTTTTTCCTGCGCAAAAGCCTGTCCGAGAGTGCTGGCGGGGGAACGGCCGGACGCATCCTCCCTGCATCGTCTGCGGGATGGACTGCTCAAGGCAATCGAGGAGGATCGGATTCCGCCGGGATCTCTCTGTGCAGGCTGTGATCTCATAAAAGAGGATTACTATCCCGTGGCGCCGAAGGTGCTTTGTGTGAATTATTTTGCCAATAGTGTGTGTAACTACCGCTGCTCCTATTGCTCGGTGGCTCATGCGGGGACTCTGAAAGAGGATGTGGGCCGGCATTCGGTGGATGATGTGATCGGCGCACTTCGTCGGGAAGATATGCTGAGCGAAGACTATGACCTGGATTTTGTGACAGCCGGAGAGCCCACGCTCTACCCGGGGCGGAAGGAAGTTTACCGGACATTTGACGGAGACAAAATGGGCTTTGTTACAAATGGTTTCCTCTTTGACGAAGATCTGTTTGCGCTGATGGATCGAAAAAAGGTCTACATCGTGACCAGCATTGACGCGGGGACAGCGGAGACCTATCAACAAATCAAGGGCATTGATGGATTTGAGCGGGTGCGGCGAAATATGAAGCGATATGCGCAATCATCAATGGGGATCGTTGTCCTCAAATATATACTGGTCCCTGGAGTGAACGATCTTCCAGAGGAAATTGACGGCTTCATTGAGTTCTGCTCGGAAACCGGAGCGGCGTATGCGATCGTCTCTTTAGATGTATACAGCGTGTCGAAGGTCACAAGCCAGACAGCGGCAGCGGCAAAGCGTCTGGTGAGTGGTTTAGAAAAGGGAAATATCCTCTGTATTCCTCTTACTGCGAACCATTCGGAGGAGTATGCGTCCATTGTGCGGGCCATGATGGATATGGAAGGATAAGGAGTTCTGTGTATGAAAGTAATTGTTTTTACCCAGGCATACAATGCGGAGCAGACCCTTTCCCGTGCCATTAGCAGCATACTAGATCAGACGTTTCAAAATATAGAGTATTATATTTTAGACAACGGTTCTACGGATCGCACATGGGATATTATCCTTGATTATGCAAAGCGCGATCCAAGGGTGATCCCTCTGTCTATTAAGAAAAATGATATCGAGAACGGCTGGTCCTTTTTTTGCGCATTAGAATGGGCATCAAATGCCGAATATTCGGTCTGGCTGGATGCTGATGACGCATATGACCGGCACTTTTTGGAGGAAATGACGAGATTTGCCCAGGAGAATGCTCTGGATATTGCCATGTGTGGTTATGACATGATCGACGGAGTGACTGGGAGGACAATAAAATGCCGGGCATTGGAGAAAAATCTGGTCCTTTCCGGAAAGGATTTTGCAGACAAATTTATTGAGTATAGAGGATTTACCAACGCCGGTTGGGGACGCCTCTATGCACTCTCGTTTTTTAAAACGTTTTCCAGAAAGAATCAAAATGTGTCAAAGAGTGATTATTCTCCATATGGGGATTCAGCATATCAGCTGTGTCTCCTTGAAAATGCAGAACGGGCCGGAGTCTATCGGAAAGCGATGTACCGGTACTATCAATACCCACATTCCCTCATCCGTCAGGATTTGAAGGAGAATCTCAAGGGCTATGCCGGATATATCGTAGCCGCAAGACAGTATCTGGAACATTACGGCCCCATTTCCAAAGGGAACGAGGACTTCCTGTATGCCATCTACCTGTCTTTTGCAGATGAATCTGCGGAGCACGCTTTTTCCTCAGACTTATCTGTCTCGGAAAAGCTGGAACTGCTTCGCCTGACCTTTTCGGAGCCCCTCTGGGCGGAGACCCTGGCCCGGGAGGCGGACCCCCAGTTCCGCAACCTGGCGGCCCGGCGGGAATACGTGACGCGGATGAAGGAGCGGATCTTGGCCCTTGCTTCCACTCCGGAGGAACAGGAACTGGCGGAGAAAGCGGTCCGGGAGCTCGACAAGCCGATCGCTAGCGGCCCGACGCAAAGATGCGGGGAGGGAACAGTGTGGGCGCACCGCGTCCAGTAATCGGTTTCGACGCCGGTGTCGACGGAAAGGATGTAATGGCCTTCTTACCGATTCGAGATATACGGCAATGATTTTCTCATCCCCTAATGCCTAGTTTTCATGAAGCATTGCGTCCTTCATACAATTCCGCACGACCACTCCAATGCAGCTGGTATTCGCCAACTCTGCGAACACAGCGTACATGGGCCGCTTTTGGACTTGTCAGCCATCTGCTTTTCGCAAAAGGAAATCCGATCCTTGTTATGTGAAGCTTTCCATAATAAGGACAGGCTTTGTGTCCGAGAGGATGCGGAGCTCCATGCAGCCGTCTTTCGCCCAGACATTGCTGATGACGGCCCGATTTTGATAGGCCAGCAGCTGTTCGGCGGGCATCTCCGCCAGCCAGATCCGGTCCTCCATCATTTGGACATATTCTCTGCCCGTGTGGATGTGCTGGATGTCGCCGTACTCCATCATCATGATCTGCGCGGCGATATGCTCCACGTCGGATACGATATGGGTGGAGAGCAGCACCAGACGGTCCTTCGTGTAGGCGGAGATGATGTTGCGGAACTTGATCCGCTCATAGGGGTCCAGACCGGAGGTGGGTTCGTCCAGGATCAGAATCTCCGGGTCGTCCAGAAGGGCCTGGGCAATGCCCAGCCTGCGCTGCATCCCGCCGGAATAGGCGGCGCATTTCCGTTTCAAGAGGGAATGCCTCGAATCATTGCAATGCAGGCGGATGTCTTCAGTGGTGAACAGGGGATCCCCAGTGAAGATATTGATGCGTTCATGGCAAAGGGACCCATCTGCTGGCGCGCCGGATCCGATGGGAAACTATACGCCGCGGCAGCGGCTTGGAAAGAAAACGATGAGATCCACTGGGGGCGTTTTGGGGTGTTCCCGGCCGCACGGGGACTGTATATCGGGACCGGGCTGATAAGATCTTCTTTTGCCGAGATGCTTCATGAAGGCGTCGATAAAATATACATGGACGCCCGTGACGCAGGGTAAAAATCGTTTGCGGTATGGGAGGCAGGATCGCCGGGGGACCTTATGAATCCTATGAGGGAAATGTGCCCCCGGTCGTTTTGACAAAGGACGATCTTACAAAAACGTGATGACAGCGGCATTTCGAGATCCCCCGGGCGGTCACAAGCAAAGTGTGGCCGCCCATCTTTTCGTTTTTGCCCTCGCTTCCGCCTATCCACGCTCAAAAGCACATCCCCGGGCCCGGCGGTGCCTACTGCAAAAAATCGCAACATCGGGTTAATTTTACATAAAGACTGCCGCTCGATTTCCAGGTATGATAAATGCGCAAGGGGGAGACCCCCGACCGAAAAACAGGATTTGGAGGATGCAGAACATGAAGAAGATCTTTGCCTTGCTGCTGACGCTGGCGATGGTCCTGGCCCTGGCGGCCTGCGGCAGCCAGCCCGCCGACGACCCCGCCCCGGCGCCGAACGACGGCGGACAGGCCGATACCCCCGCCCCGGCTCCCACCTCTGGGAACACCAAGCTGGTGGTGGGCTTCGCCCAGATCGGCCAGGAGTCCGGCTGGCGGGACGCCGAGACCAACGACGTCCAGTGGTACGCCGCCCGCAACACCGACACCGTGGAGCTCCACTTCGCCGACGCCCAGCAGAAGCAGGAGAACCAGATCAAGGCCATCCGCAGCTTCATCGAGATGGGCGTGGACGTGATCGCTTTCCCGCCCGTGGTCGAGACCGGCTGGGAAGCCGTCCTGACCGAGTGCAAAGAGGCGGGCATCCCCGTCATCCTGGTGGACCGGGGCATCGACGCCAACACCGACGACAGCCTGTACACCACCATGATCGCTTCCGACCACGTTTGGGCCGGGGAACAGGCCGCCATCGCCATGAACGACCTGCTGGGCGGCAGCGGCGTCGTGGTGGAGCTGGAGGGCACCGTGGGCGCCTCCGCCGCCGTGCAGCGCAAGCAGGGCTTTGACGAGTACATGGCCGCCAACTGCTCCGGCATCGAGATCGCGGCCTCCCAGACCGGCGACTTCACCCGCGCCCAGGGCAAGGAGGTCATGGAGTCCTTCCTGAAGACCTATGACAAGATCGACGGCGTCTTCTGCCACAACGACGACATGGCCCTCGGCGCCATCGAGGCCATCAAGGAGGCCGGTCTGAAGCCCGGCGTGGACATCAAGATCGTGGGCGTGGACGGCGTGAAGGGCGCCTTCGAGGCCATCCTGGCCGGGGAGATGAACTGCACCGTGGAGTGCACCCCCATCCTGGCCGATCAGATCTTCGACACCGCCGCCAAGCTGAAGGCAGGTGAGTCTGTGGAGAAGTGGGTCATGTCCGCCGACGAGGTCTACACTGCCGAACGGGTCACCGAGGATGTGGTCGCCGGCCGTGCGTACTGATCCCAGCGGCACGATCTGTCTGAAATAGAGACCAGGCCTCCGGTCCGAGCCGATTTTCGGCCGGCCCGGAGGCCCTTTGCATAAGGAGGGTTCACTTTGGATCAGGACAGCCTGCTTGTCATGGAACACATCCACAAACGCTTTCCCGGCGTCGTCGCTCTGAACGATGTGCAGTTCCGCCTGCGCGCCGGGGAGATCCACGCCCTGCTGGGGGAAAACGGCGCGGGCAAATCCACGCTCATCAAGGTGCTCACCGGCGTGGAGCACCTGGACGGCGGCACGGTGACCATGGAGGGGAAGCCCATCTCCGTCAGATCCCCCCTGGAGGCCCAGGGGCAGGGCATCAGCACCGTCTACCAGGAGGTCAATCTCTGCCCCCACCTGACCGTGGCAGAGAATATCTACGCTGGGCGGGAGCCCATCAGATCCTGCAAGATCGACTGGAAGACCGTCAACCGAAAGTCCAGGGAGCTGCTGAAGCAGTTCGATCTGGACATCGACGTGACCGCCAAGCTGGACAACTATTCCGTCGCGGTCCAGCAGATGATCGCCATCGCCCGGGCGGTGGACGTCCAGGCCAAGATCCTGATCCTGGACGAACCTACCTCCAGCCTGTCCGCCGCCGAGGTGGAGAAGCTCTTTCAGATCATGAACATGCTGAAGGAGCGGGGGCTGGGCATCGTCTTCGTCACCCACTTCCTGGACCAGGTCTACGCGGTCACTGACCGGATCACCGTCCTGCGCAACGGGGGATATGTGGGCACCTACAACACCGCGGAGCTGCCCAAGGTAGAGCTGATCGGCAAGATGATCGGCAAGGAATATGAGGCTCTGGAGGGTACGCCTCCCGCCGCCGCTCAGGACAGCGAGGCGGAGGAGTTCCTCCGGCTGGAGCATGCGGGAACGGCAAGCATCTCCGACGTGTCTTTCAGCCTGAAACGGGGCGAGGTCAGCGGGTTCTCCGGTCTGCTGGGCTCCGGCCGCAGCGAGATCGCCCGGCTGCTCTTCGGCGCGGACCGGCACACCTCCGGCAAGGTCTGCATCGAGGGTGAGGAGTGTAGCCTGAAAGACCCGCTGGAGGCCATCCGCCGCGGCATCGCCTTCTGCTCCGAGAACCGGAAGACGGAGGGGATCATCGGCGATCTGACCATCCGGGAGAACATCATCATCGCCCTCCAGGCCAAGCGGGGGCTGGGGAAGGTCATCCGCTACAGCGAGGCCCAGCAGATCGCCGACCGTTTCATTGAGGGATTGGCCATCAAGACGCCTTCCGCCGACCAGCAGATCAGGAACCTCTCCGGCGGCAATCAGCAAAAGGTCCTGCTGGCCCGGTGGCTTGCAACGGACCCGGACCTGCTGATCCTGGACGAACCCACCCGGGGCATCGACATCGGGGCCAAGGCGGAGATCCAGAAGGTGGTCATGGAGCTGGCCCAGGAGGGCATGAGTTGCGTGTTCATCTCCTCTGAGATGGAGGAGATGCTGCGCTGCTGCAGCCGGATGTACGTCCTGCGGGACAAGGAGGTCGTAGACGAGCTGACCGGAGATGCCATCAACGAGCATCACATCATGCAGATCATCGCGGGAGAGGGGGAGACGGCAAATGAAAAAGTTTAAGGACCGGATGGAGTCCCGCCCCCTGGTGTCGCTGATCGTCATCCTGGTGGTCTGCGGCATCCTCTCCGGCGGCGATTTCTTCTCGCTGCAGATCGTGGACGGACACCTGTACGGCCGTTTGATCGATATCCTCCGCAACGGAAGCCGCTACATGGTGCTGGCCGTCGGCATGACCATGGTGCTGGCCACCGGCGGCACGGACATCTCCGTGGGCTCCGTCATGGCCATCTCCGGCGCGCTGGCCTGCTCCATCGTGGATATGCGCATCCTGCCGGGCTTAGGTGGGAACACCCTGGCGGCGGTGGCCATCGCCCTGGCCGTGGGCGCTTTGTGCGGGGCCTGGAACGGCTTTTTGGTTGCCAAGCTGAAGGTGCAGCCCATCGTGGCTACCATGATCTTGATGACGGCGGGCCGGGGCATCGCCCAGCTGATCGCCGACGGCAAGATCGTCACCATCACCTCCGACTCCTACTACTACATCAGCGGCGGCTATATCCTGGGCCTGCCCTTCCCGCTGTACATCGCCGCGTTCATGCTGATCGCCGCCCTGCTCATCACCAAAAAGACGGCCTTCGGCCTGGCGGTGGAGGCCATCGGTGTCAATTCCAGATCCGCCCGGCTGGCGGGCATCAAGGTGGACCGGAACATCTGGCTGATCTATATTTTCTGCGGCGTCTGCGCGGCCATCGCCGGGCTGATCGAGTCTGCGGGCATCAAGGGCGCAGACTGCAACAACTGTGGGCTGATGATCGAGATGGACGGCATCCTGGCGGTGGCCATCGGCGGGACATCCCTCTCCGGCGGGCGGTTCAGCCTGATCGCCAGCATCATCGGGGCCCTGGTGGTCCAGACCATCACCACCATGATCCTGGCCTTCGGCGTCGCGCCCGAGGTCATCCGGGTCTTCAAGGCCCTCATCGTCATCGTGATCTGCCTGGCCCAGTCTCCGGCCTTCATCGCCAGGATGAAGGGAGTGTTCGGCAGGGAAAAGGTGGTGGCGCAGTCATGAGAACGAAAACTCCACTGCAGACGAAGATCAAGATCAGCAATATCTCATTGCTGATCGCCGGGACCATGCTGGTCGTCATGTACCTGGCGGGGTCCAGCGTGTACGACCGCTTTGGGCAGATCTCCACGGTTTTGAACCTGTTCAACGACAACGCCTATTTGATCGTGGTGGCGGTGGGCATGACCTTCGTCCTGCTCACGGGAGGGATCGACATCTCTGTGGCGTCCACCCTGGCCTTTACCGGCGTGTTCTCTGCTTCCCTGCTGGAAAAGGGGCTGCCTGCCATCGCGGTCATCCCCCTGGTGCTGGCCATCGGGACCCTTGTGGGCTATGCCCAGGGGTATGCCATCCATACCTTCCAGATCGCCCCCTTCCTGGTGACGCTGGCGGGGCAGTTCCTGATGCGGGGCATGTGCGCCGTCATCAGCACGGTGTCCATCCCGATCAACGACCCGTTTTTCAAAGCCGCCGCTCTGGGCAAGATCTCCTGGAAGCTGTCCTCCGGCGGCACAGCAAAGCTCTATCACTATGTGTATGTGGCCCTGGCGGTTTTGCTGGTCGCCTGGTATGTCCTGCGGTCCACCCGCTTTGGGCGGGCGGTCTACGCCGTGGGGAGCAGCGAGCAGAGCGCCCAGTACATGGGCTTGAACGTGAAACGGGTCAAGATCGGGGTCTACGCCATCAACGGCTTTTGCGCCGCCTTGGGGGGCGTGCTGTTCAGCTTCTATACCCTGGCGGGCTACTCCCTCCAGAACATGGGGCTGGAGCTGGACGCGATCTCCTCCGCCGTCATCGGCGGCACGTTGCTGACCGGCGGCGTGGGCACCGTCATCGGCTCCATGGTAGGGGTGCTGATCCAGGGCATCATCCAGACCATCGTTACCTATCAGAACCTGAACACCTGGTGGACGAAGGTCACGGTGGCCGCGATTTTGTGCTTCTTCATCCTGGTCCAGCGGATCATCGCCATCCGGGCGGAACGGAAAAAGGCATAGCTCCCCTGAACAAGCAGACTGCATTGGCCGGCGGCGGCAGATCCGCGGCCAATGCGGCTTGCTTGATTTACGCTCTGCGATTTGATAGGATGGGCGGGAAGATCTCTTTGGGGGAGTGAAAAGATGAAGCGTATCATCACCGCATTCGGCGATCTGAAATTCCGCAGCAAGCTGGTCTTGAGCACCATGCTGGTGGCGCTGATCCCTCTGCTGGTGCTCTCCGTCCTCACGGCCACGGTGTTCGTCAAAAACATCAGCCGGCAGTCCGGCCGGCTGACCTTGCAGATGGTGCGCCAGACCAGCGCTTCTCTGGATATTTACATCAGCACGATCGAAAAGCTGATGGACCTGGTGATCGACGAGGGCAGCGCCGCGCCTGTGGACGACAGCGTCCAGATCCAGACGCTCCGGCGCTTGGCAGGTTCCATATTGGACGCCTACCCCGAGATCGCGGGCTTTTGCATCGCCTATGAGGACGAGCAGTATTTCGGCGCCGGCATGAGCCGCATCTCCCGGGACCGGTTCGAGGACCAGTACTGGTGGCAGTACGCCGTGGAGCGCCAGGGCCGGCTGGGAGTGCTGGGCAGCGCGGTGGGGCGGAACGTGATGGGCAATCTGAACGACAGCTCCGACACCATCTTCGCCCTGGTCAAGGCCTTTTCCTTTGGCGACGGCGGCTCCTGCCGGGGCGTCGTCATGTTCGACATCCGGCACGACATGATCCAGCAGCTGATCAACCGGGTGTCCATCGGCGAGGACGGCTTTTTGTTCGTGGTGGATGAGACCGACATCGTATACACCCCCTCCAGCGCCATTGTCTACCGGATCGACCGGGAGAGCTTTCAGCAGACGGAGGCCGATCGGAGCACGGTACGGATCCACGATACCGATTATTTCATTACGAATCACTCCAGCAGCTATTCCGGCTGGCGGGTAGTAGGCGTGATCCCGGAGCTGGAGTTCTCCGCCAGCATCCGCCCGGTCTATCAGGCGCTGTGCATCTGCATCGCGGTCTGTCTGCTGCTGGTCGTGGTGGTGTCCCTGGGGATCTCCGCCACGGTGACGCGCCCGATTTCCAAATTGAGCAGGCTGATGTCAAAAGCGGAGGAGGGCGACTTCTCCGTGCGCTTTGACGCGAGGCACCAGGATGAGATCGGCGTGCTGGGCTCCTCGTTCAACCATATGCTGGAGCACATCGGTGAGCTGATCCATGAGCTTTATGAGGAGAAGCAGATCCGTTTGGAGGCGCAGCTGAAAAGCCTCCAGGAGCAGATCAAGCCCCATTTCCTGTATAACACGCTGGATACGATCAGCTGGATGGCCCGGGCGCAGGACGCCCTGGACGTGGTGCGCCTGGTGGACGCGCTGACGAATATGTTCCGGGTGGGCCTGTCCAGCGGCCGGGATTATATCACCCTCCGGGAAGAAAAGAGCCACGCGGCGAATTACCTCTATATCCAAAAGGTCCGCTACCAGGACCGCCTGCGGTACGCGATGGAAATACCGAACGAGTACGATCAGCTCGTTGTCCCAAAGCTGATCTTGCAGCCGTTAGTCGAAAACGCGATCTACCACGGGGTCAAGATGAAGCGGGGTGGGGGACAGGTCCGGGTGACGGCCAGAGTGGAAAACGAGGCCCTGTTCCTCTCCGTTTGGGACGACGGCGCCGGGATCCCTCCGGAGCGGTTGGAGAGCATCCGCCGGAGCGAGCCCCGGGAGCGTCAAAAAGGGGGCTTCGGCCTGTCCTATATCGCGGAGCGGATCCGGTTGTCCTACGGCCCGCCCTACGGCGTTCAGATAGACAGCGAAGAGGGGACGTTTACGGAAGTGACGGTCTGCCTGCCGGTCCAGGAGGTGTCGGATGTATAAGATTTTGATCGCGGACGATGAGGACATCATCCGCCGGGGGCTGGCGGGCATGGTGTCCCAGCACCCCAAGTTAGAGGTGGCGGCGCTGGCGGAGGACGGCGAGATCGCACTGGAAGAGGCGGCCAAGACCCGGCCTGATCTGATGCTGGTGGATATCAATATGCCCTTCGTGGACGGCTTCGCATTTATCAAAGAGGCAAAACAGCTGCTGCCGGATGCGGAGATCATCATCGTCACGGGCTATGATGATTTTGCCTTCGCCCAGAAGGCCCTGCAGCTTGGCGTGGCGGATTACCTGCTCAAGCCCATCATGGAGGAGCCGTTTTTCGCGGTGCTGGACAAGGCGATAAGCCGCCTGGACGACCGGGCAATGTCCAGGAGATACATGGATTGGCTGACGCAGCAGCTGGAGCGGAACCGGCCGTCCCTGCTCAACGATTTCTTTCGCCGGTGGCTGCGGGGCAGCATGGATCGATTGGAGATCGAAGACCGGATGAAGTATCTGGATATCCAGATCCCCCTTCCCTATTGGGTGACGGTTTTGCATCTGCGCAACGATCCGTCACAAAAGGCCAGCATCACGGATTGGGAGCCGGAGCTGCTGCTTTATGGCTGTGACAACATTGTCCAGGAAGTATTTGCTCCCTACTGCCCGGTGCTGACGTTTCAGACAGAGGATTCGGCGCTGGCCATGATCTCGGAGGTGCTCCCCCAGGATCGGTGGGAAAAATTGGCTCACGAGCTGGTCACACCCATCGAAGGTCATCTGCTGCTGAAGGTGGAGCTGGTCCAGCGGAAGGGCGTGAGCCTCTCGGAGTTCCCGGAGGTGGTGGAGCAGGCCATGCAGGAGTACAAAGCGCACCAGCGGTATTCCGATATGGTGACCGAGGCGATCCGGATCATTGACAGGCGCTGGGGGAACAGCGATTTTTCCCTCCAGGCCGCCGCGGACGCGCTGTATGTGACTCCGCAGTATCTGAGCCGGGTCTTTCACCAGGAGACCGGCGACACCTTCGGCTCTTATCTGACCGGGAAGCGGATGAAAGAGGCCATACGGCTTCTGCAAGACCAGCATCTCAAGATGTACGAGATCGCGCAGAGGACCGGATACAGCTCTCAGCATTATTTCAGCAGCGCCTTCAAGCGGGCCCTGGGCATTTCCCCCGTGGAGTACCGGAAAAATATCCTGGAGCAGGGAGGCACGAAATGAGGCGTGTAAAAAGAGGGCTGGCGGTATTTCTATGCCTGGCCGCGCTGGCGGCGGGCCTCTCCGGCTGCTCGGCGCGATGCACCAGCATCGACTGTGTGATCGGCGTTTCCCTGGCAAACCTGCGGGAGCAGTGGCGGCTGGTGCTGAAGGACGAATTGGAGGCGGAGGCGAAAAAGTACGAGGGCGTCCGCCTGGTCATCACGGACGCCGCCGGGGACAGCGAAAAGCAGGCGGAGGATGTGGAGCGGCTGATGAGCTATGACATCGACCTGCTGATCATCTCCCCCAGCGACGTGGAGGCCCTGACCCCGGTGATCGGCGGCGTCTATGAGGAAATCCCGGTCATCGTGATGGACCGGGCCGTGGAGGGTTATAACTATTCTCTGTTTATCGGGCCGGACAACGACCTCATCGGCCGCCAGGCGGGCAAAACGGTGCTGGAGCTCTTGGGAGAGCGGGGGATCTCCAATGCCTCGGTCCTGGAGCTGAAAAACGACTCCTTTGCCAGCGAGAGCCGCAGCGCGGAATTTGTGAAGACGGTCTCAGAAGCCCAGGTGACGACCCGTTCCATCGACCTGTCGGAGGCCACACGGGACTGTGCGGAGGACACCCTCCTGGCGGGACCGGAGGTGCTGAAGGACATCGATGTGATCTTTGCCCACAACGACTACATGGCCTATGGGGCCCGCCTGGCGCTGGAGGAGCTGGACATCCAAGGGATCCAGATCGTGGGGCTGGACGGTTTTTCCGGCGAGAACGGCGGCTTGCAGCTGGTGGAACAGGGACTGATCGACGCCACGGTCACCTGCCCCACCGGCGGGACCGAGGCGATCCGGTATGCGGTAGACATCATCGATCAGGTCAGCGGCATTCCAAAGCAGATCATCCTGCGCAGCCACCAGATCCGGCAGGACAACGCGGCGGACTACCAAAGAGGAACGCCGGTCCAGGAACGTCCCTCTGTCATTCGGGTGGGGTATGCCCAGATCGAGGAGGAGAGCCATTGGCGGGAGGCCTGCACGGGATCCATCCGCCAGGCGGCGAAGGACTTCGATATTGACCTGACGATGGAGTTCACACAGCCCTTGGTGGAGGAGCAGACGGAGCTGGTACGGGAATTCATTGCGCAGGGAATGGATGTGATCATCGTTTCACCCGTTGTGGCGGAGGGCTGGCTGACGGCCCTGGAGGAAGCGCGGGCGGCGGGGATCCCCGTCCTGCTTGTAGACCGGATGGTGGACGCAGGGGAGGAGCTGTATACCTCCTTCATCGGGGCGGATTTTGAAGAGGAGGGACGCCGCTGTGCCCGCTGGCTGATGAACGAGACAGCGGAGATGGAGGAAGTCCGTGTCATGGAACTGCGGGGGACGGAGGGTTCGTCGCCGGCACAGGATCGGAAAGCGGGATTTGGATCGACCCTCAATGGATCGGAGAACTGTAAACTTGTCTATTCCACGTGCGGTGAATTCGCAAGGGAGGGCGGACGTGTGGCTGTACGGGAGTACCTCTCCAGACAACCCTGGGACATCGACGCGATCTACGCGCACAATGATGATATGGCCCTGGGCGCTGTTGAAGTGCTGCTGGAAGAGGGGATGCGGCCGGGTACGGATGTGAAGATCATGTCGATCGACGGGACCGCGGACGCCCTCCGGGCGCTGCAAAGCGGGAACATGAATTGTGTGGTGGAGTGCAATCCGCTCCTGGGGCCTCAGCTGATGAAAGCGGTCACGGATCTGATGCAGGGGAACGAGCTGCCCCTTCGCATCATCACCGATGAAAGCGTGTTTACGGCGGATGCGCCAAAAGTCCTGTTTCAGGACCGGAAGTATTAAAAGCGGGAGGGTGGTCGTATATGGAGATTGGATCGGTCTATTCAGCGTCATTTCGCCCCTATGGAAAAATTGTAGAGGGATATGACTTTTCGGAGTTTTTGGAGGTGCTGCGGGGAACGGCCTGCCCGAAGGATACCGTTCTCTATGTGCCCTCGGCCCCGGAGCTGGAACGGCTTCCGGCAGCCAAGGAGCTGGCGGATCGTTCCTACGGAGGGATGCCCATCCAGATCGGTTATTGCAGCGGCTGCAACGCCACGCTGAACTGCCTGGAGTATCACCGGGATCCTGAGGTCGACGTGTTTGCGTCGGACGCGGTGCTGCTCTTAGCGCGGGAACAGGAAATTGAGGGCGGAAAGCTCCACACGGACTGCGTCAAGGCATTTTATGTCCCTGCCGGCAGCGCGGTGGAGCTGTACGCCATAACGCTGCATTACGCGCCTTGCAGTCCGAAAAGTGGATGTACTTTTCAGGTCTCCATCGTCCTTCCCAGAGGGACGAACACGGACATTCCCTCAATAGTGCCGAAGACAGCGGAAGACGACATGCTGTGGGCCAGGAACAAATGGCTGCTTTCCCATGCCGATGCGCCGGAAGCCCGTGATGGGGCTTATATCGGATCGGTCGGAGAGGATCTCCGCCTGTTTTGAACGATAGGATGGAGAGACAGATCCAGAGCTGTTACAACAGATGTGGAGAGCGATCCCATAAAGACCTGTGCGGAGACTTTTCATGAACACAAGAGCCTGATGGCCCGACACCTGGCTTGTGCAGGGGATCGGGCCATCAGGCTGTTCGAATTTTCATGCCGATACGCTCGATGGTAAAACATCGCTTTATTTGATCCGCAAATTTCTCTCCAGTGTTTGCCGGGACCCTATTCACAGACGGTGATGTTCCATGACGATCGCCGGCCTTTCCTGAAAAACAGCAACCAAAAGCAGATCAGCAATTCCCCGTATAGACAAACGTCAGATACTCCCTCGCCGCATCTGTCAGTTGGTACACCCGCTCTACCGGCGTGGGCGGCCTATCCATCATCCGGTATCTTGGGAAGGACCGGGACAGGTGCAGAGGGATGTCCCGATCCACCGAGGCCAGCCATTGGGCTAATGCGTTGATCCCCTCTACGCTGTCATCCTCACCGGGGACTAAAAGCGTGGTCACCTCCACATGACACTGCCCTGCTGCCAGGGTGACAAATCTCTTCACTGTCTCCAGATCACCACCCAGCCTCTTGTACCACTCAGGCGTGAAGCCCTTCAGGTCGATGTTGGCAGCGTCGATCAGCGGCAGCAGTTCCCGCCAGGGGGGCCGCTTCGACGGTGCCGTTGGTGACCAGGACGTTGAGCATCCCCCGCTCACGGAGCAGGACAGCGCAGTCCCGGACGTACTCATAGCCCACCAACGGCTCGTTGTAAGTGTAGGCCGCTCCGATGTTGCCCGCAGTTCCAGCGCTTTATCCGCCAGCGCCTCCGGTGAGAGTTCCACCGTCTCAAGCTTCCCCTCTCCGGCCATGGGAATCTCGTGGCCCTGGCAGAAGGGACAGCGCAGATCGCACCCAAAGCTGCCCACAGACATGATCGAACTTCCGGAGCGGAACCGCCGCAGGGGTCTCTTCTCGATGGGGCCCAAGGCCAGACTGGTCACTTTGCCGTAGTTCAGAGGGACGACGGCTCTGTCCCGACAGGCTCTGGCCCGGCAGAGGCCAGTCTGGCCTTCGGATAAGGCACAGTGGTGAAAACACGATCCGCAGATCATGTGTGCCGCACCACCTCAAACCGCTCCAAGGTGTACTCCTCCCGGGAGCTGATGCCGCCCTTCTGCCGGGCGATGCCGATCTGCTGCTCCACCGTGTCCACGCCCTCCAAATCGGGCAGCAGCAGGCCGCGACGACCGCCGCAGGAGACGATCGCGCCGTGCTTTTTCACATCCAGCTCTGCCGGAGAGGAGATGGGCTCCGGCTGGCCCAGCACATCCACACTGTATTCCAGGCTGCCCAGCTCTGAAACTGTCACTGGCGGGAAACGCGGGTCTCGGGAACAGGCGGAAACGGCGTTCTGCACGATTTCCCAGGCCACGCTCTCGGTGGTTGGCCCGGTAGTGCCGATGCAGCCTCGGAGTTGGCCGTGGACAAGGAGGGAGACGAAGGCCCCGCAGTCTGGGCGGTCATTTCGGCGGGCAGACCGCCCGGCAGACGCTTCAGCCGCTTTCCAGTTTTCACAAAGGTCTCCAGAGACAGCCAGGCCAGCTTGACCCAGGCATCCTCGGAGACCTTTTTCTCCGCCAGCCGGGTGCGCTCCAGTTCAGCGCACCGCTCCCCAAAGCGGCGGTCCTCGTCCGGGCCGGTGACAGTAAACGTGGCCACTCCGTAGCCTACGCTGGTGACGCCCTCGTAGCTGAGGAGCTTTGACTCCACAGCCAATCCGTCCAGCGCCCCCGCCATGATCTGGAAAGAGCGCAGACCGCACTCCGCCGCCCGGTCACAGAGAGCAGGGTCCATCGTGAGGGATCAGAGGAGATCCCCCGCCGCCATAGCCTCGGTGATCGGCCGGTCGAACTCCGGACCCTCCGGGGCAAAGCCGTAGGGTCCGTCCTCCCGCAGCTTGTGGGACAGATCTCCGCTGGCGATGAACGCAGCTCTGCGCCCCAGAGCCTCCACCGCCTGAGCAATGCACTGGCCCAGCCGGTAGTGGTCCAGGGGAGAGGACCCGGACAGGCCAATGCGGAGGATGGGGCAGTCCACCCCGGCCTCCCGGAGGAAATACAAGGGCAGGAAGGTGCCGTGGTCCAAAGACGGGTCCCGCTCTCCCAGCATCCCGGCCCGGAGACCGGCAGACTCCGCACGGCGGATGATCTCGTCCCGCAGCGGAGCGTCGTACTCCACACGCAGTTTGGTTTGGGCCGCACCGAAGGCGGACATGCCTCTGGCGGCACCCCGGCCCGGAGAGATGTGGAAGTAGTCGGCGTACATGACCTGATGGGGTGAAGTGATGATCAGCACCTCCGGCTCCCATGCGGCCACCTGCTTTGCGGCGGTCCGGTAGGCGTCAATGGTAGTCTGGACCTCCTGTCCTCCGCCCGCGTCCCACCGTGGGGATGATCAGCGGCGGATGGGGGACGATCACTGCTCCCAGAATAGACATATCAAATCCTCCTAATTACAATTAATTGTAATAGGAGGATTTGATAAGGAAGACCGGAGGACTGCAAGATGGAGCGAATAAGTAGAGAAATCGTAGAGGCAAAAAACGCTTGCCCACATTGCGGCCTCACAAAGGAGATGGCTCAAAAGTGGGCGTCCTTTTTGCGGAACGCTGACGGCAGTATCGGGCCTCACTGGAGCATCGACCAGATCAAACGTGTCATGGCGCAGATGAACATAGGCGGGGCCCCACACAGGTTTTGGATAGCCATGAACGAGGTCTATAGTAGCATTGACCCTACCTTGGCAAAGTATGGCATCAATAGTATAGAAGCCTATGTTGATATTGTCAAAGCGTTCTGGCTGAATGATAAAGGCGCTGTTGACGACAAGCTGGCGGCTTATTACTCCGCTGTTGTGAAGCACTGACACAAAATGCACTTGCCTCACCGTTACTAACACGTTACTAACAAACGAAATGAGCACAAAACACGAGGAAACCCTAGAACCGTTGCAGTTCTAGGGTTTCCTCTGGTGGAGACTACTGGACTCGAACCAGTGGCCTCATGCGTGTGAAGCATGCGCTCTAACCAGCTGAGCTAAGCCTCCGGATACCTATCGAATTTTCCTGCCCATAAGACGCCGCACATCACGGCGCCTTATGGGGTGGTGACCCGTACGGGATTCGAACCCATGTTACAGCCGTGAAAGGGCCGTGTCTTAACCACTTGACCAACGGGCCGTCATCATGGCGAGATCCGTTCCGTTCCCGCCTCCGGCGAAATACGGTGCTCCGATCCTTCGCCCTTCCTCTCCTGCAATGATCTGCGGACCTTTGAGGAGACCGCAGGGAAGGGAAGGAGGGACGGGACCCCATGGGACGCCGCAAGGCATCCCATGGGATTCTTGGTAGCGGCACCTGGATTTGAACCGGGGACACTGCGGGTATGAACCGCATGCTCTAGCCAACTGAGCTATGCCGCCATGTCATCCATCCGTAACGGACAAATGGTACTATAGCAGATGACCATAGGTCTTGTCAAGGGTTTCCGAGATTTTTCCTCAAATTTTCCCTGAAAATTTTTCTCTGTTTTTTCCCGATGCCCCCTTGACTCTCCCCCGGGGCGAGGGCTTATGCTGTACCTGAGCTCAAATCTCACAACGTTGTGGAGGGATCCCTATGCTGAAGATCGGCGAATTCTCAAAACTATCCAGAGTCAGCATCCGCTCCCTGCGCCGCTACGCCGAGGCCGGGCTCCTGGCCCCGGCATCCATCGACCCTTTCACCGGCTACCGCTACTACAGCGAGCGCCAGCTCCCCGTCGCCGCCCGCATCCGGGCCCTCCGGGACATGGGCTTCCCCCTGGCCGCGGTCCGGGAGGTGCTGGGGTGCTATGACGATCCCGGGGCGCTGGAGCGCTGCCTGCGCCTTCAGCGGGCCTCGGCCTGGGAGGCCATGGAGGAGGCGGAGCGGCGGCTGCGGCTTCTGGATACAGCCCTGGAGCGGCTGAGAAAGGATGAAACTATGATGAAATACGACGTGACCATCAAGACCCTGCCGGAGCGGCAGGTAGCCAGCGTGCGGCAGATCCTCCCCTCCTACGAAAGGGAGGGGGACCTGTGGCACATCTACTGCCAGGAGACCGCCCGGATGAACATCCAGGACGGCGACCCGGCTCTCTGCACGGCGATTTTCCACGACGGTGAGTTCAAGGAACAGGACGTGGACGTGGAGATCCAGAAGAGCGTGGTGGGGTCGTATGCGGACACGGAGCACGTGAAGTTCAAGACCGTCCCGGCGGTGCAGGTGGCCTCCGCTACCTTCCGTGGGAGTTACGATCAGTTCGGCGCGGTAAACGAGGCTGTGGCCGCCTGGGTGGAGGACAACGGCTGGACCTTTGACGGCACCTTCTTCGACATCTACCACGTCAGCCCCCACGATACCCGGGACCCGGACGAGTTCGTCACCGAGGTCTGCTATCCCGTGAAGCGGAGATGATCTGCCGCAGGGGCCCGGCGATCTGCCGGGCCTCTGCGGCCCCCGGCGGGCTGTTTACCTGCCCCGCAAAAAAGCATGGGAGCGGCCGGAGGGCATCGCCGCCCGGCCGCTCCCTGCCGTCCGTCAGGACCAGGGGATGAACTGGAGGTTCACGTCCACATTGCCGCCGATGCCGGCGATGGAGCATTTGCTGGAGAATTGCCAGTAGTCCGGCTGGTAATACAGCTGGGGATACAGCTTCTCGGAGCTCTCGCTCTTATATTCGGGATACCATTGGAGATAGGGAGCGAGGGCGCCCTGGTCGTATTTCATGTAGGCGACGTAGGAGCTCTGATAGATCATGGGCGTGTAGCCCGCCTCCCGGATGCGTTCGCAGAAGGCAACGGCGCAGGCCGTGGCCATCTCCGGCGCGATGCCGTAGACCCGGTAAGAGGAGTCGCCCATCTCCCAGTCGTAAGCCACCGGGCCGTCGATGCCCAGCCCCCGGAGACGCTCGATGACGAAATCCGCCTCCTCGATGGCCTCCTCCACGGTGACGGCTTGGGCGAAGAAGTACACGCCGGTCTCGATCCCGGCATCCATCGCGCCCTGGATGTTCTGGCGGTAGAACGCGTCCTCCGCGAGCTTGCCGGAGGAGTAGCCCCGGAGGCCGATGCGGACCATGGCGAACTCCACGCCGTCGTCCCGGACGGCCTGCCAATCGATGGCCTCGTCCGCGCTGGCCCGGTTCTGGTAAGCGGAGACGTCGATGCCGAAGCGGGTGCGGAAGACGGAGCCGTTGTAGACCAGGCGGCCCGGCTTTTCCACGGACCAGGCGAAGTCGCCGGGGTAGAGCCGGCTTTGTTCCGTGCCCGCGTAGACGGGGATCTGCCGGCCGTCGTAGTCGATGGTCTGTCCGGTGGTCACGCCGGGGGCATAGACCTCGCTGGGCTGGATGCCGGGATAGACGGGCTGCTCGGGATCGGTGCCGTCGGGATCGCCGGGGCCCGGCGTAGGGAGCACCACCACGATGCCCCAGTCCGTCTCCTCCCCGGAGCCGGGCGTCCCGATCTCCGCGGGGAAGGGGGGCTGCTGCTCGTCGGGGGGCTGTTCGCCGGGCGGCTCCGGCGTGACGGGAGCGGCCGGCAGGGCATCGAGGATCTGGGGCGTGACGGAGCTGAAGTTGCGGAGCTCCCCCTGGATGGTCACGCCGTCGAGGATGACGGGCCCGGTGACGCCGGGGGCGATGAGGAGGTCGCCGGAGATGGTCATGTTCGACAATGCGGCGCCCTCCGCGGCGTTGATGAGGAGGCTGCCCTCCACGTCGCCGGACCAGGCCTCGCCGTCCTGGATCAGGACCTGGATCATGTTGTCCAGCAGGGACACCAGCTCCGCCCGGGTCATGGGCTCGGTGGGGCGGAAGCCGCCTCCCTCCGCGACGGGGATCCAGCCCCGGACGGTGAGCTCGGCGATGTAGGGGCGGGCGTAATCCGCCACCTGGGCCTCGTCGGGATAGGGGAGGGCGCTGTCCAGGCCCCCCAGCCGGAAGGCCCGCGCCACCATGGTCATGGCCTGCTGGCGGGTGATGCTGTCCCCCGGCAGGGCCTTGCCGCCGCTGCCCAGGTAGACGCCGGCGGCGTTGAGCTTCAGGATGGCGTCCTCCCAGCGGCTCCCCGCGGTGTCGGAGAAGGTCCCCGCCGGCGCGGCGGACTGGAACTGGAGGAAGCGGTCCAGGATCCCGGCGAAAGCGCCCCGGGTGATGGAGGCGTCGGGCCGGAAGGAGCCGTCGTCATAGCCCTGGAGCACGCCGTATTCCTGGCTCCACTTGTCGATGGCGGGCTCGGCCCAGTGGCCGCCGGTGTCGGTGAAGGCCATGGCGGGGGTGAGGGACAGGGCCCCGGCCAGCAGGCCGGATAGGAAGCGTTTGGGGAGTCGGATCGGACGCATGGCAGTTTCCTTTCGTCGTTTTTTGTCGGAGAGGGATGTAAAAGGATGCCGCCGCCCGTCGGGGCCGCGGCGCGGGGTCCTCGCTAGACATCTTCTTAATTATACCGGAAGATCCGCCGTTAGTCAATATTTTGGCGCGGATTTCCGAGAGGGGATCGATCGGCGCTTGCGTCCCCTGCGGGATATGGTAAACTATGGGACATCAAGTATGGAGGAGGATCCGCGATGGCGTTCGATTTCAAAAAGGAGTTCAAGGAGTTTTACCTGCCGAAGAGGAGGCCGGAGATCGTGACGGTCCCGGCGATGAACTATGTCGCCGTGGAAGGGGCGGGGGACCCCAACGAGGAGGGCGGGGCCTACCAGCGGGCCATAGGCGTGCTGTACGCCGTGGCCTACACCCTGAAGATGAGCGCCCGGACCGGCCGGCGCATCGAGGGCGCCTTCGAGTACGTGGTCCCGCCCCTGGAGGGCTTCTGGCGGCAGAAGGGGGGAGGGAGCATCGACTATGGGGACAAGGACGGCTTCCTCTGGACCTCCGCCATCCGCCTGCCGGACTTCATTGCCCCGGCGGATCTGGCCTGGGCGGTGGAGACCGCCTCCCGGAAGAAGGGGCTGGACTGCTCCGCCGCGAAGTTTTGGACGGTGGAGGAGGGGCTTTGCGTCCAGATGATGCATGTGGGGCCCTATGACGACGAGCCGGAGTCGGTGGCGGCGATGGACGCGTTCATCCGGGAGCGGGGCTATGCCGGCGACCTGAGCGAGGCCCGCCGGCACCATGAGATCTACCTCTCTGACGCCCGGAAGGTCCCGCCGGAGAAGCGGAGGACCGTGATCCGGCACCCTATCAAAAAGGCGTGAAGGACGCCTCCCCGCCGAAGAAGTTTCCTCTACTGTTTCGACACTCTGCATGAAGGATGCCTCCCCGCCATATGGCGGGGAGGCATCCTTCACTGGTACTCGACCTTTATCCGCAGCCGCTTCCTCTGCCGGAGCGGCCGGGCGGGATCCTCCCGGGCGATGGACCCGCCCCGGAACACCGACAGCGCCAGGCCGATGAGGGCCATGTCGACGACCGTCTGCAGATCCCCGACCATCAGCGGCAGGCTGGCGAAGGAGAGGACGAGGCCGAAGTTCAGCATCACGCTGAACAGCGTCTGGACCGCCAGGGAGATGACCACCGCCAGGACCACGAAGCGGCCCAGCAGGTACGTTTGCCGCAGCCCCTTCACCAGCAGCCAGAGGAGCAGGGCCGTCAGCGCCGCCAGCAGCAGGAGGAGAGGGACCCAGCCCCAGGATCTGGCCAGCTCGGCGGGGAGGAAGTTGCAGCCAAAGTCCATGGCCCCCCATTCCCGGCCGTTGGGCCCGCGGACGACAGCGATCCCGCCGATGCCGGCAGTGCCCAGATGGTCTTGGAAGGGGCGGACATCCTCCCAGAACATGTAGAACATCCAGCTGCAGAAGCCTCTGCCCAGCGGGTCCAGCTCCGGATGGAGGGCGATCTGTATCCTTTCCAGGAACGCGGTGTGATAGCCCCGGGAGAACAGATAGGCCAGGAGGCCGGAGGCGGCCCCCAGGACCACGCACAGCCCCTTCCGGCGTCCCACGCCGAACCAGTCCTGCCCTGCGGCGAGGAGCATCAGCACGAGGACGCTGAGGGAAAGCAGGATCAGGTTGGTCATGCTGGGATATATGGCGCAGACGATCGCCAGGGGGACGCCTCCGGCGATGGAAAGGGAGAAGCCTCTCCATCGTCCGCCCCGCCGTGTATATATCCATAGGGCATAGACGACCGGGAAGGTCTGGGAGAGATAAAAGAGGAGACGGTAGGAGCCGGGGGACCGGAAGGGGGCTTGGCTCACGGAGAGCAGGAACATCCCCCCGCCCAGGAGCAGTACGGCGATGTACAGGGCCCTGCCGTGCCGGGCCAGCCGGGAGACGTCCAGGAGGTACAGCCCCAGCATCGCCGCCGCGCCCAGGCCCAGGGAGGCGAAGGTCCTCGCCAGCACATAGATGCTGAGGGTATGGGGATCGGCGCGGAAGAAGAACGCCCGCAGGACCGTCCCCGTCAGCGCCAGGGCGAAGGTCAGCCCCAGCAGCCCCCACTGGGGCCGGGGCCGGTGGACGGCGTCCAGCTCCGTCCCCACCGTCACCGGATCCCCCATGTCCTCCACCGCCAGCCGCTCCGCTTCCTCCGCCGGCTTGCCCTCTTTTAGAAGATCGTCCCGCTGGTCCTCCAGGTGCCGCTCCAGCTCCTGGATCAGGACGGGCCGGGCCCGCTTCCAGCGGATCTGCGCCTGGACCGCCTCCAGGTAGGCTTGGATCGTCTCAGGCAAGGCACGCGCCCCCCTTCAGCACCCGGCCCACGGCCCGGGCGTAGGCGTCCCAGGCGTCCTCCTTCTCCCGGAGGACGTCCCGCCCCCGCTCCGTCAGGTGGTAATAGCGGCGGGCCTTGCCGCTGTCCGCCGTCCGCTCGTAGGCGGTGACGCAGCCCTTCTCCTCCAGGCCGTGGAGGAGGGGGTACAGCGTCCCCGCCCGGAGGCGGAAGGTGTCGTCGCTCCTCCGGCGGAGCTCTTCGATCATCTGATAGCCGTACAGGTCCCCGTCCTCCAGCAGCTTCAGCACCAGCAGGGACATGCTCCCGCTGACCAGGCTTTTCTCCAGTTCCATAGGCAGCCTCCTCATTTGGCATCTCTCGCTCTGATATATCGACTGCCTATATAATATATCGAATGCCTATATATGTCAAGAGGGGATGCCCGATCGTTCCCCAAGATGGAAACTTTTTGTGGCTCCTGCCCAAATCCGGCAATGTATGGTTGACGAGATGCCCCATAGGGCGGTATAATGATTTGGTTTTATGATCGTGAGAGGACGAGGAGGGACGGCCATGTGGATCGCGGATCGATGGGAGGACTATGAGCTTTTGGACTGCGGGTGCGGCCAGCGGCTGGAGCGCTGGGACCGGCAGGTATTGGTCCGCCCGGACCCGCAGGCCATCTGGGAGACGCCCCGGCGGCATCCCGCCTGGCGGAAGGCGGACGGGAGATACCTCCGCTCCTCCACCGGCGGCGGGCACTGGGAGAAGGAGGCCCTGCCGGAGAGCTGGAAGATCCGCTACGGCGCTCTGACCTTCCAGGTGAAGCCCATGAACTTCAAGCACACCGGCCTCTTCCCGGAGCAGGCGGTGAACTGGGACTTCATGGCCGAGAAGATCCGCGGCGCCGGCCGGCCCATCCGGGTGCTGAACCTGTTCGCCTACACCGGCGGGGCGACCCTGGCCTGCGCCAAGGCCGGGGCCAGCGTCTGCCATGTGGACGCGGCCAAGGGCATGGTGACCTGGGCCCGGGAGAACGCGAGGCTGTCCGGCCTGGCGGAGGCGCCCGTCCGCTGGATCGTGGACGACTGCGCGAAGTTCGTGGAGCGGGAGATCCGCCGGGGGAAGACCTACGACGCCATCGTCATGGACCCGCCCAGCTATGGCCGGGGCCCCGGCGGCGAGGTCTGGAAGCTGGAGGAGGACCTGTACCCCTTCGTGGAGCTCTGCGCCGGCGCTTTGTCGGACGAGCCGCTGTTCGTGCTCATCAACTCCTACACCACGGGCCTGGCCCCGTCGGTGCTGGGATACCTGCTGGAGCTGCTGGTCAAAAAGAGACATGGCGGGGAGTGCACCTGGGACGAGCTGGGGCTCCCCGTGAGGGAGACGGGCCTGGCCCTGCCCTGCGGGGCCACGGGGCGGTGGTCCTGTGAGCGGGCGGGGAGGAGAGGCCGCAGATGAACGAGATGATTCGGACGGAGAGCCTCCGGTTCGCCTACCCGGCGGACGAGGGGCAAAAAGCGGTGTATGCCCTGCGGGGCGTGGACATCACCATCGAGAAGGGCAGCTTCGTGGTCATCCTGGGGCACAACGGCTCCGGGAAGTCCACGTTGGCCAAGACCTTCAACGCGGTCCTGCTCCCCGCCGGGGGGAAGGTCTACGTGGAGGGGATGGACACCCTGGACCAAAGCCTGCTCCTGGCGGTCCGCCAGCGGGTGGGCATGGTGTTCCAGAACCCGGACGACCAGATCGTGGCCAACGTGGTGGAGGAGGACGTGGCCTTCGCCCCGGAGAACCTGGGCGTGCCCACGGAGGAGATCCGGAAGCGGGTGGACGCCGCGCTGGAGGCCGTGGGCATGGAGGAGTTCGTCACCCACGCGCCGCACCTCCTCTCCGGCGGGCAGAAGCAACGCGTCGCCATCGCCGGGGTCATCGCCATGGAGCCGGAGTGCATCGTCCTGGACGAGGCCACCGCCATGCTGGACCCCACGGGGCGGCGGGAGGTGCTCTCCACCGTCCACCGCCTGAACCGGGAGAAGGGGATCACCGTGGTCCTCATCACCCACCACATGGACGAGGCGGAGGGGGCCGGCCGGGTCATCGTCATGAACGACGGCCGGGTGGACCTGGACGGGACGCCGCAGGAGGTGTTCCGCCAGGTGAACCGGCTGCGGCACCTGGGGCTGACGGTGCCGGACACCGTGGACCTGCTGGACCGCCTGCGCCGCCGCGGCTGGGACGTGCCCCTGGACGCCCTGGGCGTGGAGGAGTGCGCCGCCGCCGTGGCCGCGGCGCTGAAGTGATATGGACGGAGGGACAGAGCCTTGTCGATCCTGGAGATCAAAAACCTGACCCATACCTACGGCATCGGGACGCCCTTCCGGCGCAGCGCGGTGGAGGACGTCAGCTTCGCCGTGGAGCAGGGGGAGTTCCTGGGGATCATCGGCCACACCGGGTCCGGGAAATCCACCCTGATCCAGCATCTGAACGGCCTCCTCCGGCCCACCAGCGGGCAGGTCCTGCTGGACGGGAGGGACATCTGGGCCGAGCCGAAGAAGATCCGGGACGTCCGCTTCCAGGTGGGCCTGGTGTTCCAGTACCCGGAGTACCAGCTCTTCGAGGAGACGGTCTATCGGGACATCTCCTTCGGCCCCCGGAACCAGGGCAAGACCGGGGACGCGCTGGACCGCGCCGTCCGGGAGGCCGCCCGCCTGGTGGGATTGCGGGACGGGCAGCTGGACCGCTCCCCCTTCGAGCTCTCCGGCGGGCAGAAGCGCCGGGCGGCCCTGGCGGGGGTGCTGGCCATGGAGCCGAAGGTCCTGGTGCTGGACGAGCCCACGGCGGGCCTGGACCCGGCGGGGCGGGACGATCTGATGGCCAACATCCGGGAGTACCACCGGAACAAGGGGACCACCATCATTCTGGTCAGCCACAATATGGACGAGATCGCCCGGAACGCGGACCGCATCCTGGTCCTGAAGTCCGCCCATGTCCTCATGAGCGGCGCTCCAGCGGAGGTCTTCGCCAGGGCGGAGGAGCTCCTCTCCGCCGGACTGGACGTGCCCCAGATCACCCGGGTGGCCATGGCCCTGCGGGAGCGGGGCGTGGACATCGACCCCGCCGTCTACACCGTGGAGGCCCTGGAGCAGCAGCTCCTGGCCCTGGGAGGGGGAGGAGCGGCATGCTGAAAGACATCACCCTGGGGCAGTATTTCCCGGGGGACACCCCGGCCCACAAGCTGGACCCCCGGACGAAGATCTTGCTGGTGGTGCTGTACATCACGGCGCTGTTCACCGCCGGCAGCTTCCTGGCCTACGGCCTGATGGCCCTGGTGCTGGCCGCCTGCGTCCGGATCTCGAAGGTCGGGCTCAGGGCCCTGGTGAAGGGCCTGAAGCCGGTGCTGTTCATCATCGTCTTCACCGGGATCTTGAACCTGTTCTTCACCCCCGGGGAGGGTGAGCTCTGGGCCTGGGGGCCGTTCCACATCACGGACACGGGCCTGCGGAACGCCGCGTTCATGATCTTGCGCATCATGCTGCTCATCATGGGGACCTTCCTCATGACCTACACCACCAGCCCCATCAGCCTCACCGACGGGCTGGAGCGGCTGCTGAGCGGCCTGAAGCGCTTCCATGTGCCGGTCCATGAGCTGACCATGATCATGTCCATCGCCCTGCGCTTCATCCC